>NZ_AZUX01000023.1:0-110638 GCF_000513915.1 Mesorhizobium sp. WSM2561
GACCCGTAGCTGCCCTTCCTGCGGAGAAGAGCAAAGGCAAGCTTCCTCGTGCGCGCGCACCGTGCCGGGTGTATGTTGCTGATATGAGTTGGGTCGACGCCCTTCAGGCTCTCACGCCCCAGCAGGGTCGGGTCAGCAACAGGAGGAAGTTATGGCAGACGTGACGCTAAGAAATCAGAACTCCGAGCTCGTTCGGCGCNGTTGTGCCGCGTTCAACTCGGGAGACATGGACACGCTCACGCAAATCATCGACGAGTCCTGCATCTGGCATACTCCGGGGAAGAGTCCGATCGCCGGGGACTACGAAGCCCGCGAGGCGACCTTTGGCCAGTTCGGCCGCTATGGCGGCGAAACCACGGGACTTTCAAGGCCAACCTTTTGCATGTGATGGAGAGCGAGGACGGACGCGCGGTCGGCGTCCATCGCAATACCGGGGAGCGCAACGGCAAACGGCTGGATGTGCTCTGTTGCATTGTCTTCGACATCAAGAATGGCAAGGTGATTGACGGCCGGGAGCACTTCTACGACCTCTACGCCTGGGATGCGTTCTGGGCTTAGCCTCGCGAGTTATCTCGGGCGGCACGCGAGACTGCCCCGGGGTTCGGCCCGGATGGGTCAGCTCAGGGGCGCTACTTGCTCGTTGGGAAGAGACCAACGACCGCTTCCCACCCTAACCCGTCCTTTTTCAGCCTTATCATGAATGTCGCGCAGGCTTGTAAATCAGACATTGCGCTGGCGCGGTTCGAGCGCTCCAGTTAATTCGAGCATCTGATAGCCGGCCAAGAGTGTGATCAGAGATCCGACAACCCAAGAGCGTCCTTTCCCGCAATGCCTTGACCATCTATCCCGACAGCGGTGCCGCAATAACGCCTCCAGCGATCAGGCCGGCGACCGAAGTTGGGTAGTCGCAGAATCCGCCGGCGTGCTCCCAACGGGCGGTAAAACAGAATGCATTGGTTTAAAGGGCGGCCATGGGCACTTCCGCGAGATTGCTCCCAGCGGTTGTCGGTGCTAAATTTGGTAGAAGCTGCCGCACTGATGTGTCCGAGTGCGCCGCCTGCCGCCGCCGATGCGTTCTTAGAGTGGCCTAAAGAGGTGGCAGGGTTTGGAGACCGGGACGATGAGCTTGACGCGCCGCGATGTGTTGATCGCCGGGAGTGTGGGGTTTGCCGGGGTCGCGCTCTTCTCGCCGCGGAGCGCGCGTGCGAACGATGAAGCGTTGGATCTCATCGAGCAGCTCACCGGACGGACGGCCACGGTGTCGGATCGCCTTCACCTGATAATGCCGACGGACTTCCCGACCGGCTACACCGTGCCCATGAGTCTTTACATCGACAGCCCCATGACCGAGGCCGACCATGTAAGGCAGATGCGCGTGTTCGCGCCGCGGAACCCGCTCATCGAAGTGGCCAGTTTCCACTTCGTCCCGCAACGCAGTCTGCCCCGCGTGTCGACGCGCATCCGGCTTGCCAAACCGCAACACGTCGTCGCTGTCGCTGAAATGAATGACGGCATTTTGCTGATGACCACGACGTGGGTCCGTGTCGCCTCGGATGGCTGTGCCTGAGGATCGGAGAGAGACTGTGACCACCCCGACACCACGCGTGATCGTGCCAAACGCTGCGGCGAAGGGGGAGATTTTTCAGGTCAAGACCATTATCAGCCACGAGATGGAAACGGGGCTACGCCATGATGATCAAGGCAATGTAATCCCGCGCAAGATCATCAACAAGTTTGTCTGTCGCTACAACGAAACTGTGGTGTTCAGTGTCGATCTTCACGAGGCGATTTCGGCCAACCCGTTCTTCGAATTTTCCTTGCGCGCGACGGAGAGCGGCCGGCTCGATTTTGTCTGGGAAGAAGACGGGGGTGGCGTATATATGTTGTCGCACCAGTTCACGGTCGGTTGAGGTGTCGACGCAATCGAGCTGCGCGAATTATAGCGTGACAAGTTGAGTGGGAGCGTGACCGGAAAACTGCGAAACAGACGGGTATTCAGCATGCGCCCCGTCGCGAGATCTGCGATTGCCACGGGCCTCGTGCTGCTCTTCAGCCAATCCGGCGCGGCGGCGGGGCCCGATCAAGGCGCTCAACTCGCCGCAATCTGTGCGTCCTGCCATCGTCTCGATGGCGGCGGCACAGGCATTCCCAGCATCATCGGGCTTGGTGAGGAGAGGCTTACCAACGCCCTGCTTGCCTACCGGGCGAGCGAGAGTCCAAATCACATCATGCACGTTATCGCGCTGTCGCTCAGCGACGAGGAGATCGCGAGCGTCGCGCGCTATGTCGCAGCGCAGGGAAGTAACCCGCGATGAAATCCTGGACTCGTCGCGAGTTCGGCCGCCTCACCGGAGCAGCGTTGTTAACGGCGCTCAACCAGCCGAAGGCGCGGGGCCAGGCCAAGGCGCGTGTCGTCGTGATCGGCGGCGGCATCGGCGGCGCAACGGTCGCCAGATATCTCGCCGCCAGCGCCACGGCTATCGAGGTGACCCTGGTTGAACCGCGGCAGAGCTACGCGACCTGTTTCTTCAGCAATCTCTATCTCGCCGGGCTGCGCCCGTTCGAATCGCTCAGTCATGGTTATGAAGCGCTGGCAAAACAAAATGGTATCATCGTCATTCATGAGTCCGCCGCGGCGATTCACCCGGCGGCGAAAACCGTTGCGCTCAACAACGGTTCAAAGCTCAGCTACGACCGTCTCGTTGTTGCGCCAGGCATCGCATTCAGGGATCGGGCGCTTAAGGGCTATGACGAAGCGGCGATGGAGATCATGCCGCACGCCTGGAATGCAGGACCGCAAAGCAAGCTGCTGCGCCGGCAACTGGAAAGCATGGAGGACGGCGGGCTGTTCGTGCTCGTTGCTCCGCCGAATCCGTTTCGCTGCCCGCCCGCCCCCTACGAGCGCGCTTCCCTCGTCGCATCCTATTTCCAGCGCCGCAAACCCAAGGCCAAAATTCTGATCCTCGATGCGAAAGACAGCTTCAACGCGCAGGACCTGTTCCAGGACGCTTGGAACCGCCACTATCCGGGAATGATCGAATGGCTACCGGCTCAGTTCACCGGCGGGGTCACGGCAATCGACGCGAAGACCCGGTCGGTGATCACCGCGGGAGCTACATTCAAGGCCGCGGTGGCCAATGTCATCCCGGCGCAAATGGCCGGGCGCTTGGCGCAGCAGGCGGGGCTCGCCAATCGGTCGGGCTGGTGTCCGGTCGATCCGGTCACCTTCGAATCGGCGCTGCAGCCCGGCGTCCATCTGGTCGGTGACGCGATCATCGGCGGGGATATGCCGAAATCCGCCTTCTGCGCCAACAGCCAGGCCAAAGCCTGCGCCTTTGCCATCGCGGCCGATCTCACTGGATCAGCGCGTTTCCCGGCGCATTTGTTCAACACCTGCTACACCTATCTCGCCCCCGACGATGCGTTCAGCAACGCCATCAGCTTCAAGCCCGTCGACGGGAAGCTCAAGAGCGTCATCAGCTTCGTCAGCAAGGTCGAGGAAAGCTACGAGGTCCGCCGGCAGGCTGCGCGCGCGGCGGAAGGCTGGTATGACGCCTTCACGCACGACGTGTTTGGCTGAAACGAAACTCAACTCCGCTCGACGGCCGGGCCGGCCATTGCGGAAATGCCGGCGCCATCGTGGGTACGCTGCGACTTGGTGCCGGATCGTTGCTCCGGGATCAGCGCTGGAACAGGATCGGGCAGCCGCTCCAGCCGCAGCGAATTCACCACCACGAGAATGCTCGAGCCGGCCATGACCGCCGCCGCAAGGATTGGCTGCAGAAGTCCGAATGTTGCGAACGTCAGGGCGACGAGGTTGTAGCCGAACGCCCACATAAGGTTGGTCAAGATGGTCCTGCGGACCGCACGGGCCACGTCGACGATCCAGGGCAGCATCCACAATCCGTCCGCAGGCAGCACGAGCGCTGCAGTCTCGCGGGCGAGATCGGTGGCGGAGCCGACGGCAATACCGACATCTGCGGCGGCCAGGACCGGCCCGTCATTCAGTCCATCGCCGACCATCGCCACCGAACCGTGGTCATGGCGGAGCCGATCCAGGGCCAGCCGTTTGGCCTCCGGCGAAAGGCCCGCTTGGACGTCCTTGATCCCGACCAGAGCCGCGATCCGCTCCGCCGCTTGCGCCAAGTCGCCGGTCAACAGCGTGGCGTCGAGCCCGCGCTCACGCAGGGCCGCGATCGCGGCATGCGCCTCGGGAAGCGGTGAATCATCGAGCGACAGCACGGCGTGAACCTGCTCGCCCCAACCGACATAGACCACCGAATAACCGCTCGCCTCCAGCGACCGCGCACGCTCAGTCAGCGACGGGGGAAGCGGCCAGCCCAGATCATTCATCAATCTGCCGTTCCCTGCCGCTACGGGCCGGCCTTCGGCGCTGCCGCGGACGCCACGGCCGGGAACCGTCCGGACATCGCGGGTGACGAGCGGCGTGATGCCGCGCTGAGCGGCGGCTGCCGCGATGGCCCGCGCCAGACCATGCTCGGAAAGTCGCTCCAGACCGGCGGCGCGCGCCAGCACTTCGTCGATGCCGACCTCCTGGCAGTCGACGCCGACGAGACGCGCTTTGCCCGCCGTCAGAGTGCCGGTCTTGTCGAAGGCGAGCAACCGGACACGCGCGAGGGTCTCAAGCACGCCGGGGTCGCGGACAAGGCAGCCGTGCCGTGCCAACCGGCCGATGCCGAGTGATGTCGCCATCGGAGCAGCGAGGCCGACGGCACAAGGACAGGCAACCACCAGTACCGAGAGGCCAATCAGCAACGCCCGATCGAACGGCAATGACTGCGCCCAGTAAACGATCGTCAGCCCGCCGAGGGCGAGGACGAGCGGCACGGACACGCCAACGACGCGATCGGCAAGACGCTGGGTTGGACTGCGACGGCCCAGCGCTTCGCGCACCGACCGGCAAATCCGCGCCCAGCGGGTTGCAGTTCCGTCACCGCTGCTTTGGATCAGGAGCGGGCCGTCGATATTGATACTGCCGGCAATCACCTTGGAGCCGGCGCCCTTGGTCACTTGCCGGCTTTCTCCGGTAATCACGGCTTCATCGGTGTTCGATTCCCCTTCGACAACCACGCCGTCGACCGGAATGCGCTCGCCTGGCCGGACCCGCACCAGCATGCCGGCCGACACCTCCCGCACCGGACGGCGGATCTCTGCCGCGCCATCGATCACGGTCGCGCTCTCGCCTTCTGCGGCCAGAAGAGGTTCGAGGTCGCGCGCCGCCCTGGCGCGGCCAACAGCCTCGAGATAGCGGCCAACGGTGAACAGCATCAGCACCATCACGGCGGTGTCGAAATAGACATGCGTGCTGCCCTCGAACACGGCAAATGCCGAATAGAGGTAAGCGGCAGCGACGCCAAGCACGATGAGTGCCGACGACGTCACTCGTCCCTGAATACCATTGAGCCACATTTCGCGCAGATAGGGTCCGCCGAGAATCACCACCGCCGGCGTCGCGAAGATCCAGAGCAAAAGGTGGATCCACGGCAGCACGCCCGCATCGACGCCGGTGAACGCGTCCGAATAGAGGAGGAGGCTGAACATCATGATATTCATGGAGAGAAAGCCTCCCACGCCGAGCTGGATCAGAAGCCAGGCGGCTTCCCACTCTTCGTGTCTGCCGCTCTTCACCTGAAAGGCGATGCAACAGCCGTAGCAGCAGAATGCGCAAGCCTCACCATTGAGCCTGCGCTCCATCGGGCGCAGGCCGACGGGCAGCGAACAATGGCTACAGAGGATATCGCCATGCGCAGTCATGCAGGATGTCCGCCCAGCCAGGCAAGGCCGATATGCGCGTCGGAAGGCAGGAGACCACGGCCGAGCGTGATGAGACCGAGCAAAAGAATAAAGCCGCCAGCCAGCCGCACGCCGCGCCGCCGCCAGGCTGGCCCTAGTATCCGGCCAACGCCGCCCATCATCAACATCGCGGGGAAGGTTCCCAGTCCGAACCATGCCATGACGAGAAGCCCGGGAAGCGCTCCGGCGGTGCTCGCCGCCTGGGCGGCGAAGGCATAGACCAGGGGACATGGCAGGAAGCCGTTGAAAACGCCAAAGGCAAGCGGTGCTGCGCTGCTCCCGGCGGTCAACAGACCGCGCAGAGACAATGCAAATGTGCTGCCGCCAAATCCGATCGCAAGACGATGGAAGACCTGCAGCAAGCCGAAGAACTGCAACGCCATGGCAATCATGAGCAGGCCAGCGACGATCGCGAGAATTCGTTGGGCGGTGTCGAGGGAGCCGTTCAAGGGCGGCGCCGCCGTTAGACCTTGCGTGGTGCAGATGACCTGACCGATCGCACCCGCGAGCCCGCCCAGAAAGCAATAGGTTGTCAATCGGCCGGTATTATAGAGCAGGTGGCGAAGGACGGTTGCGCCTCCGCCTCGCTGATCGCGGCCCAGCGCGCAGGCAAAGCCGCCGCACATGCCGATGCAATGAAAGCTGCCTGCAAATCCAGCGGCGAAGATCACGAGGTAGTAGATCATTGGCGTTTTCGCAGCGCCGCGCCCGCGTCGCTATTGCCGCACAAGATAGACAAGAAAGATGATAAAGCCGACGGTGCAGCCGCCATAGATGAGGAAGCCGAGCATCTGTGGCAAGCCGGCGTCAGCGAGCTTGAAAACCGTGTCCTGTAGCATCCGCTGCTCCTATGTCAGCCGAAATAAAGACGAAGCACGTTTACCGCCACCTCGAAGGCCAGGAAAAGGAGGTTCAATGCGGCGACCCCAAGGAGAATTTTGGCTACCAACATCTCCATCACTCCTGCCTTACCAGCTCTTGCGACAGTCTTCTTAGAACAGACGGCCGGGGCCGAGCCCGCCCCAGTAAACATACATGTAATACAGCCCCCAGGCGAACAGCAGCACGTAGACGACGAGAAGCCATAGCGGAATGAAGCCCACACGCGCCTGTATCAGGCCGCCGGCATAGTCCTCTAGTTCAGGGTGCGAGCTTTGACGTACATCCAGTTCCGGGTGCCTCGGGCTCTCCGGATCGCTGCTCTGCAGATCGCTCATTCTCCATCTCCCTTTCAAAAAAGCCGTTGGCGGCTTTGTCGGTGCCGCTCAACGCGCCGGATAGGACGCCCCAGATGAACAAGAACAGGGCCGCCAGGCTCATCATCATGGCGCCGACATAGGGTCCGGTGACTTCAAAACCGAGCATGCGCTAACCTCCGGCGGGTGCCTGTTCCTCGCCAGGCGGCGCTGGCGGGCCGGACGCCGGCACCGACGGATCGGGCACATAGGCTCGCTCAGGCTTGTCAGCGACCAGTTCCAGATCGTTCAGCGCCGCGCGGGCCTCCTTCTTGATCGACAGCGGCTGCAGCGAGAGCGGGTCTTTATAGGCGGAAAGCGCCACCACGAAATAAGAAAGCGCCCACCGGTCCTCGTCCGGAAAAGAATCCCGATACGACGGCATCGGCGTGCCGCTGAGGCCGGTAGTTATCGTTCGGAAGATGTCTTCGACGGCCGGGCCAGACTTGAACTGGCCGCTGGTGAGGTCGGCCGGCACGGTGGCGAACCCGAGATCATCCTTGAGGCCGGCAGCCTTCTCGCCGTCGCCCTTGCCGCCTTGGCCGTGGCACTCCCAGCACTTCGCCACCTGCCAAACCTCCTTACCTCGGTCCAGCATCGTCTGGGACGGCGTCGGCGGGCGCCCGATATACAACGGTGGGCCAGGCGGTTCCTCGACGAAGAAAGCGTAAGGACTGGCGGGATCGGAACGGTCAACCGCTAGCTCATATTTGATGTATTGGATCACCGCCAGCCGATCGTTGAGCGGCAGTTCGTACCAAGGGGGCATTGCCGTGCCGCGGATGCCGCGAGTAATGGTGCGCAGCATGTCGCCGTCCGTGGGCAGGGGCTCCTTTGTCAACCTGAACTTGAAGACTGCGGACGTGAAGTCCCTGGGCCGCTGGTTAAACATAAAGGTGGCGGCCGGCCCGTTGCCGTCGCCTTTGGCACCGTGGCAACCGATGCAGCGGCGCTCATAGACTTCCTTGCCATAAGCAATCCATTCCTCGGAGCGCGGCATCGTCGCATCCATGACCTCCAGACTTTGCGGCTCGAAAAGATCGCGCCATTTACCCCGGTTCGTGCCGAGCTTCTGGACGTAGGAAACGAGCGCCGCCACCGATTCCGTCTCCGCCGCGATGCTGACGGTTTCTCCTGTGTATTCGTCATTCGGCGTCAGGATGATCGGCTTTCTTTCGCGCGCCTTCAGCGGCACGAACAGCAACCCGTACGCATTCGGCGTCAGCTGGATGGCTTGCTGGCTGTCGAAGTCGAACAGGCCTTCGGTGACCTCTGTCCTTTCCAGGGTCCGATTTCCAGCGCCGTCGTCAACGATACGGACGGCTGCATCGGGCTCGTGGAAGAGGCCGCGATACGGCGCCATTATCGAGTCCGGCACCAGCATCCGAGGATTGTAGAAGTGCGCCAGGTGCCATTCGTCGCTGTATTTCAGGCCGACGCGCGTCAGGTCCGGCCCGATCCGGCGTGTGCCTAACAGGTGCGGCACGTCATAGGCGTATTCGCCCGCCTCGCTGACCGGTCCCCAGCGGCGGATCTCGCCGGTCACCGGCCGCACGAATTGCGAATGGCAGTACCAGCAGCCTTCGCGCAGGTAAATGTTGCGGCCGCGACGCTGCTGTTCGGTGTAGTCAGTCGCCTCTGAAACCGTCCATTTCAGCTGGCCGAAATCCGTCCGCACCACCGAGGTCACGCGCGTAGTTCGCGAGGACGGCTCCACGAAGGGCAGCACGCCCTGCGTGATCACCGCAAGGGTGATGCAAAAGACGCCGGCGAACAGCGCGAAGAAGCGAACGTTCACTGCGCGGGCCCTCCCGCCGGGGCCGGGATAGGCGCCTCCACCGGCCCGCGGACGCGTCGCGCCTCAGCCGCCGGGCTGGTCAGTGCGGTCAGCATCAGATTCACCACCAGCAGCGACATACCGATATCCATGCTGATGCCTGCCAGGGTCCGCGCCAGCCAGTAGGGCTTCACCCAGACGAGCGAGTCGAGCCATTCGACACCATTCATCCATTGATAACCCTGCTGCAGCCCGCCCGCTGTGAGAACCAGGCCCATGGTCGTGATGCCGATGGTGATCAGCCAGAACGACCAGTTGCCGAGCTTGAAGGACCAGAGTTCGCGCCCGAACAGCCGCGGCCAAGTATAGACGAGGCCCCCCATCGCCCATACGACGAAGGTGCCGAACACGGTGAGATGCGAATGCGAGATGACGAAATCGGTGAAATGGGTCGGCTGCTGCAGCTGCCGCAGCGCCTCGGTCGAGCCCTGGAAGCAGCCGACGAGATACATGAGCGAGCCCATGATCAGGAACTTCGCCGGCAGATTCCTGCCGAACTCATGCCACTTGCCCATCATAGTGCCGAAGAAGTTCACCAGTACCGTCCACACCGGAATGATCAGTAGCATCGACGTGACGACGGCCAAGGTCTCGGCCCAGTCCGCGATCGGGCTGTAGAGGTAATGGTGGATGCCGACGAACGGGTAGAACAATGCCAGGGACCAGAAGCCTACCAGCGAGAGCTTATGGGCATAGAGCGGATTTCGCGCGCTGATCGGCAGGAAATAGTAAATGATCACGTAGCCCGCGGGCGTTAGCCACAGCCCGACGATGTAGTGGAGATAGAGGCCATGGAAGGCGGCGCTGTTGATGCCCGAGATCGTGTACGGCAGGATGAAGCTTCCAAGCACGAAGTTCATCGTCGTCCACACGAAAGTGGCGATCAAGTACCATAGCGCGACATAGATCGCCGGCTCGAGCCTTCGACTGATCGTGATCAGGAATTGCGCGGTAGCAACAGCCACTACGATGAAGAATGCGACCTTCGCATAGAGCGGAAACTCTCCGGCTTCCAAACCGTCACTGTCGCCGAACAGCAAGCCGACCAAACCGGCAAGCGTTGCGACGTTCCAGACCCATGCGAGAAGAACCGACCACTCCGACCATATTACCCGCACCCCCGACAGACGCGGCACGAGATAGTAGCAAAGGCCGATGAAAAGCGTCGAGAAAGCGCCGAAGATGACACCGTTGACGTGGACCGGGCGCAGCCGGCCGAAGGTGAGCTCGAGATTCCCCGATCCGAGATAGTCGGGGTAGTTGAAGGTGCTCGATATCAGGACGCCGACGGATGGCGTTACCATCAGCCAGAACATGCCGAAATAAAGCCAGGTCCGCACGACCCGGTTGTCGACCAGCGCATCCAGGTCCACATTCGCGAACTTGCCGCGCAGCTCCATCCCAGTCTCTGCCAACGCATAGACCTCCCCGCGCGGTTCCCCGGCCGCACGACTGCTTCAACCCCACCCATCGAGGTGTCACCCCCGATGGCGGACGCGCTCCCGTGAAGCCGAGCCCCGGCTATCGACGAGACTAGTACTTGCCTGGCACCAACACCGAACCGGTGTTCGACCAGGTGATGTACGCCTCGAGCGCCTTCATCGCCTCCGATTCGGGATCGATCTTCTCGCCCTGGTTCGGTTTCTCGATGCACCAGTTGATCATGTCGCGCAGTGTCGCGAATTTGGCCATCGACTGCTGGAACTTCGGGAACGCATGCGGGTGGGTATCGGAGGCCATCGGATGGCACATGGCGCAGGCCCACCCGGTGGTCGACAGCTTGACGCCCAACTGCTCCGCCATCGCCGCATCACCGTGGAACAGGAGGTCTCCCTTCCTGACCTCCTCCATGAACGCCTCTTGATAGAGCTTCAGCTGCTTTGGCGTCACCGGGTCCTTGTTGGCACTGGCCGGGCCGACGACGACGGCAGCTGCGACGACTGCTCCGGCGACGGTGGAACGCCTCAGAATGCAGAGGAATGTCGATGTGTTTATCATAGCCATCCCCTTTATGGATTTTCCCACGGGTACTGTCTGTCGGCGATGCGTGGCTGTAAGACCTCCCCAATGCTCTTGTCGTGGTCCTCCGGCGACTGGACGAACACCTCCTTGCGGCCCCACATGATGTACTCGACATCGACCTTGTCGTCGGCGTTGACGCTCACGGTTTCCCAACCGACCCCGTCGAAGGGATCGCCCGGATCGACACGGATCATCGGCTTGGTCAGCTTGGGCACGCCTTCCGGCGCATACGGCCATGGCCAGGAGGTCGCCAGCATGCCGATCGAGCGCATGCTGCCGATCTCGTTGTAGAGCACCTGGTGCACGTGACCGTGGATGTTGGTGACCTTGGTATAAGGCTTCAGCACGTCATTCACTTCGCGCCAGTCGCGCACCCAGAAATTCCAGGGCGGGTAGTACTCATACAGCGGATTATGGCTGAAGATGACGATCGGCTTGGACTTATCCCAGTCGGCGAGTGTCTTCTGCATCCAGTCGAGTTGCTCGCGGCCGACGCCGGCCCACGCGCCGGCAACCGTGCCGTCGAGGGTAGCCATGTGGCCCATGCGCTCCTCTGGCGTCATCTTTTTCGCTGTCCAGTAGTCCGGTCCCCGGCTGACCGTATCGAGCCCGATGAAGCGCACGCCTTTGTGATCGAAGGTCCAGTTGGGTTGGCCGAACAACTCGCCCCACTTCTTGCCCATATCCAGATACCAGTCATGCTCGCCCGGGATGTAGTACTTCTTGATCTTCAGATCCTTGAGGAGCTCAACGCCAAGCTCAAGTTCCTCGATCTTTCCGAGCTGGGCCAGGTCGCCGCCGAAGATCAGGAAGTCGGCCGGCGGATCCATGGCCTGGACCTCTTGTACGGCGCGCACCACCTTGTCGACGAAGCGCGTGTTGAGGGACCTCTCGTAGAGATGGGTGTCCGAAATCCAGGCAAACTTGAAGGGCGCTTCGGCGGCGTGAGCGACGTCGATGGTGTTGAGCAGCGGCCACCACGCGAACGTCTGGCCGACGGAAGCAGCGCCGAACAGCAGCGATCTGTGAATGAATGTGCGGCGGGTGATTTGGAGCGAGTCGTCGGGCCGTACTCCAGGCGGCTGCAGCACCGCATGCATTTCGCGCCGAATGCGGTCAAGCTCGTCAGACATCAGGGTTCCTCCTCAGTGCAGACCGTTTCTTAAAGCGTCGGCCTTCTCGCAGGAGCGCGACCCTATTGAATCAGTGGGTCGCCCATTTTCTTATTTTTTCAGTTCAATCGTCAGACTGGTGGCCTTATTCTCCTCTACCTTTACAATCTGCTCGATGGGCCCGGTGAAGGGGTGGATCGCCACGAGCTTGTAGTCCCCAGGCGGAACATCGGTTATGCTGAACTTGCCGTCGGCGCCGGTGACAGCGTAGTAGGGATTGTCTACCACATAGACCCAGCCTTCCATCCAGCCATGCGCGTCGCAGTCGACGCGGACAGTGCCGGCCCGCTTCAGTTCGACGGGTATCCGCTGGCCCTTATTGGGCAGCGCCAGGTTGAAGGCGGTGCGCTTGCCATAATACCCGTGGGTGTTGTGGAGCATTGGGTCGCTGTTGACCACCTCCAGCGAACCGGCGGGTATCATCTGAACCGCGGGCTCAAAGCGACATTTGAGGTTGTTGAGCTCAGGCGGCTTTCCGGGCTCCGGCCAGGCCTTTCCCTGTGCCACGTCGACCAGCTGCACCGCCGCGTTCAGCACGGCCTGATCGCTGCCGACTTCGATCAGCGGCTCCTCGCGGGGATCGCCGCACACCTCGATATCCTTGGTGGGGATGATCTTTGTTGTCGGCACGTCGCCGCGGTAGACGATCGTACCCTCGATCGTTCCGCCTCCCGTGACCGGACCCACTTCGTAGGCTTGCGCAGGCGCGGACACCATCGCAACGAAAGCGATCGCCGCCAGCCCGCTCATCAATTCGCGAATGGTCATAAAAGCCTCCTCCTTCTAGCGAGATGAGGGGCAACTGTTAAAAATAGAGCTAAACCAGTACCATGTCTAGCCATTCAGCAACAAAACATGATAAAGTGAGATAGTTTAGGCGAGTTTGTTAATCACAAACACACGCGGGGGTTGGTGCGTCATTCTCGAAGTGCCGGAGGTACTTGATGAAGCGGCGGCATGGACTCCTCAGCCCCTGGGCCTACGGTCCGCATACCCTCTTCTGCATCATATTCGCAGCGGCCCTGTCGATCTGCCAACCGCTCGTGCGGGCCGACACGGCGCCTGTGACGGTCGGTGGCCCATTCACGCTTACGGCGCCGGACGGAACGACGGTCACCGATGAGACTTATCGCGGCAAATGGCTGCTGGTTTTCTTCGGCTATACTTCTTGTCCCGACATCTGTCCGACGACGCTGTCATCAATCGCCGCGGCGATTGAGGAACTCGGCCCCGACGCCGCAAAACTGCAACCGCTCTTCATCACTGTCGATCCCGAACGCGACACGCCTGAGGTGATGGGAAGCTTTACCGCAGCGTTCGATCCGCGCATCCTGGGACTGACCGGCAGCCCGCAACAGATCGCTGCGGTTTCGGAGGCATATGGCGCCTATGGTGTGGCGCGCCGGGGCGAGGCGGGCGGTGACGACTACCTAATGGATCACGGCACCCACATCTACATCATGAACCCACAGGGGCAATTCGTGGAGGGGCTAGACTCTGACACACCAAGCAGCGGCATTGCCGCTAGGTTGGGTGAACTGGTGCGATGACACCAGCCCTGGGATGACGGACATCACGATTATGCAGTTGAGCGATCCATAGAAAGTTGTCATCCGGAAGGAGAGCGACCATGCAAAGACATACAAAGGAGGCTTCGGAGCTTAAGGCATTGATCCTCGCGGATCTTCATAAGGAGCCGGGATGCGAGCACGTCACTGATTTTGTGATTCAGCGGCTCGAAACCAAGGAGAACGGGGCAAACTGGACTGTCAAATATCTGGATCCTAATCAAGATAAGGTCTGCGAGACAATTCTGATAAACATCGCGCGAATGTTGCAGCTCAATTTCGACCTTCCTGAACGCGGGTCGTGAGGAACTATGCGAGCGGGATCGGCGCGCATCGCGCTTCGACATAATTCGTATGCAAGCAGGGGAATCGGGCGATGGCGGAACCCACAGCGTTGCACACCGGCAAACCTGGCGGCGTAAAGAACGTCCTTGCGCCGCGGCGATTTGGACCTCCGATGACCGGAGATGCGGGCGATATGGCCGGTGGGCAAGGCCGTATCTTGGTGCCAGGCAATACGAGTTATGACGGTTTCTTTGCAGATGCGATCGCGCGTCTGCAGGAGGAACGGCGCTACCGTGTGTTCGCGGACCTCGAGCGCGTCGCCGGACGCTTTCCCAATGCCGTGTGGCATTCCCCGCATGGACCGAAGGACGTCGTGATCTGGTGCTCCAACGACTATCTCGGGATGGGACAACACCCAAAAGTGGTCGCCGCCATGGTGGAGACTGCTACCCGCCTGGGAACGGGGGCCGGCGGGACGCGCAATATCTCCGGCACCAGCCATCCGCTCCTAGAGCTCGAGAGCGAGCTTGCCGATCTCCACGGCAAGGAGGCGGCACTGGTCTTTACGTCCGGCTATGTTTCGAACCAGACTGGCATCTCGACCATCGCCAAGCTGATCCCCGGTTGTCTGATCCTGTCCGATGCGCTCAACCACAATTCGATGATCGAAGGCATCCGTCAGTCCGGTACGCAGAAGAGCATCTTCCGCCACAACGACGTCGATCATCTCGAGGAATTGTTGAAGGCAGCGGGTCCGGATCGGCCAAAACTCATCGTCTTCGAACTCTATTCGATGGACGGCGACGTCGCGCCAATCAATCGCATTTGCGAAATCGCCGATCGTTACGGCGCAATGACCTATCTCGACGAGGTCCATGCTGTGGGCATGTACGGCCCTCGCGGCGCCGGCATCGCCGCGCGCGACGGCGCCATGAACCGGATCGATGTTATCGAAGGCACGCTCGCCAAGGCCTTCGGCTGCCTCGGCGGCTATATCACGGGAAGTGCTGTGCTGATCGATGCGGTTCGTTCCTATGCTCCGGGTTTCATCTTCACCACCGCGTTGCCGCCGGCGATTTGCGCCGCGGCCACAGCGGCGATCCGGCATCTGAAAACCTCGCACTGGGAGCGCAAGCGCCAGCAGGATCGCGTCCGGCGGGTCAAGGCGGCGCTGGGTGCCGCTGCGCTGCCGGTCATCCTGAGCGACACCCATATCGTTCCGGTGGCAGTCGGCGATCCGGCGCATTGCAAAGCGGCGAGCGACCTGCTGCTGAGCGATCACGACATCTATATCCAGCCGATCAATTATCCGACTGTGGCGAAGGGAACTGAGCGGCTGCGCATCACGCCGACACCCTGTCATGAGGACATCATGATTGATCGGCTCGCGGCAGCTTTGTTCGATGTCTGGAATCGGCTCGGGCTGCCACGGGACAATCTCGCCTGAGCGGCCGAATGAGGCGTCGCCGTTCCCCGAAGATTTGGTCTTAAGGAACAAGGAAATGGCTGCCAAGGAAATCATGTTCTCGTTCGAAGCTCGCGACAGAATGCTGCGCGGCATTGACATCCTGGCGAATGCGGTGAGCGTCACGCTTGGCCCGCGGGGGCGCAACGTCGCGATCGGCAGGGAGCACGGCGCGCCACGGGTCACGAAGGACGGCGTGACCGTCGCCAGGGAAATCGAACTCGACAACAAGTTCGAGAACATGGGCGCCCAGATGGTGCGCGAGATAGCAACAAAAACCTCCCATCAGGCCGGCGACGGCACGACCACCGCCGTCGTGCTCGCGCATGCGATCGCCCGGGAGGGCGCCAAGGCGGTGGCCGCCGGCATGAATCCCATGGACCTGAAACGCGGCATCGATCTCGCGGTCGAAGCCGTCGTCGCGGAACTCAAAAACAACGCCACGAAGGTCACCTCGAACGTCGAGATTGCGCAAGTCGGGACCATCTCGGCCAACGGCGACAGGGAGATCGGCCGCTGCCTCGCCGACGCCATGAAGAGGGTCGGCAATGACGGCGTGATCACTGTCGAGGACGGGACGTCGCTCGAAACCGAACTCGAATTCGTCGAGGGCATGCAGTTCGACCGCGGCTATATCTCGCCCCATTTCATCACCAATCGCGCAAAGATGCGGGTCGAGATGCAGGATGCCTATGTCCTCGTCAGCGAGAAGAAACTGTCCAGTCTGAACGAAATACTGCCGCTGCTGGAGAAGGTGGTGCAGGCCGGCAAGCCGCTGCTCATCATCGCCGAGGATGTCGAGAGTGAGGTGATGGCGGCGCTGGTGGTCAACAAGTTGCGCGGCGCTCTCAAGGTTGCAGCCGTGAAGGCGCCGGCCTACGGAAACCGCCGCAAGGCGATGCTGCAGGATCTCGCGCTGATGACCGGCGGAACGGTGATCTCCGAGGATTTGGGCATCAAGCTCGAACATGCTTCCCTCGATATGCTCGGGCGCACCAAGAAGGTGATGATCGACAAGGCAAACACCACGATCGTCGGCGGCGCCGGCGAGCGGGAAAGCATCGAGGCCCGCATCGCCGAGATCAAGCTCGAGCTTGCGGAAACCACCTCCGATTTCGACCGCGAGAACCTCCAGGAGCGGCTGGCCAGGCTCGCCGGTGGCGTCGCCGTTATCCGGGTCGGCGGTGCAACCGAAGTCGAGGTCAGGGAGAAGAAGGATCGCATCGATGACGCGATGAACGCGACAAGAGCCGCGGTTGCAGAGGGCATTCTCCCCGGCGGTGGGGTCGCCTTACTGCGCGCCGGCAGGGCGCTCAAGAAGCTCAAGGGCAGCAACGAGGACCAGCAGGTCGGCATCGCGATCGTCAGGAAGGCGATCACCTGGCCGGCTCGGCAAATCGCGATCAATGCCGGCCTGGAAGGCTCGGTCGTCATCGCCGGGATCCTCGAAAACGATGACAATGCCTATGGCTACGATGCCCAATCGGGCGTGTACGCGGATCTGGTGTCAAAGGGCATCATCGACCCAGCCAAGGTGGTGCGAACGGCGCTCCAGGGCGCAGCCTCGGTGGCAGGCCTCCTCATCATGACGGAGGCGATGGTGGCCGAAGTGCCTGGCCCGCCGCCGCCGGAGCTTCCCGGTCACGAGCATCATCATCACGATATGGATTTGGATTTCTGACCGCTTCGCGGTCGTAATCCGGCCTCGCCGCCGTCAACAATGATCTCGTCCGCTATCGAGGTGAGACAAGTCGTCGAGGATCACGGTATCCAAGGTGTCGGCTTATGGCGCTACCTGCTCGTTCCGATAGATGAGACGACTGGCAATATTCACCCATCTCGGCCCTTCTCAGTACCTACCTGATTAGGTTTTACCTGGGCCGTGATCCCGAACCGAAGGTCAGCGCAGCAAGATGTGAAACCGGTTTCGGGAAAGGACTAATGAAGCCCCATCCCGATTCCATCGAGATCGATCAAGCGCTGGTCAGACCGGCCGCACCAGAACGTGTTTTTTCTTGCCGAGCGACAGCTTTACGACCTGTTCCGGACCTAGATCCTCAAGTGTCACCAACCGGCGATCGTCGGACACGGACTGGTCGTTCAGCCGCACGGCGCCGCCCTGGATGTGTCGCCGCGCCTCGCCGTTGGACGCGGCAAGCCCAGCGGCAACGAACAGCGACAATATGCCGATGCCGCTTTCCAGATCGGCCTTGCCGACCTCGACGGTCGGCAGCGTTTCGGCCAGCGCACCTTCTTCAAACGTCTTGCGCGCGGTTTCCTCGGCTTGCTCGGCCGCCTCGCGGCTGTGCACGATGGCCGTCGTTTCCGTGGCCAGGACCTTCTTGGCCTCGTTGATCTCGGAGCCGCCAAGCGCGGCGAGCCGCGCGATCTCGCCGAGCGGCAGGCGGGTGAAAATCTTGAGGAAGCGCGTGACGTCGGCGTCCTCGGTGTTGCGCCAGTACTGCCAGAAATCATAGGGCGAGTAGAGGTCGCCGTTCAGCCAGACCGCGCCCTTGGCCGATTTGCCCATCTTGGCGCCTGACGACGTCGTCAGCAGCGGTGTGGTCAAGGCATAGAGCTGCGGCGTGCCCATGCGGTGTCCGAGATCGACGCCGTTGATGATATTGCCCCACTGGTCCGATCCGCCCATCTGCAGGCGGCAGCCATAGCGCCGGCTGAGCTCGACGAAATCATAGCCCTGCAGGATCATGTAATTGAATTCGAGGAACGACAGCGATTGTTCGCGCTCGAGCCTCAGTTTGACGCTGTCGAAGGTCAGCATGCGGTTGACCGAAAAATGCCGGCCGACATCGCGCAGGAACTCGACATAGTTGAGCTTCATCAGCCAGTCGGCATTGTTGACCATGATCGCGTCGCCCGCACCGTCGCCGAATCGCAGGATGCGGCCGAAGATGCGCTTGATGCCCTCGATGTTGGTGGCGATGGCCTCAGGCGTCAAAAGCTTGCGCTGGTCGTCGCGGAAGGAAGGATCGCCGATCATTGAGGTGCCGCCGCCCATCAGCGCAATCGGCCGGTGGCCGGTCTCCTGCAGCCAGTAGAGCATGGTCGCGGAAATCAGATTGCCGATATGCAGGCTGGTCGCGGTGGCGTCGTAACCGACATAGGCGGTCACCGTTTCCCTGGCGAAAAGCTGGTCGAGGCCGGCATCATCCGAAATCTGGTGGATGAAACCGCGCTCGCTCATTACGCGCAGGAAATCGGATTTGAAGGCGGACATTTTTTCTTTCCCGAAAGCGCCCGACCGATGCGGATCGGGCGTGGTATGGGTGAACGCGGGCGTTTAGCATCCAAGCGCGGTCAGCAAAAGGGGAATCCGGTTTTGCCACCTGACCGCTGTAACGGCGCCGCACGGCATCGAATCGAATGCCATATCCTGCGACAGAGCCGAGATGCCGGAGATATCTTCGCTGTTCGGCCTATCTCAACCGTTTCGGCCGCGGGTCGGACAACTCGCCTGCCAGACGGCGATCGAGATAGTCCGCGCATTCCTGGAGCAGGAGGTCCGCATCGTTGGAGAAGAAATGGTTGGCGCCGGGCAAGGTCTTCTGGGTGATGGTGATGCCCTTTTGCGTGTGCAGCTTGTCGACCAGCCCCTGCACGTCCTTTGGCGGCGCGACCTTGTCGGCGTCGCCATGGATGATGAGGCCGGACGACGGGCAGGGCGCCAGGAACGAGAAATCATAGGTGTTGGGCTGCGGCGCGATCGAGATGAAGCCTTCGATCTCCGGCCGGCGCATCAGAAGCTGCATGCCGATCCACGAGCCGAACGAATAGCCGGCGACCCAGCAGCTCTTGGAATCCGGATGCAGCGACTGCACCCAGTCAAGTGCCGCGGCCGCATCCGACAGTTCGCCGGTGCCGTGGTCGAATTCGCCCTGGCTGCGGCCGATGCCGCGGAAATTGAAGCGCAGCGTGGTGAAATCCCGCTTCTGGAACATGTAGAAGAGGTCGTAGACGATCTTGTTGTTCATCGTGCCGCCGAACTGTGGGTGCGGGTGCAGGATGATGGCGATCGGCGCGCTCTTTTCCTTGGAAGGCTGGTAGCGACCCTCCAGGCGGCCGGCCGGACCGGTGAAAATGACCTCAGGCATAAAATACTCCACATGGCATAAGAATGCGCGGCGCCCAGAACAACTCTTCCTCTGGCCCCAGTCTTCCGCAGGCCTTGACGCAGGGCGAGCGTCTTTCTAGAAGCTAGTTTAGAATTGTTCAAAACTGGGTGGCCAAAACGTCGTGGTTCGGCCATCCGCGCCGCAAGTCGCGTAAATAGGACGGCTTGCCTTGCAATTTCAAGGAAATAACGCGCTATCCTCGCGGAATGGCTCTTGAAGGGACCCATCGAAACGAAAATGGCCGGAAGACGCGCCTATCTCGACTACAATGCCAGCGCGCCGCTGCTTGCCGCGGCGCGCACGGCAATGATTGCCGCGCTCGACACCGCCGCCAACCCATCGTCGGTCCATGCCGAGGGCCGCGCCGCACGGCGGCTGATCGAGAATGCAAGGCGCGACGTGGCGGCGCTGGTCAACGCCGGCGCCGAGCATGTCGTGTTCACCTCCGGTGCGACGGAAGCCGCCTCGACGCTGCTGACGCCGGATTGGCAGATGGGGCGCGGCACTGTCCGCATGAGCCGGCTCTATGTCTGCGAAGCCGATCATCCCTGTGTGCTGAACGGCGGGCGCTTTCCGGCAGCCCAGGTAATACGCATCGGCGTCGACGCCGACGGCCTGGTCAGGCTGGACGCGCTGGCGGCGGCACTTGGCCGTCATGACAAGGCAGACGGCCTGCCGCTGGTGGCGATCCATGCCGCCAACAACGAGACCGGCGTTATCCAACCGGTCGGGCGCATCGCCGAAATCGTCAAGGCGGCAGGCGGCATCCTGGTCGTCGACGCCGTGCAGGCAGCCGGTCGCATTCCGCTCGATATGTCAGCGGGTTATGCCGATTACTTGATTCTGTCTTCGCACAAGATCGGCGGTCCCAAGGGCGTTGGCGCCATTATCGCCGCCGCGGACCTGATGATGCCCAGGCCCTTGATCGCCGGCGGCGGCCAGGAAAAGGGTCATCGTGGCGGGACCGAAAACCTGGCCGCGATCGCCGGCTTTGGCGCAGCGGCGCGCGAAGCCCTGATCGGGATGAAGACCATCGAAGCGGTCGGCAGCCGCCGCGACGAGATCGAGGCCATCGTGAAAACACTGGTGCCGGATGCGGAAATCTTCGGAACCGGCGCGCCGAGGCTTGCCAACACGACGTTCTTCGCTATTGCCGGCATCAAGGCCGAGACGGCGCAGATCGCCTTCGATCTGGCGGGCGTGGCGCTGTCGGCCGGTTCCGCCTGTTCGTCGGGCAAGGTCGGCCCGAGCCATGTGCTGAAAGCCATGGGATACAATGACAGCCTTGGCGCTTTGCGCGTGTCCATCGGCCACGCAACGAGCGCCGAGGACATCGAACTGTTCCGCGCTGCGCTGGCAGGCATTGCCTCACGCCGCGCAGGCAGGGAAGAAGCCGCCTGAGCGCGGCAAACAAACGCAGGCTTTTTGGCCTGGTAGAGCCGTGCGTTTCATGGTGGCCGGGTGAATTCCCGGCAGGGACGCACTATATGGAACTTACGCCGCCTCGGTTGCCCAAGGGCACTCGTTTCGCGGTGCCATAGTTTGAAAACTGCCGGGCCTTGACCCCGGCGTGGATGGAGAACGCTGATGCCTGCTGTGCAGGACACGATCGATCGGGTCCGAAAGATCGACGTCGACCAATACAAATACGGATTCCAGACCGAAATCGCGATGGACAAGGCCCCAAAGGGCCTGAGCGAAGACATTATCCGCTTCATTTCGGCGAAGAAGGACGAGCCGTCCTGGATGCTGGAATGGCGTCTGGAAGCCTATCGGCGCTGGGTGACGCTGGACGAGCCGAAATGGGCGCGCGTCCATTATCCGAAGATCGATTTCCAGGACCTCTACTATTACGCGGCGCCCAAGAGCACGCCGGGACCGACATCGCTGAGCGACGTCGATCCCGAACTGTTGAGGGTCTATGAAAAGCTCGGCATCCCGCTGAGGGAACAGGAGATCCTCGCCGGTGTGCAGAAGACCGACGCGTCGGAACTCGAGGAAGCCAGCGACAATGTCTACAAGTCGGGCCGCGTCGCCGTCGACGCGGTGTTCGATTCGGTTTCCGTTGTCACCACCTTCAAGAAGGAGCTGGCGCAGGCCGGCGTCATCTTCTGCTCGATCTCGGAAGCCATCCGCGAGCACCCGGAACTTGTAAAAAAATATCTCGGCTCGGTCGTGCCGACCTCCGACAATTTCTACGCCACGCTGAATTCGGCGGTGTTTACCGACGGCTCCTTCGTCTTCGTGCCCAAGGGCGTGCGCTGCCCGATGGAACTGTCGACCTATTTCCGCATGAACGAGAAGAACACCGGCCAGTTCGAGCGCACGCTGATCATCGCCGAGGAAGGGGCCTACGTCTCCTATCTCGAAGGCTGCACGGCGCCGCAGCGCGACGAGAACCAGCTTCACGCTGCGGTTGTCGAGCTGATCGCGCTCGACGATGCCGAGATCAAATACTCGACGGTGCAGAACTGGTACCCCGGCGACGCCGAAGGCAAGGGCGGCATCTACAATTTCGTCACCAAGCGCGGCGACTGCCGCGGCCACCGCTCGAAGATATCGTGGACGCAGGTCGAGACCGGTTCGGCGATCACCTGGAAATATCCGAGCTGCATCCTGCGCGGCGACGATTCCAGCGGCGAGTTCTATTCGATCGCCGTGTCGAACGGCTACCAGCAGGTCGACAGCGGCACCAAGATGATCCATCTCGGCAAGAACACGTCGAGCCGCATCATCTCCAAGGGCATCGCCGCCGGCTTCTCGCAGAACACCTATCGCGGCCAGGTCTCGGCGCACCGCAAGGCAACCAATGCCCGCAACTTCACCAACTGCGACTCGCTGCTGATCGGCGACCAGTGCGGCGCGCACACCGTGCCCTACATGGAAGCCAAGAACGCGACGGCACAGTTCGAGCATGAGGCGACGACGTCGAAGATTTCCGAGGACCAGAAATTCTACGTCATGCAGCGCGGCATTCCCGAAGAAGAGGCGATCGCGCTGATCGTCAACGGCTTCGTCAAGGACGTCATCCAGCAACTGCCGATGGAATTCGCGGTCGAGGCGCAGAAGCTGATTGGGATTAGCCTCGAGGGCTCGGTCGGCTGACCGGACAAATATTTTCAGGAAAAGAAGAAATGCTTGAAATCAGAAATTTGCATGCTCGCATCGTCGACGACGGCACCGAGATCATCCGCGGCCTGAACCTGACGGTGAAAGCCGGCGAGGTCGCCGCCATCATGGGGCCGAACGGCTCGGGAAAATCGACGCTGTCCTACATCCTCGCCGGGCGCGAGGACTACGAAGTCACCGAAGGCGACATCCTCTACAACGGCCAGTCGATCCTCGAAATGGATCCTGCCGAGCGCGCCACATCAGGCATTTTTCTCGCCTTCCAGTATCCGATGGAGATACCCGGTGTGGCGACGATGGAATTCCTGAAGGTGGCGATGAACGAGCAGCGCAAGGCCCGCGGCGAGGAGCCGCTGAAGATCCCCGAATTCCTGAAGCGCGTGAAGGACGCCGCCGCCTTGCTCGACATGGATATGGCGATGCTGAAACGGCCGCTCAATGTCGGCTTTTCCGGCGGCGAGAAGAAGCGCGCCGAGATCCTGCAGATGAAGCTTCTGGAGCCAAAACTCTGCGTGCTCGACGAGACCGATTCCGGCCTCGACATCGATGCGCTGAAGATCGTCTCGGAAGGCGTCAATGCGTTGCGCGCGCCGGACCGCGCCATCGTCATCATCACCCACTACCAGCGCCTGCTTCAGTACATCGTGCCGGATAGTGTGCACGTGCTCTACAGAGGCCAGGTGGTCAAGTCGGGCGACAAGTCGCTGGCGCTCGACCTCGAGGCCAACGGCTATGCCGGCGTGATCGGCCAAGCTGCGTGAGATGCCAGAAGGCCAAGAAGGCAAGCCAAACAAGGCGAGACCGATGAATATACATACGACACCCCAGCGAACGCCGGCCGAAACGGCGCTGATCGACGCCTTCAGCGACCGGCTGTCGTTGCTGCCCGGCGACGGCACGGTGATGCTGAAGCGCGACGACGCCATCGAGGCGATCAAGAGCGGCCTGCCGACGCGGCGCATCGAATCCTGGCACTACACCGACCTGCGCCGCCTGTTGACTTCGGTTCCGGATTTCGATCCCGCAGCCGCCCCAAAAGCCATTGCGCCTGTCGTCGAAGGATCCGCTGTCCTGCCGGTGCTCAACGGCGTGTCGAGTGCGAAAATGCCTGAAATCGAGGGCATCGCCGTGCAGCGCCTGTCGGAGAAGCTGACCGACGGCAGCATCGCACCGGGCCTCGACCTCTATGGCGTCGACGATGCCATCGGCGCGCTGAACACCGCTTTCGTTGCCGACGGCTATTTTGTCGACATTGCCGACGGCACCGAGTTGGACAAGCCGATCGAACTGCAGAACCTGCAGGCCGGCGGCCAGACGCATGTCCGCCTCAGCGTCCGCGTCGGCGCCGGCGCCAAGGCCGTGATCGTCGAGCGCCAGGCGGGCGAGGGCGCCGCACTCGTCAGTTCGGTCAGCCAGCTTCTGCTTGACGAGGGCGCCGAGGTGACCTGGCTGATCGTGCAGGAGCAGCCGGATACGGCGACGCATCTTGCCCAGTTCAAGGCGCATCTCGGCAAGGATGCGAAGCTGACGCTGTTCGTGATGAACGCCGGCGGCAAGCTGGTGCGCCAGGAGATCGTGGTCAGAACGACCGGCGAAGGTGCCGATTTCACGCTGCGCGGCATCAACCTGCTGGCCGGTGACACTCATACCGACGTGACCATGGTGCTCGACCATGCGGTGCCGCATACGGCTTCGACGGAAGTGATCCGCAACGTGGTGACGGGAAGAGCGCGCGGCGTCTTCCAGGGGCGCATCAACGTCCACCAATACGCGCAGAAGACCAACGCCAAGATGGCCTGCAACACGCTGCTCCTGTCGGATGACGGCGAATTCTCGACCAAGCCTGAGCTCGAAATTTTCGCCGACGACGTCGTCTGCGGCCACGGCGCGACCGTCACCGAGATCGACCACAGCCACCTGTTCTACCTGATGGCGCGTGGCATCGACGAGAAGGCCGCCCGTGGCCTGCTGGTCAAGGCCTTCGTTGCCGAGGTGATCGAGGAACTGGACGACGAGGCGATCGTCGAGGCGCTGGAAACGAGGCTCGACGGCTGGTTCGCGGCGCACGGGTGACAGTGGGTGAGGGTTGGGCTTCGGCCAGCACCCCTCATCCGTCGCCTTCGGCGACACCTTCTCGTAGCGCCAAGACGGATGAGGGGTGCTGGACGGAATGAGGCGATGCCTCGAGAGAGCTTATGATGGACCAGAAAGTCGAAAACATCCCCTACGACGTCGAGGCGATCCGCCGCGACTTTCCGATCCTGTCGCGGGAAGTCTACGGCAAACCGCTGGTCTATCTCGACAACGGCGCCTCGGCGCAGAAGCCGCAGGCCGTGCTCGACGCCATCCAGCACGCCTACGCCCAGGAATATGCCAACGTCCATCGCGGGCTGCATTTCCTGTCGAATGCCTCGACCGACGCCTTTGAGAACGCGCGCAAGATAGTGCAAAGATTTCTCAACGCGCCAAGCACCGACAACATCGTCTTCACCTCGAACACGACCGCGGCGATCAACACCGTTGCCTATGGTTATGGCATGCCCAATATCGGCGAGGGCGATGAAATAGTCCTGTCGATCATGGAACACCATTCCAACATCGTGCCGTGGCATTTCATCCGCGAGCGCCAGGGCGCGAAGCTGGTCTGGGTGCCGGTCGACGATCTCGGCGTCTTCCATATCGAGGAGTTCGAGAAGCGGCTGAGCGATCGCACCAAACTGGTCGCCATCACGCACATGTCGAATGCGCTGGGCACGGTGACGCCGATCAAGGAGATCGTCCGCATCGCGCATGCGCGCGGCATTCCGGTGCTGGTCGATGGCAGCCAGAGCGCCGTGCACATGCCGATCGACGTCCAGGATATCGACTGCGATTTCTTCGTCTTCACCGGCCACAAGGTCTATGGGCCCTCTGGCATCGGCGTGCTCTACGGCAAGAAGGACATGCTGGAGCGCATGCGCCCGTTCATGGGCGGCGGCGAGATGATCGAGGAGGTGACGCAAGACATCGTCACCTACAACGATCCGCCGCACCGTTTCGAGGCAGGCACGCCGCCGATCGTCCAGGCGATCGGGCTGGGTGCGGCGCTCGAATATATGGAAAAGATCGGCCGCGAGCGCATCGCCGCCCACGAGGCCGATCTCAGGGATTATGCCCATCAGCGGCTGCGCGCCATCAATTCGCTGCGCATCTTCGGCGATGCGCCTGACAAGGGCGCCATCATCTCCTTCGAGCTGCAAGGCATTCATGCCCACGACGTGTCGATGGTGATCGACAGGCAAGGCGTCGCCGTCCGTGCCGGCACCCATTGCGCCCAGCCGCTGTTGAAACGTTTTGGCGTAACCTCCACATGCAGGGCATCGTTCGGCATGTATAACACCAGGGCCGAAGTCGACGCTTTGGCCGATGCGCTCGAAAAAGCGCGAAAGTTCTTCGGATGACGATCATGGATGATGCAGGCCACACCGCTGAGACCACGTCGGAAACGGTAACCAATGAGGTGGTTTCCGCCTCGGCAATTCCCGCCGACGAACTGGCACGGCTGACCGACGACATCGTTTCGGCGCTGAAGACGGTTTACGACCCGGAAATCCCGGCCGACATCTATGAGCTCGGCCTGATCTACAAGATCGACATCGAGGACGACCGCTCGGTCAAGATCGACATGACCCTGACCGCGCCGGGCTGCCCGGTGGCCGGCGAAATGCCCGGCTGGGTGGAGAATGCCGTCGGCGCCGTCGAAGGCGTTTCCGGCGTCGAGGTCAACATGACCTTCGATCCGCCCTGGTCGCCCGACCGCATGTCGGAAGAGGCGCAGGTCGCGGTGGGCTGGTATTGAGGCGCACTTGCGCCAGGCAGAAAACTTCACCATTTTAGGTGAAGACTCATTCCGCAGGCCTTGAACCTGCGTGAACGCGGAGAAAAAGAATGGGACGCTTCGCCGTCATCACGATGACCGAAAAGGCTGCCGACCGGGTGCGCGAGATCGTCGCGACCCGTGAGAATGCGCATGGCATTCGCCTTGGCATCAAGAAGGGCGGCTGCGCCGGCATGGAATATACGGTCGACCTGGTGACCGAGCCCAACACCAAGGACGATCATATCGAGCGCGACGGCGCCCATGTCTATGTCGCGCCTGAGGCGGCGCTTTTCCTGTTCGGCACCGAGATGGATTTCGAGCAGACGACGCTGCGCACCGGCTTCACCTTCCGCAACCCGAACCAGAGCTCGGCCTGCGGCTGCGGCGAATCGGTGGAGCTCAAGCCGGCCGATTTGAAGGCCTTGGCCGAGGCGCGCGCGTCGGCCTGATCTTCCCTTCGCCCCGTTTACGGGGAGAAGGTGGCCCGAAGGGCCGGATGAGGGGCAGAGCCGGCCTCTCCTCTGTGATGCTTGCGCCGCCCCATAGCTTAGCTTCTCTCCCCGTAAACGGGGCGAAGAAATGCTAATCCGCCCACATTCCCGTCCGTTTGTGCCAGTCTGCGATCGATTCCTCGGGATAGACGTCGAAGACCTTGTCGCCCTTGCCGATCACGGGTTCGACCCAGTTCGCCTTGTATTTCAGCATGAGGTGCACCTTTTCAGGCGGTTTCGGCAGGTCTGTGTCGATCGCCGAGGCGAAGGGGTGGACCAGTTCCGGCCAGGTCCGGTCATAGAGCCACAGTGCCGATCCGCATTTCCTGCAGAAATTCCGCTCGCCTGACGAGATCTCGCATTGCGGATGCTCGTCGTCCTCGATCTCGGCCTGGTAGACGCCAAGATTGCGCTTGCCCTTGATTTTCAGCGTCTCGTAATCGGCGCCGAGATTGATGGCAAAGCCACCGCCGCCCTGCTGCTTGCGGCAGATCGAGCAGTAGCACAGCATGAACGGCACCGGCGTGTGGCTTTCCACCTCGAAGCGGACGGCATTGCACCGGCAGGACCCTTTGAGCAGAAGTGGCATGAAAAACTCCGACGAAATTGGCTTTCAACTTGTCAGGATGGTGCCGGTTGCGGCGATGACAAGGGGAAATCCGGATGACATGATCGCGGCATGGACAATGAACGCATCGCCGAACTGTTCGAAGGCCTCGGCCCGGTCAGCATTCGCAAGATGTTCGGCGGCAAGGGCATCTATTTTGATGGCCTTATCGTGGCGATCGTCCTTCGCGGCGAATTGATGCTGAAGGCCGACGCCGAAAGCATGACCGATTTCGCAGAAGCCGGCTGCACGCAGTGGACCTACACCGGCTCACGGCACGGCAAGCTGGTGTCCATGCCGTATTGGAGCATTCCCGACAGTGCTTTCGATGATCCGGACGAGATGGCGGTCTGGGCGCGCCGGGCCTATGAGGCTGGGCTGCGGGCCGGCAAGTAGGTGTGTCCGCTAGCCACTCAGCTTAAGATAATCGCTTCAGGTTGTTGAGGGGCGGCGCCAACATCCAGGATTTCATGCCACGTCGCGCGCCTCGGGCACGAATGCCAGCGCCTCGGCAAAGATAGCGCTCGTGAAGGTGGCGTTCTCGACGGCGAGCATCGCGGCGGCGACGCCTTCGCGCAGCGCCGCGCGCAGCGTCAGGCCGCGCAGCAGGGCGGCGACCGTTGCGCCCGCCACCGCATCGGCGGCGCCGTCCGCGACTTTTTTCGGCGGCAGGATCGAGAAGGCGCCGGCCGCGTCGAAACCCAGCACCGGACCGTCGCCAGCGGTGACCACGCCGCTTTTCAGGCCGGCGCGTCTTAGGCCGTCGACAATGCCACGCTCGTCGGCATCGACGTCGGCGCCGGTAAGCGCGCCGGCGTCGTGCCGGTTCATGAAGGCCATCGCCAAAAACTCAAGCACCGGCGCGAGCCGCGCCGCCTTGCTGGGCGAAACGGCAAGTGCAAACACCGGCTTGCCGGCGGCAAGCGCCACCAGCCGCTCCAGCGCCATCGGCGGCAGGTTGGCGTCGCACAGAACCGCATCGGCGGTGCTGATTGCCTCGCGCACCTTGGCACGGCGGATCTGCTTGGTAAGCGCCAGGTCGTAGAGCGCCATGTCGGCAAGGCCGACGATCAACGCGCCGTCGCCGTCGATTATCGTCGTGTTGCTCGGCGTCGTGCGATCGAGGAACACCACGGACAGATCGGCAATGCCGGCCGCAGCGATGGCGCGCGAGACCGTATCGGCCAGAACATCACCGCCGCGCACCGAAAGCAGCGAACCGGAGACGCCGCGGCGCACGGCGCAGCACAGCGCATTGAAGACGGCGCCGCCGACAGCCTCGCGCATCGTGCCGGGATTCGACGCTGCCGGCACAAAGGCGCCCGACACCTGGCCGCGCCGATCTATATACGCGGCGCCTACTGCCAGGATTGTCGGCGACTTCATCATGCCGGCGAGGAGACCTTTGCTGTTGCCGGGTGGAGACTAGGTTGTCCGGCGGAACCCGGCAACC
Source organism: Mesorhizobium sp. WSM2561 (assembly GCF_000513915.1). NCBI lineage: Bacteria > Pseudomonadati > Pseudomonadota > Alphaproteobacteria > Hyphomicrobiales > Phyllobacteriaceae > Mesorhizobium > Mesorhizobium sp. WSM2561. The sequence goes on from NZ_AZUX01000023.1 coordinate 29,071, forward strand.
GGAGGCGCGATTCGGAGATGCCGGCGCGATCCTGCGGGAGACGCGGGATACATCTTGGCGTGAAAGCGCGAAACAAAAAAAGAACAAATCCGGATACCTTTTTGTTTTTCAATGGCTTGTATCCCCTTGCCAGATGAGAACAAAAAAGGTACAAATTAATAAGGATTACGGATTGTCCGGCCTTCATTGACGACCAAGGGGTGATGTATCATGGCTCAGAATTCTTTGCGGCTTGTAGAGGACAAAGCAGTGGACAAATCAAAGGCTCTGGATGCGGCGCTGTCGCAAATCGAGCGTGCCTTCGGCAAGGGCTCGATCATGCGGCTCGGCGCAAACGAGCAGGTCGTCGAGATCGAAACCGTGCCGACCGGGTCGCTTGGCCTCGACATCGCGCTTGGCGTCGGCGGCCTCCCACGCGGCCGCATCGTTGAGATCTACGGGCCGGAAAGCTCGGGCAAGACGACGCTGGCGCTGCACACTGTGGCCGAAGCCCAGAAGAAGGGCGGCATCTGCGCCTTCGTCGATGCTGAGCACGCGCTCGATCCGGTCTATGCCCGCAAGCTCGGCGTCGATCTCGAAAACCTGCTGATTTCGCAGCCCGATACCGGCGAGCAGGCGCTGGAGATCTGCGACACGCTGGTGCGTTCCGGAGCCATTGACGTGCTGGTGGTCGATTCGGTCGCGGCGCTGACGCCGCGCGCCGAAATCGAAGGCGAGATGGGCGATTCGCTGCCCGGCCTGCAGGCCCGCCTGATGAGTCAGGCGCTGCGCAAGCTGACCGCCTCGATCTCGCGCTCCAACACCATGGTCATCTTCATCAACCAGATCCGCATGAAGATCGGCGTCATGTTCGGTTCGCCCGAGACCACGACCGGCGGCAACGCGCTGAAATTCTACGCTTCGGTGCGCCTCGACATTCGCCGCATCGGCTCGGTCAAGGACCGCGACGAGGTCGTCGGCAACCAGACCCGCGTCAAGGTGGTCAAGAACAAGCTGGCGCCGCCCTTCAAGGTGGTCGAGTTCGATATCATGTATGGCGAGGGCGTGTCCAAGACCGGCGAGCTGGTCGACCTCGGCGTCAAGGCCGGCGTGGTCGAAAAGTCGGGCGCCTGGTTCTCCTACAATTCGCAGCGTCTCGGCCAGGGCCGCGAGAATGCAAAACTGTTCCTGCGCGACAATCCCGACACGGCGCGCGAAATCGAATTGGCACTGCGGCAGAATGCCGGGCTGATTGCGGAAAAGTTCCTCGAGAATGGTGGTTCCGAAGGCGGAGACGATGGTTTCGAGGACGAAGCTGGCGCCATGTAGGCTTCGGCAATGGCCGGAGTTTGGCCATGATTCCCGCGCATCACCTCCAGCCTGTGTAATCGAGTTCTGTATTGTTGCGTTCGAACCGCCGGCCTAGCGCCGGCGGTTTGCGTTTCAGCGGTGGCGCCGAGATGACCGGCAAGCCCCGCAAATTGGCCCAGTTCCGTGTTTCTGGACAGGGTGCAACGCGGCGGCTAAAAGGCCATGTCCATTTGCCGTCGGCCGCGCCGACGGCTCTCTCTAAAGCTAAAAGGCAGTGTCATTCATGAGTGGCGTGAACGAGATCCGGTCGACATTCCTCGACTATTTCCGCAAGGAGGGTCACGAGGTCGTCGCGTCGAGCCCGCTGGTGCCGCGCAACGACCCGACACTGATGTTCACCAATGCCGGCATGGTGCAGTTCAAGAACGTTTTCACCGGCCTGGAAAAGCGACCCTATTCGCGTGCCACGACGGCTCAGAAGAGTGTTCGCGCCGGCGGCAAGCACAACGACCTCGACAATGTCGGCTACACCGCGCGCCACCTGACCTTCTTCGAGATGCTCGGCAATTTCTCGTTCGGCGACTATTTCAAGGAGCGCGCCATCGAGCTTGCCTGGAACCTGATCACCAGGGAGTTCGGGCTGAAGAAGGACAAGCTGCTGGTCACGGTCTATCACACCGACGACGAGGCTGCCGGCTACTGGAAGAAGATCGCCGGCTTTTCCGACGATCGCATCATCCGCATTCCGACCTCGGACAATTTCTGGGCAATGGGCGACACCGGACCTTGCGGTCCGTGCTCGGAGATATTCATCGACCGTGGCGAGCACATCTGGGGCGGCCCTCCCGGCAGCCCCGAGGAAGATGGCGACCGTTTCCTCGAATTTTGGAACCTGGTGTTCATGCAGTACGAACAGGTGACGAAGGACGAGCGGATCGACCTGCCGCGCCCGTCGATCGACACTGGCATGGGCCTGGAGCGCATGGCCTCGATTCTGCAAGGGGTCGAGAGCGTCTTCGAGACCGACCTGTTCCGTCACCTGATCGAGGTGGCGTCATCCGCGCTCGGCCGCGGTCCGGATGCCGACACCGTCGCATCGTTCCGCGTCATCGCCGACCATTTGCGTTCGTGCTGCTTTCTGGTGGCCGACGGCGTGCTGCCGTCCAATGAAGGCCGCGGCTACGTGCTGCGTCGCATCATGCGCCGCGCCATGCGCCATGCGCAGCTTTTGGGCGCCGGTGATCCGCTGATGTGGCGGCTGGTGCCGGCGCTAGTGCGTGAGATGGGCCAGGCCTATCCGGAACTGGCGCGCGGCGAACAGATGATCACCGAGACGCTGAAGCTCGAAGAAACCCGTTTCCGCAAGACGCTGGTGCGCGGCTTGGGCCTGCTTTCGGAGGCGACGGAAAAGCTGGGTGCCGGCGACATGCTGGATGGCGAGACCGCCTTCAAGCTCTACGATACCTATGGCTTTCCGCTCGATCTGACGCAGGACGCGCTGCGTCAGCGCAACATCTCGGTCGATCTTGCCGGCTTCACCAATGCGATGGAGCAGCAGAAGGCGGAGGCGCGCAAGAGCTGGGCTGGTTCCGGCGAGGCCGCGACCGAAACAGTGTGGTTCCCGGTGCGCGAGAAGAATGGCGCCACCGAGTTCCTCGGCTACGAGACCGAGCAGGCGGAAGGCCTTATCCAGGCGCTGGTCAGGGACGGCAAGATCGTCGACAGCGCCGCCAACGGCGACGCGGTTGCCGTGGTCGTCAACCAGACGCCGTTCTATGGCGAATCCGGCGGCCAGGTGGGCGATACCGGCGTCATTTCAGGCGAAGGGTTCTTGATCGAGATTTCCGATACGCAGAAGAAGGCCGACGGGCTTTTCGTGCATCTCGGCAAGGTGGCCGACGGCACGGTCGACACGGGCGCGAGCGTCGAGCTGAAGGTCGACCATGCGCGCCGCTCCAGGCTGCGCGCGAACCATTCCGCGACGCATCTGATCCACGAAGCGCTGCGCGAGGTGCTCGGCACCCATGTCGCGCAGAAGGGCTCACTGGTCGCGCCCGAGCGTCTGCGCTTCGACATTTCGCACAACAAGCCGATCTCGCCTGACGAGCTCGAAGAGGTCGAGCGGATGGCGAACGAGATCGTCGTCCAGAACAGCCCGGTCACCACGCGGCTGATGTCGGTCGACGATGCCATTGCCGAAGGCGCCATGGCGCTGTTCGGCGAAAAGTATGGCGATGAAGTGCGCGTCGTATCGATGGGCACGGGTTTGCATGGTGCCAAGGCCAACCGGCCCTATTCGGTCGAGCTATGCGGCGGCACCCATGTCAGGGCGACCGGCGACATCGGTCTGGTGCGCATCGTGTCGGACAGTGCAGTCGCTGCCGGCGTGCGCCGCATCGAGGCGCTGACCGGCGAAACGGCCAGAAAGCATCTCGACGAGCAGGACAAGCGGCTGAAGGCGGCCGCGGCGGCGCTGAAGATTTCGCCGTCCGACGTGCCGGCGCGCGTCGAAGCGCTGCTCGACGAGCGCAAGAAGCTCGAGAAGGAACTGATCGAAGCGCGCAAGAAACTGGCGCTGGGCGACCGCTCGCCAGCCGGTGTGCCTGCGGAAAACGAGACCATTGCCGGTGTCGGTTTTCTCGGCAAGGCGGTATCGGGCGTCTCGCCAAAGGATTTGAAGCCATTGGCAGATGCCGGCAAGAAATCGCTCGGCTCCGGGATCGTCGTCTTCGTTGGCGCCGGCGAGGACAACAAGGCGAGCGTCGTGGTCGGCGTCACCGACGACCTGACCGGCCGCTTCAGCGCTGTCGATCTGGTGCGTGTGGCGTCCGCGGCATTGGGCGGGCAGGGCGGCGGCGGTCGGCCTGACATGGCCCAGGCCGGCGGCCCGGACGCCTCGAGGGCCGAAGACGCGATCGCTGCGGTGAAGGCGGCCCTGGAGGCGGCTTGATCGGTTGCTGTGATTCTTCCCTTCTCCCCTTGTGGGAGAAGGTGGATTGGCGCGCAGCGCCAAGACGGTTGAGGGGTGTTGGACGGAGTGCGGTTTTGCCAAGCTGGAGCACCCCTCATCCGACCGCTTCGCGGCCACCTTCTCCCACAAGGGGAGAAGGGGAGAGCCGCACTGGCGGGCAGGCAAGGGGGGGCCAGCGCCAACGCTGGAAAGGGGTCACGGGACCCCCTGCTGTCACCCGGCCTTTTCGGTCTTCGCAAAACTCTCCCGTAGGGCGATGCGCGCGAACCAGTCCCGAATATCTGGAAATTCGGCCAGCAGGTTCTGTCCGTCGGCAACCTTGACGAAATAGCCGATGATGGGTGCTGCATGCAGGTCGGCCAGCGTCAGTTGCTCGCCCAGCAGCCACGGCCCGGCGGCTTTCAGTGAGGTGAGTGCGCGAAGCACCGTCGCCGCCTGCAGAAGCCCATTGGCGATCAAAGCCTCGTCGGGCGTTGTTTTCTCCAGTCGCTCGACGGCGACATCCCAGACCATGGCCCGATAGGCATAGGCGTCGAGCATGGCGATGATCTGGTTCATACGTGCGCGAGATCGGGCTTCGATCGGTTGCAACGCCGGGCCGTCGAACGCTTCGTCGACATAGCGGGCGATCGCGCCGGTCTCGTGGAGGCGGAACCCGTCATGCTCGAAGGCCGGGATGCGGCGGAACGGCTGATGGTCGAGATACCAGCCCGGAATGCCGTCCGCCGCAAAGATGTCGACCGGCACGAGCTCGTAGCCGATGCCTTTTTCCTCGAGTGCGAGGCGGACGATGCGCACATAGACGCTGTAGTCCGCCCCGTAGACGACGGGCCTGCTCACAACGCTGGTCAGGCCATCGCCTTCTGCAGATTCTCGTCGATCTTGTCGAGGAAGCCGGTGGTCGAAAGCCATGGCTGGTCGGGACCGATCAGCAGCGACAGATCCTTGGTCATGAAGCCGGCTTCGACGGTCTGGATGCAGACTTTTTCCAGCGTCTCGGCAAAACGCATCAGCTCGGCATTGTCGTCGAGTTTGGCGCGGTGCGCCAGGCCACGCGTCCAGGCGAAGATCGAGGCGATCGAATTGGTCGAGGTTTCCTCGCCCTTCTGGTGCTGCCGATAATGGCGGGTGACGGTGCCGTGCGCGGCCTCTGCCTCCACCGTCTTGCCGTCCGGCGTCATCAGCACCGAGGTCATCAGGCCGAGCGACCCAAAACCTTGCGCCACCGTGTCCGACTGCACGTCGCCATCATAGTTCTTGCAGGCCCAGATATAGCCGCCCGACCATTTCAGGCTTGAGGCAACCATGTCGTCGATCAGCCGGTGCTCGTACCAGAGCTTCTTGGCTTTGAACTCGGCTTCGAACTCTGCCTCGTAGACTTCCTGGAAAATGTCCTTGAAGCGGCCGTCATAGGCCTTGAGGATGGTGTTCTTGGTCGAGAAGTAGACCGGGTAGTTGCGCAGCAGGCCGTAATTGAGCGAGGCGCGGGCGAATTCGCGGATCGAGTCGTCGAGATTGTACATGGCCATGGCGACGCCGGCCGCCGGCGCCTCGAACACGTCATGCTCGATCACCTGGCCGTCCTCGCCGACGAACTTGATCGTCAGCTTGCCCTTGCCGGGGAAGCGGAAGTCGGTGGCGCGGTACTGGTCGCCGAAGGCATGACGGCCGACGATGATCGGCTTGGTCCAGCCGGGCACCAGCCGCGGCACGTTCTTCATGATGATCGGCTCGCGAAAGATGGTGCCGCCGAGGATGTTGCGGATGGTGCCGTTCGGCGACTTCCACATCTTCTTCAGCCCGAATTCCTCGACACGCTGCTCGTCGGGCGTGATCGTCGCGCATTTCACGCCGACGCCATGTTTCTTGATGGCATTGGCCGAATCGATGGTCACCTGGTCGTTGGTGGCGTCGCGGTGCTCAACGCTGAGGTCGTAATATTCAAGCTTGAGGTCGAGATAGGGGTGGATCAGCTTGTCCTTGATGAACTGCCAGATGATGCGGGTCATCTCGTCGCCGTCGAGTTCGACGACCGGGTTCGCCACCTTGATCTTCGCCATGGAAAGAATGCCTCATTGTTGGGGATCGGAACGGCCTTGCCCGCATGGCTTTGGCCGGGGATGCGGCCCGTATATCAAAGCATTTTTGGCCGCGCAAACGGCGATCCGCGCTAGCGAGCTCGCCCCTGGCATCGGGCGTTGCCTGCCAAAGCTTCATTTTCGCGGCCGGATATGGCAGGGGACGCTGAAATGCCGCAAACAGCAGTTCATTGAGACAATGCAAGCCAGCAACGACATCCTTCCTGCCACCGGCCCGGCGATCATCCTGGTCGAGCCGCAGCTCGGCGAGAATATCGGCATGGTCGCGCGCGCCATGGCGAATTTCGGCCTTGCCGAGCTGCGCCTCGTCAATCCGCGCGACGGCTGGCCGAGCGAAAAGGCGCGCGCCGCCGCGAGCCGCGCCGATCACGTCATCGATGCCGCTGGAGTATATGACGATCTGGCCTCGGCGGTCGCCGACCTGAACTTCCTCTTCGCCACCACGGCGCGCGCGCGCGATAATTTCAAACCGGTGCGCGGGCCGGTCGAGGCGGGCAGGGCGCTGAGAGCGCGGCAGCGATCCGGACAGCGCACCGGCATCCTGTTCGGCCGCGAGCGGTTCGGGCTCTACAATGACGAGGTCGGCCTCGCCGACGAGATCGTCACCTTCCCGGTCGATCCCGCCTTCTCCTCGCTCAACATCGCCCAGGCTGCCCTGCTGATGTCCTATGAGTGGATGAAGTCCGGCCTTGAGGATGAGACGAAAACCAATTTTTCCAGCCCCGACATGATGCCGGCGACCAAGGAACAGTTGCACGGCCTGTTCGCCTATCTGGAAGGCGCGCTCGAAGCGCGCGGCTATTTCCGCCCGGCGGCGAAGAAGCCGAAAATGGTCGACAATCTGCGCGCGGTGCTGACGCGCGCCGGCTTCGCCGAGCCGGAGCTCAAGGTGCTGCGCGGCATAATATCATCGCTGGACAGGTTCTCGCCGGCCATGCCGCGCGGCGACGGATCGCCGGGCGATGATCCAAGGCGGCTTCCGGCAGCGGCCCGCGCCGCCAAGGCGACTGACAAGAACCAGGTGTAAGAGACAGTCTGTAGCCGTAACCGAATGTTATTTGCTGTGGTCCATCATCCCAAAAATGATGGATCAGGATTTGTGACCATCTTCCCGCCGCGGACCCGCAGCCTTCTCCGCCTTCTCCTGTAGACGATGACAATGACCGATCCTTCAAGCGCCCGCCCGATCCTGATGTTCGATTCCGGCATCGGCGGCCTGACGGTGCTGCGCGAAGCGCGGGTGCTGATGCCCGACCGCCGCTTCATCTATGTCGCCGACGACGCGGCTTTCCCTTACGGGGCTTGGGAGGAACCGGCACTGAGGGCACATGTGCTGGAGCTGTTCGGCAAACTGCTTGATCGTTTTTCGCCGGCCATTTCAGTCATCGCCTGCAATACCGCCTCGACGCTGGTCATCGATGCGTTGCGCGAAAGATTTCCCGGTCATCCTTTCGTCGGCACGGTGCCGGCGATCAAGCCGGCAGCGGAACGCACGCGCTCGGGGCTGGTTTCGGTGCTGGCGACGCCCGGCACCGTCAAGCGCCAGTATACGCGCGACCTGATCGGCAAATGGGCGCAGAAATGCCATGTCCGCCTGGTTGGCAGCGACCGTCTGGCGGGACTGGCCGAGGTCTATATGCGCGATGGCTTTGTCGATGAAGAGGCGGTGCGTGCCGAGATCGCGCCGTGCTTCGTCGAACGTGACGAACTGCGGACCGACATCGTCGTGCTTGCCTGCACCCACTATCCCTTTCTGGCCAATCGCATGCGCAAGACGGCACCCTGGCCGGTCGATTGGCTCGATCCCGCCGAGGCGATCGCGCGACGGGCGCTCTCGCTGCTCGCGCATGCCGAGGCCAGCCACCGCGGCGAGGCGTTGCCGGAAGGCGCCGACCTTGCTGTCTTCACCTCGAAGCGGGTCGATTTCCCGACCCGCCGCCTGATGCAGGGGTTTGGGCTGGCGATTTCCTGATATCTGGGAACATCACCACGACCGCTGCGTTTTTCCCTCATCGCAAGACGGGAGAAACGATCATGCCAGCCACTTCAAAAGCCCAGCAGAAAGCCGCCGGCGCGGCATTGTCCGCCAAGCGTGGCGAAACCAAGAAGAGCGAGCTAAAAGGCGCTTCGAAGGGAATGTACAAGTCGATGAGCGAAAAGCAGCTCGAGGAGTTCGCCGAGACCAAGCGCAAGGGCCTGCCGGAGAAGAAATCGAAACACTAGCCGCTGGTCCGCAGCCGAGGTCCGGTCCCGTGGTTGGATAGCCGCGGTCCAGCACGCGCGCGGGGGAACCGCGGCTGCCATCACCGACGCCAGCCGCGAACTGCCGCGAGCTTGACACCAGTTAAATCTCCGTTTAATCAGCCCACCAACACCGGGCCGCAATGTCCGGTGGTTTCTTGATGTGCGCAAGACATTTGGGAAGCCGCTCTATTCCTCCCGGAGTCTTGTCTAGAATGACGTGTCCCGTGGGTTTTCCGCCGCGTTGCGTGGGAGAACCCTGTCAGGTCTCGAAAACGGGGGCCAGAGGAGGGCGCGTTTCCTTCACCCGGACCATGAGGTGCCGGGTGTGTCTTTTTGAAAGGGAATGCGATGAGCAAGCGCGAATCCGCGAAATACAAGATCGACCGCCGTCTCGGCGAAAACATCTGGGGCCGCCCGAAGTCCCCGGTCAACAAGCGCGAATACGGTCCTGGCCAGCACGGCCAGCGCCGCAAGGGCAAGCTTTCCGATTTCGGCCTGCAGCTGCGTGCCAAGCAGAAGCTGAAGGGTCACTACGGCGACGTGTCGGAAAAGCAATTCCGCAAGGTCTATGAAGAGGCGAACCGCCGCAAGGGCGACACCTCGGAGAACCTGATCGGCCTGCTCGAGTCGCGTCTCGACGCGGTCGTCTACCGCGCCAAGTTCGTACCGACCATTTTTGCCGCTCGCCAGTTCGTCAATCACGGCCACATCAATGTCAACGGCAAGCGCGTCAACATCGGCTCGTACCGCTGCAAGCCGGGCGATGTCATCGAAGTGCGCGAAAAGTCGAAGCAGTTGGTGATCGTCCTGGAATCGGTAGGCCTGGCTGAGCGCGACGTGCCTGATTACATCGAGGTCGATCATAACAAGATGACGGCGTCCTTCGGGCGCATCCCCGGGCTGTCGGATGTTCCCTTCGCCGTGCAGATGGAACCGAACCTGGTCGTCGAATTCTATTCGCGCTGATCGTTTTTTTCATCTGCGACATCATCGAAGGCCGCCCTCGAGGCGGCCTTTTCTTTGGGGTTCCGAAAATCGATTTCGATTTTCGGGCCGATGCGCTACTCCGGGCAGCAACAAGGATTTTTGGGGCCGCCGCGCCATGAACATGCTGCCAGAAACAATCGAACCGATCACTGACGCCGCAGGCGGCTTTCATCCGCTGTTTGCCGATGTGCCGTCCTCCGTCGAATTCAACAAGCTGCGCAAGCGGCTGCTGCGTCTCGCCCGTCAGGCGATCGACGATTTTTCGATGGTCAGGCCCGGCGATCGCTGGCTGGTCGCCTTGTCCGGCGGCAAGGATTCCTACGGCCTGCTTGCGTTGCTGCTCGACCTCAAATGGCGCGGGCTGCTGCCGGTCGACCTGCTGGCTTGCAATCTCGACCAGGGCCAGCCGAACTTTCCAAAGCACATTCTGCCCGATTATCTCAACACATACGCCATTCCGCACCGCATCGAATATCAGGACACCTATTCGGTGGTGACCGACAAGCTTCCCCAGGGCAGCACCTATTGTTCGCTGTGCTCGCGGCTCAGGCGCGGCCATCTCTACCGCATCGCGCGCGAGGAGAACTGCTCGGCTTTGGTGCTTGGCCACCACCGCGAAGACATTCTCGAAACCTTTTTCATGAACCTGTTGCATGGCGGGCGCCTCGCCGCCATGCCGCCAAAACTGCTCAACGACGACGGCGACGTCATGGTGCTGCGGCCGCTTGCCTATTGCGCCGAGGCCGATCTCGAAAAATTCGCCGGCGCCATGAAGTTCCCGATCATCCCGTGCGATCTGTGCGGCAGCCAGGACGGCTTGCAGCGCAATGCGATGAAGGCGATGCTCGACGACCTGGAAAAGCGCATGCCCGGCCGCAAGGACACGATGATCCACGCCATGACCAATGTGCGGCCCTCGCATCTGCTCGACAGAAAGCTGTTCGATTTCGCCGCCCTCAACGAGACCCTGACCGCAAGGCAAGACCTTCCCGATGACATTTGACGATACCGCAATCGACTGGCTCGCCAAGCTTCTGTCCGACGCTGCCATTGCCGAGATCATGCCGCGCTTTCGCCGGCTGGATGAGGGCGACGTCCGCCAGAAGACCTCGGCAGCCGATCTGGTGACGGAGGCCGATGTGAGTGCCGAGCGGCTCATCACCGTCAGGCTGCGTGAGCGCTACCCGCAGGCGATGATCGTCGGCGAGGAAGCCTGCTCCGACGACCCGGCGCTGCTCCAGGGCCTCGGCGAAGCCGATCTCGCCTTCGTCATCGATCCAGTCGACGGCACTTTCAATTTCGCCTCCGGCGTGCCGCTGTTCGGCGTCATGCTCGGCGTCGTGGTGAAGGGCGAGACCATCGTCGGCATCATTCACGATCCCATCGGCAAGGACTGGCTGATCGGCGCCAGGGGTGCTGGCAGCCACATACGGCATGCGCATGGCACTTTGGAAAAGGTGCATGTCGCCGAGCCTGCGCCGATCTCGCAAATGACCGGCGCGGTGTCCTGGCAATATATGCCCGAGCCGGAACGGTCACGGCTGGCGCGCAACCAGACGAAATCCTTGTCGCAATTCGGTTATCGCTGCGCGGCACACGAATACCGCCTGCTGGCGAGCGGCCACGCCCACTTCGTCGTCTACAACAAGCTGATGCCGTGGGATCATCTGGCCGGTGTGCTGATCCATGCCGAGGCAGGTGGTTACGCGGCGCATTTCGACGGCAGCGCCTATCTGCCTTCGCATGTCGGCGGTGGCCTTCTTGTCGCACCGGACGAAGCAAGCTGGCGCGAACTGCGCCGGGAACTGTGGGCGGAATAGGCTGTTTGGGATCGATCCGATTCGGGCCATGCCCGGCCGATCCGATACCAATCCGATTTTTGGGATCATGCGCTACTGCACTGCATGTCGCGCAAAAGTGTGCAGCGGTTTTGCGATAACGACATGCATAAACAACAACCTAAAGCGCGTCGCATGAGGCGGTCAAACGCGACGCGCTTTAGGCGGAGCTGACGCCCAGGTTTCCGCTATGGCGACTACCGCGGCATTGATGGGTCCGCTCGGGATCGTCGGCATCACCGACGCGTCGACGATGAAGACGTTGTCGAAGCCGTTCAGCCGCAAATCCGGGTCGACGACTGCGTCGGCATCCCCGCCCATCCTGCACGTGCCGGCAGGATGATGATGTGTGGAGGCAGCGCTGGCGATGAAAGCGTCAAGCCCGTCGTCCGACTGCACCTGTGATCCCGGCAGGATTTCCACATCGCGCCACTCGTCGAGCGCTCGATGATGGCCAATCGCGCGCGCCGTCTTCAGCGCTATCCGGAAAACGGCCCGGTCATGTTCGGTTTCGAGATAATGCGGATCGATGATCGGTGCATCGTTCCGGCCCGGCCCGCTCGGTGCGATGCACCCACGACTGGTCGGCTGGGTGACGCCGCAGAGTATCGTGAAAGCCGAGCCGTAGGGCGGCGCATTCAAGCCCACTGCGGCCGATGGAGCAACGACGCAGGCGAGTACGATATCGGGGCTTCCCGTCGAACGGGTCGGGTCGCTGCCGTGCAGATACATCAGCGATTCCGAGTGCTGCAGGCGCGACGGGGGCAGCGGCTTTTTCGTGCTGTAGACGTTCCCAAGGGCCAGCAGATGGTCCTGCAGATTGCGGCCGACATCGCGCCGGTCGGCACGACAGCGAATCCCCGCCCGCTTCAGTGTATCCGGATCGCCGATGCCCGATCGCATGAGGATGAGCGGCGACGACACCGCGCCGGCACAAAGAATGATCCTGTCGGCGGAGATCGTCATGCTCTCCCCATCGCACACGACAGCCACACCCGTGGCCCGCTGGCCTTCCAGCACGAGGTGCTCGACTTCGTGAGCGGTGAGCAGAGCGAGGTTCGGTCGCACCATGACCTCCGGCGGCAGATAGGCGTCGGCGACGCTCAGGCGCTTGCCGGCGCGGATGTTCAGCGAATTAGGGCTCGTGCCAGCGAGTTCGCCGCTGTTGTGGTCGGTCAGGACGGGGATCCCCATGGCCTGTCCAGCGGCTATATAGGCGCGGACGACGGGGCTGACCTCCGCATCCGGCAGATAGACGTCCAACGGTCCGCTGCGGCCGCGCGACGGCGCGTCGAAGGCGGTGAAAGCTTCGCTGCGGACGAAGCCCGGCAACAAGCCCGAAAAGGACCAGCGCTGGCCGCCTGCTACTGCCCAGGGCCGGAAATCATCGGGATGGCCACGCACATAGGCCATGGCATGCAGGCAGCTAGAACCGCCGACGATCTTCCCGCGCGGCCATTCGTGGACGCGGTTTGCGGTAAAGGGTTGCGGCACCGTCCGATAAGCCCAGTCATAGGCGCGGCCCTGCAGCATCGTCCATTTCAACGGGTCGGCGATATCGGGATCGGACGGCATGACCCCGGCTTCGATCAGGCCGACCTGGCACGCGCTGTCCTCGCTTAACCGGCTAGCCACCACCGAGCCGGCAGATCCGGCGCCGACGACCAGCACGTCGAAATGACGCATCAATTTGAAAGTTCCCGCGAGCAGGCTGTCTGGCTAGAATACGAGACGCTCATGCCGCAAAAGCGCCGGCATTCGACCGCTCCGTGATTCGTCTTTGCACGGATAGCAAATGCGCGCGCATGGCCGCTTCGGCTGCTTCGGGGTCGCGTTTCGAGATCGCTTCGGCGATCAGACGATGTTCGCCGTCGCGCTCGGCGATCCGCTTAGGGCAGGTGGGTGCTGCGGTCCGTGCGACCTTGACCCGCGCATCGACCCCGACCTGGCGCAGCATCTTGTAGAATTCGGCGGCAAGATGGTTGCGGGCGGCAGCGACGATGGCGGAATGAAAAGCGAAATCGACCGCGCCCGACGAGGCATTCTCCGGCGTGGTTGCCGCATCGATGATCCGGGCCGTCTCGAACGAGGAGGCGCGCAGCGATGCCAGCCGGGCGAGGCCCGGTTCCATGAGCAGGCGCAACTCCAGAACCTCGATGGGGTTGGTTACCCTGACAAGTTCTTCGCCATATCGGGGCAGGGCAGTCGGCGCACGCCTCGCGCGCGCCGGTTTCAAATCACCTGATTGGCGCAGCATCTCGAGCGCCTTGCGAAGCTGATGGCGTTTCACGTTGAGATGTTCGGCAAGGTCACGCTCGGAAGGAAGCTTGCCGCCGCCCTGCTGCAAGCGGCGGACCGCTGCGATGATGTCGTCGAGATCCGATGATACGATCTGCGGCTCGAATGCGCTCAAAACCAAATCTCCTGTCTGATCGGCAGCGGTCGACTCGATGTCCCGATATCAGTTGTGACACGGAATCGATGGGCACGGCACTCAACCAACTCAACCAATCTACATCTGCGTCCGATGGTTGACAACACCAGTTGCGCGATGGTTGAGTGCCGCAGTTGTTTCTTTGACGGCTCACATCTCGGCGGGGCCGTCTTCTCCCGAGGACAGTGCATGCCGTTTGGGGAAACATTCGACTATGTCATTGTCGGCGCCGGGTCGGCCGGCTGCGTGCTTGCAAACCGCCTGAGCGAAGATCCTGATGTTTCCGTGCTGCTCCTGGAAGCCGGCGACTGGGATCGCGATCCGATGATCCACATCCCGCTCGGCTGGGGTAAGATCCTGACCGAACGCCGTCACGACTGGATGTATTTCTGCGAGCCCGAGGCCAATGTCGGCGGACGCAAGGTCGAATGTGCGCGCGGCAAGGTCATCGGCGGCTCCTCCTCCACCAACGCCATGGCCTATGTGCGCGGCAATCGCGGCGATTACGATCGCTGGGCGGCCAGCGGTCTCACCGATTGGTCATTCGACAAGGTGCTGCCCTATTTCAAGAAGCAGGAGCGCTGGGAAAAGGGCGAGAGCGACTATCGCGGCGGCAGCGGGCCGCTGAACACGCAGTTCTGCCGCTACAAGGACGAACTGATCGATGCCTTCGCTACGGCGAGCCGGGATGCCGGATATCCCCAGACCGACGATTACAATGGCCCGGTGCAGGAAGGCTTTGGCCGCCTGCAGATGACGATCGCAAACGGTCGCCGCTGCTCGACCGCGTCGGCCTATCTGCGTCCTGCCATGCGCCGCAGCAATGTCAAGGTGCTGACCGGCGCGATGGCGACGCGGATAATGCTGAAGGACGGGCGAGCGATCGGCATCGCCTACACCAGGGGCGGCGCGACCCACCAGGTGCTGGCGCGGCATGAGGTCGTGCTTGCCGGCGGCGTCATCAACACGCCGCAGTTGCTGATGCTGTCGGGGATCGGCGATAGCGGCGAGCTCGCCGCGCATGGTATCGAGACGAAAGTAGACCGTCCGCAGGTCGGCAAGAACCTGCAGGACCATGTCTCGGTCATTCTGATGTATCGGCGCAAGCAGCCGGGGCCATTCCTCAAGATGATGCGGGCCGATCGTATCGGGCTGGATTTCGTCAAGACCTATTTTACCGGAAAGGGCTTTTCGGGAGATGTGCCCGGCGGGGTCGTGGCGTTTCTGAAAAGCGATGCAAGCCGGCCGTTGCCGGATGTTCAGCTGCTTTTCACGGCTGCGCCGCTTGCCGCATGGCCTTACATGCCGCCATTCAAAGCGCCCTTCGCCGATGGCTTTGCGACCCGCATCGTCGCCGTCCAGCCGGAGAGCAGGGGGAGCGTGAAACTGGCGTCGAACGACCCATTGGCCGCGCCGCTGATCCACCAGAATTTCCTGTCTTCGCCGCGCGACTGGCAGTCGCTTCGCGCCGGCTTCCGCGTCGCGCGCAACCTCGCTGCGCAACCGTCGATGATGCCGTTCATCGCCTCGGAGTTCTTTCCGGGCTCGCAATGCCAGAGCGACGACGAGATCGATGAGCATATTCGCAAAACCTCGATCACCGTACATCATCCCGGCGGCACCTGCCGCATGGGTGTCGATGCCGGCTCGGTGGTCGATCCCGAACTGCGGGTACGCGGCGTTGCCGGACTTCGCGCAGTGGATGCTTCCGTGATGCCGGACCTTATTTGCGGCAACATCAATGCGGCGGTCATCATGATCGCCGAAAAGGCCTCGGACCTGATCCGCGGCCGTGCTGAACAAAGCATGGCGGCCTGATCGCTGTCGCCCGGTGTTCAACCAAATTCCTTTGGTTGAAAACAAAATTCGAGTTGGTTGGGCTGCCGAGCGATTGCCACGGCCGTAATGGTACAATCCGCATTCGCCGGACCGGCCATATTCTCGCATCTTTTCGACTTTTCTTGCCCTTTTTGGAGTCATTCGGCTTTCAAAGAAGCGCTCAACCAAAAATTTCTAAAATTCTCAATTTTGGGATTGTCGAGCAAAACCAATCCGAATACGGTTGAGTTGGTTAAACGCGTTTTCTTCGTGAAGAGAGGTGTCAGACATGTCCTTGGCGCAACCGACAGACCTTACCGTCACCAACAAGAAGGCCGCGCTGAAGGGCCTTTATGACGCCCTCTACGAAAAGAATATGTTCCCGTTCTGGGCGACGTCGGAAGGCGTCGATCACGACGAGATCAAGCAGCTCATGGCGATGTCGAAGGCGATCCCCTTCGTCTGGTCCTATGCCGACATCGAGCCGCTGCTGCAGCGCGCCGCCGAACTGGTGACCATGGACGACAGCGAGCGCCGGTCGCTGATCCTGGTCAATCCGGGGCTCGCGCCCAAGCGCGCCTCGGTCAGCACCATGTACACCGCCTACCGCCTGAATGATCCGGACGAGATCATGCCGCCGCACAAGCATTCGCCGAGCGCCATACGTTTTGGCCTGACCGGCAAGGGTAATTTTACCGGCGTCGAGGGCGAGGACGTGGTTTTCGGCCCCGGCGACATGGTGCTGACGCCGAACGACGCCTGGCACAATCACGGCACGGTCGGCGGCGAACAGGCGGTCAACCTTTCGGTCCTCGACCTGCCGCTGGTCGAGACGCTGCACGCCGTGCATTTCGATCACAAATACACCGAGATGGTCGACGGCAAGGAAGTCGAGAAGAAGGTGCAGACCGCGCGTTTTCCGAGCGATTATTCGCAGCGAATCTATGGCGAGGGCGGCCTGATGCCGCGCTTCGTCGACCACAAGCGCGGCGGCGGCCTGTCGTCGCCGATGTATGTCTATCGCTGGGAAAAGATGGAAGCGATCCTCGACGCGCACAAGGATTGGGACGGCGATCCGCATGAAGGCATCGTCATCGACTATGTCGACCCCACCACCGGCGGCCCGGTCTTCCGCACGATCAACTTCTACGTGCAGATGTTGCGGCCGGGCGAAAAAACGCTGCCGCAGCGCGAGACCGCCAGCCTGCTGTTGGCGCCGTTCCGCGGCAATGGCCATTCGATGATCGACGGCAAGCGCTACGACTGGAACCAGTTCGACACGATCGCCATACCGGGCGGTTGCTGGGTCGAGCATATCAATGGCTCCTCGACCGAGCCGGTCATCTTCTTCGGCGCGACCGATGCGCCGACACAGAAGGCGCTGCTGCTCTACAAGCGCTGGGGCCGCAACCAGGCCGGCGATCTGCTCCGCATCGTCTAGTTTGCAGGGGAAACCGTCCGCGCCGCCATAGTGGCGCGGACAAAGAACGAGACGGTTCAGCAGCAAGGGCGGATGCATTGGTTTCGGCGTTCAACACAAAGCAGATCGGCCATGTCGACTGTCCCGGCGGTGGTCAGGTCTGGGTCGACGGCAATATTCTCTATATCGGCCACATGCGTCCGCCGAGCGGCACGACGCTTGTCGACATTTCCGATCCGCGCAATCCCAAGAAGGTCGCGACGATCGACGTTCCGCCCGGCTGGCACTCGCACAAGGTGCGCGCCCAGGACGGTCTGATGATCATCAACCACGAGCGCTTCGGCAATGCGGGCCCGGCCGATTTCGGCGGTGGCCTGGCGCTCTACGACACGACCCGACCGGCGGAGCCGAGGCTGATCTCGAAGTGGATAACCGGCGGCCATGGCGTGCATCGCTACGACTATGACGGCCGCTATGCCTATATCTCGCCGACTGCCGACGGCTATGTCGGCAACATCGTGATGATCCTCGACCTGATCGATCCGGTAAATCCGGTCGAAATCGGCCGCTGGTGGATACCGGGGCAATGGACCGGCGGCGGCGAAGAGTATCCGTGGCATGATTACGTCACGCCGCGCTGCCACCATCCGTTACGCATGGGCGACCGGCTCTATGTCAGCTACTGGCATCACGGCCTGTTCATCCTCGACATTTCCGACATTTCGACGCCGAAGCTTGTCTCGCATGTCAATTCGAGCCCGAGCTTCCCGCATCCCACGCACACATGCCTGCCGATCCCGCAGCCCCTCAAGGGCCGCAACATCATGGTGGTGGCGGACGAGGATGTCGCCAAGCTCCGACCTTCGCCGCCGGCCTTCACCTGGATCTACGACATCACCGACGAAACGAAGCCGCTGCCGATCTCGACCTTCCAGGTGCCTGGCCTCGACCCGGATGGCGAACCACAACCGCCAATGACCGGCTGCCATCAGCCTTCCGAGCGGTTCAAGGGCACCATCATTCCGTTTGCATGGTTCGCCCAGGGGCTGCGGCTGGTCGACATCGCCGACCCGTTCGCACCCAAGGAGGTCGGCCATTTCGTGCCCGATGCGCCTGAGGGCGCCGAGCGATCGTCTTCCAACGACGTCACCATCGACGATCGCGGCATCGTCTACCTTATCGACCGCGTCCGTGGCGTCGATATCATCGAAACCAGCGTTCTCTAGGGGGATAGGTTGAGCGACAGCACGCGAAAATCCGCCAGCCACTACGCCATCGGCAAGAAGAATCCGAACCTGCCGTTTCATCCGGCGGTGCGTGCCGGCGATTTCATTTTCGTCTCCGGCCAGGTGCCGAAGGACGAGAACAACAACATGATCAGCGGCACGATCGAGGAAGAGACGCTGGCGACGCTGAGGACCATCGCGCGCGTCATTGCCGATGAGGGGGCAACGCTCTCCGATGTCGTGCGGATCACCACCTATCTCGAGGATACGCGCGACTTCGGCCGCTACAACAAGGCGTTTCTCGAAGGGATCGGCGACGCGGTGCTGGCGCGCACGACGGTGGAGGCAAAGGCCGTCATCAACACCAAGATCGAAATGGACGCTATCGTCTACAAGCCGCTGCCGGCCGGCAAGTAGGCCACAATCGAGGAGATGATATGTACAAGCTCTTAGGCCGCCAGACATCGGGCAACGTTCAAAAGGTGCTCTTCATGCTCGAAGAGCTTGGCGCGCCATACAAGCGCGAAGATTACGGCCGCCAGTTCGAAAACACCCAGACGGCCGAATACAAGGCGCTTAATCCGACGTTGAAAGTCCCGACGCTGGTCGACGGCGACACCGTGATCTGGGAGTCCAACACCATCCTGCGCTATCTCGCGGCATCCGGCGGTGAGCGGCTGAATGGCGCCACCCCTGCGGAAAAGACCGAGGTCGAGCGCTGGATGGATTTTCTGCTGGCGGCGGTCAATCCCGGCTATATGGCTGCCTTCAAGGGGGCCAAGCTGACGCCAGAGGAACAGACCGCCGAATACAAGGAACAGGTCAAGGACCTGGTGGCGCAGCTCAAGATCATCGACGGGCATCTGGCCGGCAAGGAATTCCTGGCGCTGGGAAAGCTGACCATTGCCGACATCGCCTGCGCACCGATCCTGAAACGCTGCATCGACTTCAAGATTGATCGGCCGTCGCTGCCCAATCTCGAGCGCTGGGTCGCCGCAATCGCCGCTCGTCCAGCCTTCAAGGCGGCAACCGCTGCGGCTCCCGCAAAGGCCGCATGATGATCAAGCGCGCCGCTCTCATCGGACTGGGAACGATGGGTCCGGGCATCGCCGCGCGGCTTTCGCGCGGCGGGCTCGACGTGGCGGCGTACGATGTTTCCGATGTCGCGGTCGAACGCGCCCGCGGCACGCTCGACATCGCCGGCGGGGTTCTGGACCGTCTCGACATCAAGGTGCCGGCAACGGGCGCCGGCACGGTGCGCTTCGCCCGCACTATCGCCGAGGCCGTTGATGGTGCGGAACTGGTCATCGAGAATGTGCCTGAGAATATCGACATCAAGGCCGAAACCTATCGCGCCATCGACCCGCTGATCGGTCCTTCGGTGATCGTCGCCTCGGATACGTCGGGTATTCCGATCACCAAGCTGCAGGCCCATATCTCGCACCCCGAGAGAATGGTCGGCATGCACTGGTCGAACCCGCCGCACATCATTCCGATGATCGAGGTGATCGGCGGCGAGAAGACCGCGCCCGAAACGGTGGCGACGATACGCGACCTGATCCGCTCGATTGGCCTGTTGCCGGTGGTCGTGAAGAAAGACGTTCCCGGCTTCGTCGAAAATCGCGTTCTTTACGCACTGCTGCGTGAAGCGGTGGATCTGGTCGAGCGCGGCGTCATCGAACCGGAGGATCTCGACACCTGCGTATCCTGGGGCATCGGCTACAAGATCGCCGTCATCGGGCCAATGGCGCTGCTCGATATGGCCGGCCTCGATATCTACAAATCCGTCTCTTCGTTCCTGAACGCCGATCTCTCCAATCGGGATGATGTGGCGCCGATGGTGCTGGAGAAGACCGGTGCATCGAAGTTCGGTATCAAGTCGGGCGAGGGCATGTTCTCCTATACGCCCGAGCAGATAAGGGCGCTGCAAGGCGAACGGGCGCGCAAGCTGGTCGCGGTGCGCCGCATCCTCGAGGGCCGGGAGTAGCCGATGGCACGAGTTAGGCATGAGGCTGGCCATGCCGGGGACTTCACCCGGTTGGCCGTTCATGCGGACTGTGCCATCAAGACAGCGCAGCTGCGGCCAATCACGATGCATGGGGTGATCGACCATGCAGGTTGAAACCATTCGACCCGCCGGCGGCCGACCGACCCACATGCGCCACGACGACCTCATTTCCGCCAAAGGCGTTTCGGTGGTCATGGGCACGGATCGGAATCGCCAGCTGATCCTCAGGGATATAGACCTTGCAGTTCCGCAAGGCTCGTTCGTTTCCCTGATCGGCCCTTCGGGTTGCGGCAAGAGTACGCTGCTCAAAGTGCTGGCTGGGTTGGTAAATCCGAGCAGCGGCAGCGTCTCGGTTGCCGGCGTTTCGCCAGGCGAAGCGGCGCGCAAGCGGATGATCGGTCTGGTCTTTCAGGATGCCAATCTGCTGCCATGGAAAAACGCCGTCGACAATGCCTCGATGCTGCTCGGCATCGCCGACAAATCGATGTCGCGCTCGGCGCTGCGGGCGCGTGGACAGGAAATGCTGGACCTGGTGGGACTTGGCGATGCCGCCCACAAGCGCCCAAACGAACTGTCTGGCGGCATGCGGCAGCGGGTTGCCATCGCCCGGGCTTTGGCGCTCGATCCGGCGGTCTTGCTGATGGACGAGCCGTTTGGCGCCCTTGACGCGATCACCCGCGATTCGATGGGCCAGTCGCTGCTGGAGATCTGGCAGCGGACCGGCAAGACGATCGTCTTCGTGACGCATTCGATCGACGAAGCCATTCAGTTGTCGCGCCAGGTTCATGTGCTGGGAATCAAACCGGGACGCATTACCCAGAGCCTGGACATTCCGCTGCCTTATCCGCGCGACGCTTCCGTGACCGAAGTCCCCGAGTTCGTCAGGCTGGTGCTTCAGCTTCGAACGATGCTGCGCTCCAGTCATCAGCCCGGAGGCGCGACGTGAGCAGGCAACCCCTCATGAATGTCTCATCGCCGCAACCGGTTTCCGGCTGGGACGCGGCCACAAGCAGCTGGCTTCCGGCGGCTATCCTTCTGCTGGTGACGATCGTGTTGTGGGAAGCGGCGGTGCGGATATTCTCGATATCTTCCTTTATCGTTCCTGCCCCATCCGAGATTGCAAAATCGCTGGTCGCGCAGTGGGGCACTCTCATGCAGGCGACGGTGGTCACGGCAGGCGAAATCCTGTTTGGCTTTCTTGTCTCGGTCATAGTCGGCATTGCGCTTGCTCTCGTCATCGTGCGCTTCGATTGGCTGGGCCGCGCACTCTACCCGCTCGTCGTGCTGTTCCAGAATGTGCCGAAGGTCGCGCTGGCGCCGATCTTCATCCTCTGGTTCGGTTATGGGCTCGCTCCCAAAATCGGTCTGATTCTGGTCATCGCCTTCTTCCCGGTGACGCTGTCGATGCTGGCCGGCATGCAATCGGTCGACCGTTCGCTTCTGTCGCTGATGAATTCAGTCGGCGCCAGCCCGACCCAGATCCTGTTCAGGATCCGTGTCCCCCACTCGCTTCCGAGCCTGATGGCCGGGACCAAGATCGCCGCGACCCTGAGCGTCATCGGCGCCATCGTCGGCGAATTTGCCGGAGCCTCGGACGGGCTCGGCTACGTCATCCAATTCGCGTCGACGCAGCTCGACACGGCCCTTGTCTTCGCGGCGCTGCTGCTGGTTTCAGTGCTCGGCATCGCCTTCTACTACGCAGCCGAAATTCTTGAACGTGTCGTGGTGCCGTGGGCGCCGAAATTCAGCCAGGCCTAGGATCTTTCGAACAACCAAACAAGGGAACAGACAATGCTGAGACGCTCTCTTATCAAGGCGGCCACCTTTGCGGCATTTGTCGGCGCGCTTGGCGTCTCGAACGCGGCGCTGGCGGCGGACACGGTCAACGTCCAGCTCGACTGGGTGGTGCGCGGCAATCACGCCATGTTCTTTGTCGGCATGGAAAAAGGCTTCTTCGCCAAGAACGACATCGATGTGAGCGAGGTCCGCAAAGGGTCCGGCTCGCCTGACGCCATGCGGCTGGTGGGCAACGGCAACGCTGAATTCGGCTTCGGCGATCTTCCCACGCTCGCCGTGGCAAGGTCGCAGAATGTTCCCGTCGTGGCGCTCGCGGCGGTCAACCAGCAGTCGCCGCTGGGCATTATTTCGCTCGCCAAGACGCTTAAGCTGACCAAGCCTTCAGACCTCAAGGGCCTGACCATCGGCATCCACCCGGCGGGCTCCACCTACATTTTCTTCCGGGGCTTCCTGGCTGCCAACGGCATGAGTGAGAAGGACATGACGCTCAACAGCGTCTCGCCGCCTTACGAAAGCTACCTGCTGCTCGGACGGGTCCAGACGGTCGTCGGTTATCTCGACGCCGAAGTGCCAGAACTTGAAGCCAAGGCTGGCGGCCCAGGGTCGCTGAGCATCATGCTCGGCGCGGATCACGGCTGGAAGGCCTATGGCTCGGGACTGTTCACCTCTGAAGCGATGATCAAGGACAATGCCGATGTCGTGCGCCGCTTCGTGAAGGCCTACAGGGAGGCTTTCGACTATGTCGCGGCCCATCCGGAAGAAGCTGCCGAGATCACCGCCAAGGCCGTTCCTGGCTATGCGGAAAAGAAGGATGTGCTGCTGGCCCAGCTCAAGGCCGACATCGCTTCGACGTTCAACAGCCCGGCGACGAAGGAACACGGCCTCGGCTGGATGACGAAGACCCAATGGGAAGAGACCTTGAAGACGCTGACGGATCAGGGCGTGCTCAAAACGGCACTGTCGGCCGACGACGTCTTCACCGACAAATTCCTGGCGGCAGAGTGAAGGTCGGGGGCGGTGTCTGACCTGGCAAAAAGCGAGCGTCTACCGGCAGACCAGCCTGTCGTCCGCTCTGCTGCAGGTCACGGCCATTTGCCGCTTTCTTGCACTGGTCCAGTCGAGCGCGATTTGCACGCGCGTGGCGTATGCCTGTCTGGCAAGGCCGCACCACAGCCGCTCGACGGGCAGGTTTTCGCGCTTGTCGTTGAGGATCGCAAATGTCCCGGTTTCTGGATCGAACCACAGCTCGACACGGGCGCTCTTGCCAGGCGCCGCGGTGGCGATCGTGGCCGAATACCAGTGGGCGAAGTCTGCGTTGCAGGAAAGCGCCTCGCGCCCCGCGTTCGAGATCGTCAGTGGCACCGGATCGAGCCCGTCGGTGCCGGTTCGCACAGTGATGTGCCGCAATTCAACCGCGTTGGCGAACGACGTGAACGCCAGAATTGTCGGAAGGATGTATCGCACAACCACCTTGCATGAACTCCGTGTGGAATTGTTCAGGCAATCTACCTCGCTTTTGCGCAATAACAATAAGAATATCTTGGGTCAACCGAACAGAGAGGGTAACATGTCTAAGTTCCTGAAGGGCAGCGTAAGCGCTGTTATATTAAGCGGCCTCTTGCTGGGCAATGCAGCACTTGCCGCCGAAGTCAAGTCCATTGCCATCCTGACGCCGGAAGAAGGCACCGATTATGGTTGGAACCAGCAAGGCATCGACGCTGCCAAGGCAGCGGCGAAAGCTGCCGGTGTCGAGATAGTGACGGCGCAGGGGCTCGGCTATGGCGACGTGCGCCCGACATTGCGGGAACTGGCGGCCGACGGCGCCAGCCTGTTGATTGCCCATGCCAGCGGGTACAACACCGCGGCTCCCGAAATCGCCAAGGAAACCAAGGTGCCAGTGGCGATCGTCGACACGCCGACCGGCCTGGAGGCGGGGCTCGTCGCAGACTACACGCTGAGCGGTCACGAAGGTGCGTACCTTGCCGGCCGTCTCGCCGCCAAGATGTCGCGTTCCAAGTCGGTCGGCATCGTCGTGTCCGGCGAGCCTCCGTCGTGGAACTCGCAGTCGGCGGCATTCGCGCAAGGTGTGAAGGCCGAGAACCCTGACGTCAAGGTCACCTATGCGGTGATCGGACCCGCCGCCTACAGCGATGCGGCCGGCGGCAAGCGCGTTACCGAAAGCGTGATCGCATCGGGCGCCGACATCATCTTCGGCCAGGGCAACGGCTCGAGCTTCGGCATGCTGCAGGCGGTCGAGACGACCAAGGCCGGCGATGGCGGCAAGGTCTATTTCATCGACGTCATCGGCGACAAGACGCCGATCGACAAAGGCTTCCTGCTGTCGTCGGTGGTTTGGAACATCGAGCCGGTCTATGCGGCGATGATCGCCGACCTCAAGGCCGACACGTTCGGCACCAAGAGCTACTCGATCGGCCTCAAGGACGATTCGGTCAAGCTTCTGAAAACCGCTGCGATCCCGGACAAGGTATGGGCGGAGATCCAGACGCTGCGCGAGGACATCGTTTCCGGCAAGACCAAGGTCGATCCGGTCTATGATGCAGCAGCAGTCAGGGCGCTGATGACCAGCGTCGCCCAGTAAGGCGCTTCAATGCAGACTTCCGGAGGGGTGACAATTCACCCCGCCGGACCGATTTCATGTTTCAAGGCCTTGGCTTCATGAGTAGTGCGACCTCATTGTCGGTCGACAAGCGCGACATCGTCGCGCTTGAAGGCGTGACCAAGCGGTTTCCCGGCGTCGTCGCCAACGACAGCGTCGATCTGGCGATCCGTCCGGGTGAAGTGCATGTGCTGCTCGGTGAAAACGGCGCCGGAAAATCCACCTTGATCGGCATGCTGTCCGGCCTGCAGCAGCCGGACGAGGGCCGCATACTGGTCGACGGCGAGCCTATCGCGATCACCTCGCCGCGCCATGCGCTGGCGCTCGGCATCGGAACCGTATTCCAGCACGTGATGCTGGTGCCGACGCTGACGGTCGCGCAAAACCTGTTGCTCGGCGGCCCGTGGTGGCAGCGGCCCAAGACCGAGGAGCTGGAAGTGCGCGTCGCCGAAATCACCAGGGCGCTCGGTATCACGGTCAAGCTGCATGCCAAGGTGTCGGAACTCTCGCTCGGCGAACAGCAGCAGGTCGAGATCCTGCGCGCGATGGTGCGCAACAGCCGGCTTCTGATCCTCGACGAGTCGACCTCGATGCTGACGCCGAAGGGCATCGATGAGCTGGGCGCGCTGATGCGCCGCCTTGTCGAGCAGGGGCTGGCGATCGTCTTCATCACCCATAAGCTCAAGGAGGCGGCGGCTTTTGGCGATCGAATCTCGGTGCTGAAACTCGGCCGCAAGGTCGGCGAAATTCCTCCCGAGCGGTTTCGCGCGCTAGGCGAGCAGGCGATCGTTTCGGAGATCGTCGAATTGATGTTCGGCAAGCAGAAGGACGACCCGGAAGCGTCCGAGCGTCCGGTTCGCACCATTCACGCCGGAGCGGCTCCGCTGCTTCAGGTCCATGAACTCGCGGTCGCATCGACAGACGACGCGCCGGGCCTGTTGTCGATTTCGTTCGACATCCGTCCAGGCGAGCTGCTGGGCATCGCTGGTATCGACGGCAATGGCCAGAAGCAACTGGCGGAAGCGCTGGCCGGCCAGCGGGCGACGGTGAGCGGTTCGGTGCGGCTGCAGGGCGCGCCCATCGAGGCGCTGAGCGTCGGAGAACGCCGTGAGCGA
Source organism: Mesorhizobium sp. WSM2561 (assembly GCF_000513915.1). Lineage (NCBI taxonomy): Bacteria > Pseudomonadati > Pseudomonadota > Alphaproteobacteria > Hyphomicrobiales > Phyllobacteriaceae > Mesorhizobium > Mesorhizobium sp. WSM2561. The sequence continues at coordinate 54,935 of NZ_AZUX01000023.1, forward strand.
GGCCTTCGCTACCTGACCGACGACCGGCTCGGCGAGGGCACGGTCGGGACTTTTCCGGTCTCGATCAACTTCTTCCTCAAGCAGGTCGGCGCCGCTCCCTTCTGGCGCAACGGCGTCGAGCAGCGCGCTGAAATCGACAAGCGCGCCGCTCAGCTCGTCCGCGAATACGACGTGCGCACGCCCAGCCTGAAAACGCCGGTCGCCCGGCTCTCCGGCGGCAACATCCAGAAGGTGCTGCTGGCGCGCGAACTCGCCGAAGGCGCAAAAGTGGTGATCTTCAACAAGCCGACCTATGGGCTCGATCTCGCCAACACATTGGCTTCGCGTCAGCGAATCCGCAACACGGCGGCTCGCGGCCTTGCCGTTCTGCTCATCTCCACCGACCTGGAGGAGTTGCTCAGCATGTGCGACCGCATCGCCGTCATCTCGAACGGCTCGCTGGTCGGCACGGTCGAGAATGTCGGCGATGCCCGCTCCAAGATCGGTCGCTTGATGATCGGACTTGCCGCATGAGCATCGACACCGTCCCAGCCGCCGGCGCAACCGCACTCGATGCCACGGCTGCTGTGGTGACGCGCCGCGATATCCAGCATCGGCTGCTGATGACCATCGGGCCTATACTGGCCGCGCTTGTCATCGCCGGCTGCATCCTGCTTGCCGTCGGGGTCGACCCGCTTGCCTATTATGGCTTTGTGCTCGAGAGAGGGCTTTTGTCGCCGCTCGGCATCCAGCAGACGCTGACGCGCATGGCGCCGCTGCTGTTTCTTGCGGCTGGCCTGATCGTGGCCTTTCGCGCCGGCATGTGGAATCTCGGCGGCGATGGCCAGTTCCTGCTCGGCGCGGTAACGGCCGCCGCCAGCGCGCCGCTCTTCGTGGAAGTCATGCCTGCCTGGCTGGCGCTGATCTGCTCGTTCGTCATCGCCATGGCGGTTGCGATGCTCTGGTCGCTGGTGCCGGCCCTTTTGCGGGCCTATCAGGGCGTCAACGAGATCATCACCACGCTGATGATGACGTTCCTGGGCACCTCGCTCGCCAATGTGCTGGTCAAGCTGGTGTTTCGCGATCCGGGCACGACCGTGCCGCAGACCCGCACCTTGCCGGTCGAGGACCGGCTGCCGCGCCTGCTCGACACGACCATCACCAGCGGCCTGCTTCTGGGACTGGCGGCGATCATCACCGTACATCTGGTGATGACGCGCACGGCCTTCGGCCTGAAGCTGAGGATCGTCGGGGCCAACCCACGCGCGGCCATCCATGCGGGGCTCGGCGTGCCGAAGCTCACCATTGCCGTCTTCGCCATGTCGGCCGGGCTGGCCGGACTTGCCGGCGCTGTCGATATCCTCGGCGTCCAGGGTAACGTCCGCGCCGACTGGAACCCCGCCTATGGGCTGGCGGTCATTCCCGTCGTGTTCCTCGCCCGCATGAACGGCTTTGCCGCCATCGGTTTCGTGTTCCTGCTTTCGGTGCTGTCGATCGGCGGCGAGAGCGCGGCCCGCCGCCTCGGCGTGCCCAATCATTTCACGCTGGTGCTGGTCTCCATCGTGCTGATCGTGCTCGCGCTCGCCGAATACATCGATCACCGCTACAATCAGTCGCGGAGGGCCTGAAGTTATGACCGGGCTGTTCAGCGAAGTCTTTCTCAGCGCGCTTTTGTTTGGCGCCGTCACCGCGGCGATCCCGCTGTTGCTGGCTGGCCTCGGCGAACAGATGTCCGAAAAGGCCGGCGTGCTCAACATCGGCATCGAAGGCATGATGCTGGCCGGCGCCTATCTCGGCTTCGTCGGCGCCTTCTATTCCGGATCGCTGTGGCTGGGCTTTCTCACAGGCGCTGGCGGCGGTATCGCGGTGGCGCTGGTCATGGCGCTGCTTTGCGTGCGCATCGGGTTGAACCAGATCGTCATCGGCATAGCGCTGACCCTGGGACTTGAAGGCCTGACGGCGCTGCTCCACCATTTCCAGTTTTCGCGCAGCTATCCCCGCCTGCCAGCGGTGGATGTGACCGTCATCCCGTTGCTGTCGGACATTCCGGTGATCGGGCCGGCGCTGTTCAGGCAGCATCTGATCGTCTACCTGGCGGTCGCGCTGGTTTTTGCCATGGGCTACATCTATCGGCGCACGCAACTCGGCCTGAACCTGCAGGCGGCGGGCGACAAGCCGGCCGCCCTTGACGTCGCCGGCATCGACGTCGCACGAACCCGCGCCATCGCCGTGCTGACGACTGGAGCGCTGGCAGGGCTTGGCGGCGGCTTTCTCGCCAATGTCGGCGCCGGTCTGTTCATTCCTTTCATCACCAATGGCGCGGGCTTTCTCGGCATCGTGCTGGCCATGCTGGCGCGTGGTCGCCCGGTCTGGGTGCTGTTCGGTGCCTTGTTGTTCGGCGTGTGCCTGTCGCTGACGACAGCCATGCAGGTGGCCGGCATCAACATACCAACCGACGTCATCCAGATGCTGCCGTTCCTGGCGGTGATGATCATGCTGGTTCTGTTCGGCCGGCGGGCCAGCCTGCCGGCCGCGCTCGGCATTCCATACGAGCGCGGCGTGCGCTGATCAGGTTCAAGCGCGGACGGGACCCGCGCCAACAGAGGAGAACAAAATGTCGGATACCAAGGTCTACCTGCTCGATGGTGGCTCGCTCGTTCTCGACGGCTATCACGTGTTCTGGAATCGCGGCCCCGGCGGCGAAGTGCGCTTTCCCGTCTATTCGATCCTGATCGAGCATGCCGAGGGCCGCTTTCTCATCGACACCGGCTACGACTACGATCACGTCATGAAGGTGCTGCCTTTCGAAAAGCCGATCCAGGAAAAGCACCAGACCATTCCCGGCGCCCTGGCGCTGCTCGGCCTCGAGCCGAAGGATATCGACGTCGTCGTCAATTCGCATTTCCACTTCGACCATTGCGGCGGCAACAAGTATTTTCCGCATGCCAAGAAGATCTGTCATCGCACCGAGGTGCCGCAGGCCTGCAATCCTCAGCCTTTCGAGCACCTCGGCTATTCGGATCTGAGCTTTTCGGCGGAGGCTGCCGAAGCGCGTGACGCGACCGCGCAATTGCTGGAGGGCACGACGCGGGCCAACTCGACCTTCGAGGGCATCGACGGCGATGTCGAGCTTGCAAGGGGGGTCAAATTGATCTCGACGCCCGGTCATTCGATCGGCCATTACAGCTTGCTGGTCGAATTTCCCAAGCGCAAGCCGATCATGTTCACCATAGATGCGGCCTACACGCAGAAGAGCCTTGAAACGCTGTGCCAGGCGGCCTTCCACATCGACCCGGTGGCGGGTGTCAACTCGATGCGCAAGGTGAAGAAGCTCGCCGAGGATTATGGGGCCGAGCTGATGTATTCGCACGACATGGAAAACTTCAAGACCTATCGGACCGGCACGCAATTCTACGGCTGACCGCCGCCAACGCGGAGAAAAGACCATGCGCTATCTCGAACACGCCGAACCGGTCATCACACTTACTGCCGGGCCGGTGAACGCCTATCCCGACGTGCTGCGCGGCCTCGGCCGCACCGTGCTCTACGATTACGACCCGGCGTTCCAGCTTTTATACGAGCGTGTGGTTGACAAGGCGCAGAAGGCGATGCGGCTGTCCAACAAGCCGATCATTCTGCATGGCGAGCCGGTTCTTGGCCTGGAGGCCGCGGCAGCCTCCCTGATCACGCCCGACGACGTCGTGCTCAACCTTGCCTCGGGAGTCTACGGCAAGGGGTTTGGTTATTGGGCGAAGCGCTATTCGCCGCATCTGCTCGAAATCGAGGTGCCCTATAACGAGGCGATCGACCCACAGGCGGTTGCGGCAATGCTGGAAGCGCATCCGGAAATCAGCATCGTTTCCGTCTGCCACCACGACACGCCGTCGGGCACCATCAACCCGATCGACGCCATCGGCGCGCTGGTTTCGGCGCATGGTGCCTATCTGATCGTCGACGCCGTTTCGTCCTTCGGCGGCATGAAAACGCATCCGGAGGACTGCAGAGCCGACATTTATGTCACCGGCCCGAACAAATGCCTCGGCGCGCCTCCCGGGCTGACGATGATGGGCGTCAGCGAGCGGGCCTGGGCGAAAATGAAGGCCAATCCACTGGCGCCGCGCGCGTCGATGCTCAGCATCGTCGATTGGGAGCATGCGTGGTCGAAGGACAAGCCGTTTCCGTTCACGCCGTCTGTCGCGGAAGTGAACGGGCTCGACGTCGCGCTCGACCTCTACCTCAATGAGGGACCGGCGGCGGTGTGGGCGCGCCACGCGCTCACCGCCAAGGCCATGCGCGCCGGCGTCGCCGCGATGGGTCTGTCGATCTGGGCGGCCAGCGACATCATCGCATCGCCGACCGCGACTGCCGTCCGGACGCCCGAAGGCATCGACGAGGAGGCGCTTCGCCAGGCTGCGCGCGCCCGTTACGGCGTGGTGTTTTCGTCGGGCCGGGGCGAGACATTGGGCAAGTTGACGCGCATCGGCCATATGGGCCCGACCGCCCAGCCGATCTATGCGATCGCGGCGCTGACGGCACTTGGCGGCGCGATGAATGCTTTGGGCGAAAAGCTCGCGGTCGGCAAAGGCATCGACGCGGCGCTCGCCGTTATCGACGCCGACGCCTGAGATGAAGTCACAGATCACATGGAGCACGGAAATGACTGAACGGCTTGCGGGAAAGACCGCCCTGGTTACCGGGGCCGCACAAGGCATCGGCAAGGCGATCGCCGCGCGCTTGGCCGTCGATGGCGCGACCGTCATCGTCAGCGACATCAATGCGGAAGGCGCCGAAGCGGCGGCGGCGGCGATCGGCGCAAAAGCGAAGGCGATCGCCGCCGACATTTCCGATCCGGCATCCGTCAAGGCGCTGTTCGCCGAGATCCAGGCACTGACCGGTGGCATCGATATCCTGATCAACAACGCCAGCATCGTGCCCTTCGTCGCCTGGGACGATGTCGACCTCGACCATTGGCGCAAGATCATCGACGTCAATCTGACCGGAACCTTCATCGTCAGCCGCGCGGCAACGGACCAGATGCGTGCCGCCGGCAAGGCCGGCCGGGTGATCAGCATCGCCTCCAACAGCTTCTTTGCCGGCACGCCGAACATGGCGGCCTATGTCGCGGCCAAGGGCGGCGTCATCGGCTTCACCAGGGCGCTCGCCACAGAACTCGGCAAATACAACATCACCGCCAACGCGGTGACGCCGGGCCTGATCGAGAGCGATGGGGTCAAGGCGAGCCCGCACAACGAGGCGTTCGGCTTTGTCGAGATGCTGCAGGCTATGAAAGGCAAAGGGCAGCCGGAACATATCGCCGATGTGGTGTCGTTCCTGGCCTCGGATGACGCACGCTGGATCACCGGCCAGACGCTGAATGTCGACGCCGGCATGGTGCGCCACTAAAGCGCCGACGTCTGAAAGGATCCATCCGCAGCGCTGATAGTCGATGGAAGCTTTAGTCGAAAAATTCGATTACATTTATCCGCGCGAAACCGGAGACCCGAGATGAAACCTCGGTCCGCAATTGTCGCCCTTACCCTTGCCCTGGTTGCCGGGCCTAACGCGGCAACATCGCAGGAGCGCGGCTGTCGCAGTCCCGAACCCGTCGACACCATAAACGAGATGTTCTCCGCGATCGTCGCCTGTTGGGAGCCGCCGCCCGGAACCGCGGGCATGACCCTGACGCTGCAGTTCTCAATTCGCCGAAACGGCACACTTATCGGCAAGCCTCGCGCCACCTACTCCCGTCTGGGGGATGATGGCAGCCTCAACCGGGCTTTCGTCGCCTCCGTCCTCGAGGCGCTCGACAAGGCTCTGCCACTGCCGGTTTCGGACAGGATGGGTGGGGCGATCGCAGGGCGTTTGCTGTTCCCTCGCTTCACCGCAGCGAGCGGGGATGAATCCTGAAACGCGTGCGGCCTTAAACCGGCGGGTTCTGCGGCTGGAAGAATTTGCCGCGCTCGGCGATCAGCACCATCACCAATGCGCCAAGCGAAACGCTGCAGAATCCGGCGGCCAAGGGCGTCACCGTGCCGTTGAAGGCTTGGCCGATCAGCGTGCCGAGCACGCCGCCGAGGAAGGTCTGCATGAAGCCCAGAATGGACGACGCCGTCCCGGCCAACTGGCCGAGCGGCTCCATGGCGAGCGCGTTGAAATTCGCGCCGAGTGCGCCGAACGGGACCATCGTGCAGGCAAAGAAGGTGATGAAAAGCCAGAGCGGCATCTTCATCTGGATGGAAACGACCAGCCAGGCGAGGCTGATGGCCAGAAACAAGAGCAGCGCGCTTTGCGACAGGCGGCGCATGCCGATGCGTCCGACGAGGCGCGAATTCAGATAGCTCGAAAAGGAGAGCACGCCGGCGATCCCTGCGAAAATCAGAGGGAACATCTCGCCGACGCCGAAGACGCCGACATAGATCTGCTGCGCCGAGTTGATGAAGCCGAACATCGCGCCGAAGGCAAAAGTGCTGGCGAAGGCATAGCATAGCGCGATGCGATTGGTCAGCACGATGCGGAAGCCGCCGATGATGGATTCGGCCGTCAGCGGCCGGCGATATTCGGGACGCAGCGTTTCGGGCAGGCGCAGCAGCGCCCACGCCGACACGATCAGGGCCCCGGCCGCCATGGTGATGAAGATCCAGTGCCAGGAGGCAAACAGCATGATGACCTGGCCGATGCCTGGCGCCACCACCGGAATGGCCATGAAGACCATGAAGATCAGCGACATGACTTCGGCCATGCGCCGACCGTCGAACGTATCGCGCACGATCGAGACGGCGATGACGCGTGTGGCCGCGGCACCGATGCCTTGCACCACCCGGCACAGGATAAGCGTGGCGAATGTCGGGGCGATTGCCGCCGCACTCGCCGCTGCGACGTAGATAACCAGTCCGACGACGAGCGGAGCGCGGCGTCCGAAGCGGTCAGAGATCGGCCCGAAGAAAAGCTGTCCGCCGCCAAAGCCGAGAATGTACGCGGCAATCACATATTGGCGATGGTTTTCATTTTCCACGCCCAGCGAGGCGCCGATCTGCTGCAGCGCCGGCAGCATGATGTCGATGGCCAGCGAGTTGAGCGCCATCAACGCCGCGCACAGCGCGATGAATTCCCAGCGCGGAATAGGCAAGGTGCTTGCCTTTTGCTGCGCTTCTGCATGCTGATCCACGGCAAAGTCCGATCTTCAAACGAAAGAGCGCCGGCGCACCGGCGCATTCATTCGTCTTGTGCCCCGATACCGGGGAGATAATCAGCTTGGCGAAGTGCCCTACGTGTTCGTCAGGCGGCGCCTTTGACGCTGACGCCCTTTTCGACGAGGAACGTCTGCAGTTCGCCAGCCTGGAACATCTCACGGACGATGTCGCAACCGCCGACGAACTCACCCTTGACGTAGAGCTGAGGGATTGTCGGCCAGTTGGAGTATTCCTTGATACCTTGCCGCAGCTCGGCCGAGGTCAGCACGTCGACGCCCTTGTAGTCGGCCCCGATATAGTCGAGGATCTGCACGACCTGACCGGAAAATCCGCATTGCGGAAAACCGGGCGTGCCCTTCATGAAGAGAACGACGTCGTTGGCCTTCACTTCGCTGTCGATGTAGTCGTTGATACCGCTCATAGAAAATCCTTTCATGCCCGCGGGAGTCGGGCTCGAAACATTCCCTTTCAAATAAACCCATAGGTTGCCTGAAACAAGACGTTTGCCGCCCTCGTCACGCAAATGGCGCAAAGGATGGCCTGGGCCAAGAGCATCGGACGGCTATTTTCCCAAGCCAGCAAAGCCCCAAAAAAGCTTACTCCGGCACGCTGGTCTGCAGAGCGAGCGCGTGCAGCACGCCGCCCATATTGCCCTTCAGCGCGTCGTAGACCATCTGATGCTGCTGGACGCGGCTTTTTCCGCGAAAGCTTTCGGCCACCACTTCGGCCGCATAATGGTCGCCGTCGCCGGCCAGGTCGCGAATCGTCACCTTGGCGTCCGGAATGCCTTCCTTGATCAGCCGTTCGATGTCGTGCGCGTCCATTGCCATGCGAGGATTCCTTGTTCAGATCTCATAGATATGATCGAAATGGCGGATGAACCACACCGAAACGGGCCCGCTCGATCAAATCACGGGTCCACGACCTCATTTGCCATGAAGCGAGGAAACCAGGATTCGTGGGCAGCGGTCAATTCGCCGACAGCGATCGCCCGTGCCTCGCCAAGTTTCAACTCACGGCCGCCGGTCGAGCCGATCCACGGCGCGAAGATGCCGAGCCTGCTCTGCAGTTCGCGAATGGCGTCCCATTCCTTGCTTTGCGGATCGATCGACAGCGTCAAGAGGTAGCGGCCCTGATCCTCGCCGAACCAGACCGGGATCGGGTCGGTCCCGACCAGGCCGGGGACGGTCGCGCCGATGCCGGACGCCATCGCCATCTCGGCCAGCGCGACGGCAATGCCGCCGTCGGAAACGTCATGCGCTGATGTGACGACGCCAGAGGCGATCAGGGCGCGTACATGGTCGCCGACGCGTTTTTCGTGGTCGAGGTCGACCGGCGGCGGCGGGCCATCGGTGCGGCCATGGATGTCGCGCATATAGGCCGACTGGGCGAGATGCGTTCCCCACATCGATGGCGCGCCGACCAGCAGGATCATCTGGCCCTCGGCGGCAAAGCCGATCCGCGCCATCTGGGACCAGTCGGCGATCAGTCCGACGCCGCCGATGGTCGGCGTCGGCAAGATGCCTTGCCCGTTGGTTTCGTTGTAGAGCGAGACATTGCCGGAGACGATCGGAAAGCCGAGCGCGCGACAGGCGTCGCCGATGCCTTTCACGGCGCCGACCAACTGGCCCATGATCTCGGGTCGTTCCGGATTACCGAAATTGAGGTTGTCGGTGGCGGCGAGCGGCAGGGCGCCGGTGGCGGTAAGGTTGCGCCAGCATTCCGCCACCGCCTGCTTGCCGCCCTCGTAAGGGTCGGCCTCGCAATAGCGCGGCGTGACGTCGGAGGAGAAGGCGAGCGCCTTGGTCGGATGGCCCTCGACGCGCACCACGCCAGCATCGCCGCCCGGAAGCTGCAGCGAATTGCCCTGAATCAACGTGTCGTACTGTTCCCATACCCAGCGGCGCGATGACAGGTCGGGTCCGCCAAGCAGTTTCAGCAGCGCTTCGGCGACATCCGCTTGTGGTGCATCGCCGGCCGCCAGGGGCGCCGGCTTCTTCGGCTCGGTCCAGGGACGGTCATATTCCGGCGCCTGGTCGCCAAGGTCCTTGATCGGCAGATTGGCGACTTCGTCGCCCTGGTGCAGCACGCGAAAGCGCAGATCGTCGGTTGTCTTGCCAACGATGGCGAAGTCGAGGCCCCATTTGTGGAAGATCGCCTCGGCTTGCTTTTCCTTTTCGGGGCGCAGCACCATCAGCATGCGCTCCTGGCTCTCCGACAGCATCATCTCATAGGCGCTCATGCGCTCCTCGCGCACCGGCACCTTGTCGAGGTCGAGCTCGATGCCGAGGTCGCCCTTGGCGCCCATCTCGACCGCCGAGCAGGTGAGGCCGGCAGCACCCATGTCCTGGATGGCGATGACGGCGCCGGACGCCATCAGTTCGAGGCAGGCTTCGAGCAGGCATTTTTCGGTGAACGGGTCGCCGACCTGGACGGTGGGCCGCTTCTCGTCGATCCTGTCGTCGAATTCGGCCGAGGCCATGGTGGCGCCGCCGACACCGTCGCGGCCGGTCTTGGCGCCGAGATAGACGACCGGCAGGCCGACGCCTTTGGCTTCCGACAGGAAGATCGCATCGGTCTTGGCCAGCCCCGCCGCAAAGGCGTTGACCAGGATGTTGCCATTGTAGCGCGCGTCGAAATTGACTTCGCCGCCGACCGTCGGCACGCCAAACGAATTGCCGTAGCCGCCGACGCCGGCAACGACGCCGGCAACCAGATGCCTGGTCTTGGGGTGGTACGGCGCACCGAAGCGCAGCGCGTTCATTGCCGCGATCGGCCGGGCGCCCATGGTGAAGACATCGCGCAGGATGCCGCCGACGCCGGTCGCCGCACCCTGATAGGGCTCGATGAAAGAGGGGTGGTTATGGCTCTCCATCTTGAAGACGACACAGTCGCCGTCGCCGATATCGACCACGCCGGCATTCTCGCCCGGCCCCTGGATGACTTGTGGCCCGGTGGTCGGCAGCGTGCGCAGCCACTTTTTCGAGGATTTATACGAGCAGTGCTCGTTCCACATCGCCGAAAAGATGCCGAGCTCGGTAAAGCTCGGCTCGCGCCCGACCAGGTCGAGGATGCGCTGATATTCGTCGGGCTTCAGCCCGTGCGCAGCAATGAGTTCCGGAGTGATCGGCACGGAATTGGAAATGGTCATGGGCGGCAATTTATGTCCTTGGGATCGAGTCCCGTCTTATCGCAAGCTTTGCAGCCGATACACCCATCAAGCGACAAAAACGATGAAAGGGTGCAGCAAGCAGCGAAAGATCGCCACTCAGCCCGCCGGTTTCAAGCCGGTTCAGGAGAAACTGTCGTAGCCGGCGCGGCCCTCGTCTAGCAGCCGCCGGATCACGCCGACACCGCCCGCGATGTCTTTTCGTCGCTCCGGCTGTGAAACGCCAAACCGCACGCCGTGAAAAACCTGCTCGGAACGGCCGGCCTTGAACTCGTCCTCGTCGTCGATGAGCACGCCATGTTCGAGACAGGCGTTCTTGAAGGTGCCGGAAAGCCATGGATCGGGCAGGGTGAGCCAGACGAAGGGCACATTGTCCACTGCCTTGAAGTCGAATCCGGCCAGCGTCTCGCGCACGATCGCCACGCGCGCGTTGATTTCGACGATGCTGCGCTTGCGCATCTCGCTGGCCTGGCCGGACAGAACCAGCCGGCTACACACTTCCGCCAGCAGGAAGGGGAGGCCACCCGTCAGCATCTTGTGAGCGACCCGGATCCGGTGGCGATAGGCCGGCGGACAGGCGAGCCAGCCGCCGCGAACGCCCGCCGCAACGGATTTCGACAGGCCGCCGGCAACGATGGTCCGTTCGGGGGCATATTCGGCCAGGAGCGGCGTCGGGTCGTCGGTCAGGTCGCCATAGAGATCGTCCTCGATCAGGATGACATTGTATTCGCGCGCGACGCGCGCGATGGCCTCGCGGCGCGTTGCCGACAGTGTCACCAGTGTGGGGTTCTGGGCCGTCGGCATCAGGAACATCATTTTCGGGTGTTTTTGCGCGCAGACGCGCTCGAAATCCTCTGGATCGAGCCCTTCCGCGTCAGAAGTGACCAGCGCGGTGCGGCGGCCGATCAGGCCGGCGCTGCGAGAAATCTGCGAATAGGTGAGGTGCTCGAAGACGATATAGTCGCCGGGCGTGGTCAGCGCGGCAATCGCCGCCATAACCGCGGCATGGGTGCCGAGCGTCGGAACGATGCCATCGGGGCGAGGGCGAAACGAATTTCGCGACAGCCAGCTACAGCCGGCCTCGAACCAGCGGTCGGGAAAATCCCGCGTATAGCTTGAAATCTCGTACGGATGCTCCTGCGCCGTGCGCGAAAGCACATCGGCGACAATGGCGCCCTGGCCGGTATCAGGCGCAGCCGTGCTGTCGAAGCGCAGTTTGCCGCGAGGCGCATCGATATAGCGCGTGCCTTCCACGTGCGGGTCGGGCGCCAGCAGATCGGTCTTGGTGTCATGCCGGCCAAGCACATAGGTTCCGCGTCCGACTTCGCCGCTCACCAGGCCCCGCTCGCGCAACAATTGGTAGGCCCTGCCGACCGTGCCGACGGTCGTGCCGATGTCGTATGCAAGATCGCGCTGCGGCGGCAGTTTTGCCCCGGCGGCGATCACGCCACGGTCGATGTCCGTTTCGATGGAATCTGCCAGCCGCTGATAGAGCGGCCCGGAGCCGGCGGAAAGGTCGGGAAGCCAATTTGTCATGGTAACAATTTTCTATATTGCACCGTTTGAGAGTCAATACATATGTGATCGCGCAACAAATAGGTACAATCTCGAATTTTGGTAGCAAAAAAATGGCTGCAATCGATATAATCCGTTACATGAGAGCTGAATTGCCCGGAGCCCGCCCGTCAGGCCGACAAGGCTATGTCCGCCGCCTGGTGCGAATGGTCAACTCACTCGCAAACCGGATCGGCCGCTTGCTGGATCGCCGGCGCAGCCGACTGGTCTTGCTGGAAATGACCGACGATCAGCTCAAGGATATCGGCATCTCGCGTGCCGACGCCCATCGTGAGGGTCTGAGGCCGTTCTGGGACTGAGAATACGCCGGCTTCGACTGCAGGCAGCGGCTCACTGCCCTATGCAGCCGCACCGCAGGCCTGATTGCCAGCCTGCCAGCGGGCAATATCCGAGCCGATGCGTGCGCCGAGCGGTTCGGCCATCAGCGGACCGTACACGTCGACCCGGCGTGAATTGCCTTGTGCCTGCACGACCAGCAACGGCTTTCCGCCATAATGCTTGACCGGGACCAGCAGGAAGCGCGGCGTGCCGGTGAACGAATTCAGCTCGTTGGCCATCTGATAGGGCTTGAAAGCGGGATCCTTGCTGGCGATCCAGCATTTGTGGGCGGCGATCGCCACCTGTTCCATGGCAAGCAGCGCCGCACTCTTGCCCGAAGGCGCCGGCGCGTTCTTCGGCTTCGACTGGCAGGAGGCGAGCACAAGGCCGGCGGCGGCGACGAGAGCGAGGCGGGCGATCGTCTGTCTCGGGCTCATGCGGCGCCTATGTCGAGTTCGGGAAGGGGATGAACGCTGAAGAATCAAGCGGCGATGCCAAGCGCACTTTCGAAGAGTGCCCGGCCGTCGCTGCCGCCATGCGCTGTTTCGATCAGGTTCTCGGGATGCGGCATCAGGCCGAGCACATTGCCCTGGCCGTTGATGATGCCGGCAATGTCGTTGATCGAGCCGTTGGGATTGGTGCCTTCGGCATAGCGGAACACGACCTGGCCTTCGCCTTCCAGCCTGCGCAACGTCTCGGCGTCGGCAAAATAATTGCCGTCATGATGCGCCACCGGCGAGCGGATGATCTGGCCCGGCTGATAGCGGCGGGTGAACATCGTGTTGGCGTTGGCGATCTGCAGCTTGACCTGCCGGCAGACGAATTTCAGCGACGTGTTGCGCATCAAGGCGCCTGGCAGCAGGCCGGCCTCGACCAGGATCTGGAAGCCGTTGCAGACGCCGATGACCATCACGCCCTTGGCCGCCTTTTCGGCGACCGCCCGCATCACCGGCATGCGCGCGGCAATGGCGCCGCAGCGCAGATAATCGCCGAAGGAGAAGCCGCCCGGAATGGCGATCAGGTCGACGTCGGGAATTTCGGTGTCGGTCTGCCAGACCGTGACCGGCGGCGTTCCCGAAATCTTGGTCAGCGCCGCGATCATATCGCGGTCACGGTTGAGGCCCGGCAGAAGAACGACGGCTGATTTCATTTCGGTTCGTAAGGCCCCTGGGCTTCGGCAAGTTCGCGCAATTCGAGACTGCGCTCTATGCGTTCGAGACGATCGTCTTGACGGCCAAGAATGCCGTAGATGTTATGGATGTCGCTTTGCGTTGCGACCATGTGACCCCGAACTACGTTCAACTCCCGCTTCACTTCGGAAACGTCTTGTCGAAGTTCAGCAACTTCGTGGTGCACACGCTTCAGGAGCTCGTACATCAACTCGTTGGTGGCTTCAGTCATATACCCTCCGGCACAACCTCAGGTAATGGCCACACTATAGTTCTCAATCACCGTATTCGCCAGAAGCTTGTCGCACATGGCTTTGAGATCGGCCTCGGCCTTGGCCTTGTCGCTCTCGGCAAGCTCGACGTCGAAAACCTTGCCCTGCCGCACCTGGCCGACGCCGTCAAAGCCCATCCCGGACAATGCGTGTTCGATCGCCTTGCCTTGCGGGTCGAGCACGCCGTTCTTGAGAGTGACGGTAATGCGGGCCTTGATCACGCTGGACATGCTCCTGTTCGACGTGTTGAGCGGCAAGAAATCTCAGTGCGGCTTGCCTTTGAGGCCATCGGTCGAGGCGACGAGCACCGGCCCGGCGGGACGCGGCGGCTCGTTCTCGTTCATGATGCCGAGGCGGCGGGCGACTTCCTGATAGGCTTCGACCAGACCGCCCATGTCGCGGCGGAAACGATCCTTGTCGAGCTTGTCCTGGGTCGCCACGTCCCACAGACGGCACGAGTCCGGCGAGATCTCGTCGGCAACGACGATGCGCATCATGTCGCCTTCGAACAGCCGGCCGCATTCGATCTTGAAGTCGACAAGCTGGATCCCGACTCCCATGAACAAGCCGGAGAGGAAGTCGTTGACGCGGATGGCCAGCGCCATGACGTCGTCGATCTCCTGCGGGCTTGCCCAGCCGAAAGCGGTGATGTGCTCTTCAGACACCATCGGGTCGTCGAGCGCATCGGCCTTGTAATAGAATTCGATGATCGAGCGCGGCAGCACGGTGCCTTCCTCGATGCCGAGACGCTTGGCCAGCGAGCCGGCGGCGACATTGCGCACGACCACCTCGAGCGGGATGATCTCGACTTCCTTGATCAACTGCTCGCGCATGTTGAGCCGGCGGATGAAATGGGTCGGAATGCCCATCCGGTTGAGATGGTTGAAGATGTGCTCGGAAATGCGGTTGTTGAGCACGCCCTTGCCATCGACGATTTCGTGCTTCTTCTTGTTGAAAGCGGTCGCGTCGTCCTTGAAGAACTGGATCAGTGTTCCCGGCTCAGGGCCCTCATAGAGGATCTTGGCCTTGCCTTCATAAATGCGGCGGCGATTTTTCATCTGATCTTTTCTCTGGATTTCCGGGCAGGCGGCAAGCGACCAGTTCCTGTCCGTACGCCTAAATTAGTGCGGCAACGGTAGGGGTTCAATGCCGGTGTCTATCCCAATCGCAGTGTTTGCTCAATCGGCAAATCCTTTCAATCACCGCTTTCCGGAATGAAATGCCGCAGCGCAGCAAGTGATGTAGCATATTGACCGGCCCGCGGCCTTTTGGTTTGTGCTGGGCAGCACACATATTTCGACTGCCAACCAAATCGGATTTGACCGGAGGGATGCCATGAGCAGCATGAAAGATCGCGAGGAGGGCTTCGAGCGCAAGTTCGTAATCGACGAGGAACTCCGGTTCAAGGCTGCGGCGCGCCGCAACAAGGCGCTCGGCCTGTGGGCCGCCGAAAAGCTCGGCAAGGCCGGGGCCGACGCCGAAGCCTATGCCAGCCAGGTCGTCCTCGCCGATATCGAGGAAGCCGGCGACCACGACGTTTTCCGCAAGATCCGCAAGGATTTCGACGAAGCTGGAGTCGCCCAGTCGGATCATCAGATTCGCCGCACCATGGACGATCTGATGGCGCAGGCAATCGAGCAGATCAAGAACACCTGACCCTTGCTCTGAGCCAATCGACACGCTGGACCAATCGACCGCCTCGCCCCTCCGGGCGGTTTTTCTTTGCCTTTGCAGCTGTTTCCGGCTGAACTGCATTAGAGCGACGTGCATCCATTCGGAAAGTACGAGGTACGCTCAACTTTGACTCCTCGCATCGGGCTTGCCGATTTTGGGCCGATGCGAGTTCGAATAAGGAAGGCGCCCATGTCCCTCAAGTCACGCCTTGCGGCCGATGAAACCTTGTGCACCGCATGGTCTGGCGTGCCTGATGCCCTGACGGTCGAGATTCTTGCCAGACAGGGGTTCGATGCCGTCACGCTCGACATGCAGCATGGCGGACATCATGAGGACAGCGTGCTGCGCGGCCTTGGGCCGGTGCTGGCCGCCAACAAACCGGCGCTGGTGCGCATTCCGGTTGGCCGCTTCGACATGGCCAGCCGCGCGCTCGATTTCGGCGCCGAGGCGGTGATTGCGCCGATGGTGAATTCGGTGGCGGATGCCAGGCTGTTCGCTGCCGCCATGAAGTATCCGCCGCTCGGCGAGCGCTCCTGGGGCCCGACTTATGCCTTTCCGCGTCATGGCAAGGGCGACTATGCCGACTGGCTGCGCGACAGCAACGCGCGCACCATGGCCTTCGCCATGGTCGAAACGCGCGCCGCGCTCGATGCACTCGACGGCATCCTCGACACGCCGGGTATCGACGGCATCTTCCTCGGGCCATCGGATTTTTCGATTGCCTGGTCGAACGGCGCCGCCGTCAACTCGACGCTCGAAAGCATGATGGAAACAGTCGCCTCGATCGCCGAGCTGACGCGCAAGGCCGGCAAGCATGCCGCGATCTACGTCATCGAGCCGGCCATCGCCGGCCGCGTGGTGTCGATGGGCTACCGGCTGCTGGCGATGGGCTCCGAGCACGCGTTGATCGGGCTGGGGGCAAAAACCCTGCTGAAGAGCGTGAGGGACTCGATCAGCGCCTAAAGGTCGGTCAGGAATTTCGCAAAAGTCATCGAGCCTTCCGGCCACGGGCCGAAGCCGGCATCGGCGTTGAGATGTCCGGCCTCGCCGGCGTCGATGAACAGCGAACCCCAGGCGCCGGCAATGTCCTCGGCCACCTCGAAGGTGCAGAACGGGTCGTTGCGGCTGGCGATCACCACCGAGGGAAATGCCAGCGGCTCGCGCGGGTAAGGTCCGAAGGTCATCAGGTGCCTGGGCTTTATCTCTGGGTTGGCGACGTCGGGCGGCGCCACGAAGAAGGCTCCGGCGACCGGACGCTGGAACTGCGGCATTGCCTGGATCACGGCGGCGACGCCGAGTGAGTGCGCGACGATGACGACCGGTCGCTCGGCCTCGTTGACCGCCTTCGCCACGCTCGCCGTCCAGTCTTCGCGCACTGGCTTCGACCATTCCGCCTGCTCGACACGCCGCGCCGTCGACAATTTCGATTGCCAGCGGCTCTGCCAATGGTCGGGACCGGAATTGGTGTAGCCCGGCACGATGAGAATGTCTGCATCCCTGACTTTCATGGCGCGCATGTAGCGAGGGACACGGTTTCGTGCAACCGCGCATGATCCCAAAAAGCGTGAAGCGGTTTTTGGATAAGATCACGCGCAACCGGATCTGATCATTTGCGATTGCTCACAAATAGTGAACACCATGTTCGCTTCTTGCCGTCTTGTGTGAACGATCGCGAAGGACGATCTGTCATCGGGAAAAGAAACAGCCGTGTACATGAGACCCAGGATTTGGAACTGACACGACGTACGATGGTAGGTGGCGCCGGGCTCCTGGGTTTGGGGATCTCGTCGAAGGCCGGCCAAACGGAGACTTTGATGAGCGAACTGCCTTTTGCCGCCACGACCCCGGTCAGCGTTGCCCGCGTCGGGCTGCGGGCGCGAGATGCCGAAAGCTTGGCCGCTTACTATCGCGATGTCATCGGGCTGCAGGAACTGAGCCGCACCGGTGGCACGATCACGCTGGGCGCCGCCAATCGTCCCTTGCTCGACATCGAAGCGGATGCAGCGGCGAAGCCCGACGATCCGCGCAGTGCCGGCCTGTTTCACACTGCCTTCCTGCTGCCAAGCCGGGCCGACCTCGGGCGCTGGATCAACCACGCCATCGGCAACAATATCGGCATCGACGGCGCTTCCGACCATCTGGTCAGCGAGGCGCTCTACCTGACCGATCCCGAAGGCAACGGCATCGAGATCTATGCCGACCGCCGCCATGAGGACTGGAAGTGGAATGGTGACAAGATAGCGATGGCGACCGAACGGCTCAACATTTCGTCGGTCGTCGCCGACGTGCCCGCCGGCAATGCCGCATGGCAGGGCATGCCGGACAACAGCATCATCGGCCATGTCCATCTGCGCGTCGGACGGCCGGAAGACGCCGAGGCCTGGTGGCACCAGGAATTCGGCTTCGATACCATGGCGAATTATGGTGGCGCGGCGGTGTTCCTGTCATCAGGCGGCTACCACCACCACATCGGCGCCAATTCGTGGCAGAGCGCCGGCGCCGGCCGTCGCGATCCTTCCCGGTCCGGCCTCGCCTGGGTTGAAATGCGTTCGAACAATGTGACTGATGAAACGACCCGCGAGGACCCATGGGGAACGGTGATCAGGACCGTTCCCGGCAAGGCTTGATTATTCGAACCTGACGGTGCGACGAGGTCGATGCCGTCTTACCTTCTCCCCTTGTTGTGGGAGAAGGTGGCCGCCCACGGGTCTTGCCTTCGGCAAGCCCGAGCACAGGCTCCGCGGTCGGATGAGGGGTGCTCCAGCTTGGAACCGCCGGCTCGGACCGGTCAAAACCGCGTGGCCTCACGCTTCTCCGAACACCCGCTTGAAGATCGTGTCGACATGCTTGGTATGATAGCCAAGGTCGAATTTTTCACGAATTTCGGCCTCGGGCAAGGCTGCGGTGACCTCCTTGTCGGCCAAAAGTTCCTCAAGGAAATCAGCGCCTTGCTCCCATACTTTCATGGCGTTTCGCTGCACCAGCCGGTAGGCGTCCTCACGGCTGACGCCGGCCTGGGTCAGCGCCAGCAGCACACGCTGCGAATGCACGAGGCCGCGGAACTTGTTCATGTTCTTTAGCATGTTGTCGGGATAGACGAGCAATCTGTCGATGACACTGGTCAGCCGCGATAGCGCGAAATCGAGCGTAACAGTGGCATCCGGGCCGATCATGCGCTCGACCGACGAATGCGAAATGTCGCGCTCGTGCCACAGCGCCACGTTCTCCATCGCCGGCAGCGCGAACGAACGCACCATGCGGGCAAGCCCGGTGAGGTTTTCGGTCAGCACCGGGTTACGCTTGTGCGGCATCGCTGACGAGCCCTTTTGCCCGGGCGAAAAATACTCTTCGGCCTCCAGCACCTCGGTGCGCTGCAGATGGCGGATTTCCGTCGCCAGCCGTTCGATCGACGAGGCGATGACAGCGAGCGTCGCAAAGAACATCGCATGGCGGTCGCGCGGGATCACCTGTGTCGACACCGGCTCCGGCTTCAATCCGAGTTTCTTCGCCACATGCTCTTCGACATAGGGATCGATATTGGCGAAGGTGCCGACTGCACCTGATATGGCGCATGTCGCAATATCCTCGCGCGCGTGCACCAGCCGCTCGCGGCAGCGCGAGAATTCGGCATAAGCCTGCGCCAGCTTGACGCCGAAGGTGGTCGGCTCGGCATGGATGCCGTGGCTGCGTCCGATGGTGACGGTGTCCTTGTGTTCGAAGGCGCGGCGCTTGAGCGCCGCAAGCAGGCCGTCGATGTCGGCCAGAAGGATGTCGCTGGCGCGGGTGAGCTGCACGGCAAAGCAGGTGTCGAGAACGTCCGAGGAGGTCATGCCCTGATGAATGAAGCGGGCGTCCGGACCGACGAATTCGCTGAGGTGGGTGAGGAAGGCGATGACGTCGTGCTTGGTGACGCGCTCGATCTCGTCGATCGCCTCGACGTCGAACTTGGCGGCCCCGCCTTTTTCCCAGATGGTTTTGGCGGCTTCCTTCGGGATCACGCCGAGCTCGGCCAGTGCGTCGCAAGCGTGGGCCTCGATCTCGAACCAGATGCGGAACCGGGTTTCGGGCGACCAGATGGCCACCATTTCCGGCCGGGAGTAGCGAGGGATCATCGGTCAGTCCTGACTTGCGAGGGCGTTCGCCCGCGTCGTAACAGAGGCAGACAAAATGCTCAACGCTGCTGCCGCGCAAACCAGATGCTGGCGAGAGCAAGCGCGATGAAACCGAGCGGAAAATAAAGCCGGATGCCCAGCACGATGAATTGATAGAACGCCGTTGCCATGGTGTGCACGAACTGGATGGACCAGCCAATGGTCAGTGCAGGTTCATGCCACTGGGCATAGTAGGAACGGTATTGCAGCGCAAAGAGCCCACCGGTGAAGCCGATCGTGGTGGCAAGAAGGCAGACAAACGCGGCCGCCAAGGCTACTTGCCAATGCCGCCCGAGCGAGACGAGCCGCGCCAGGAACAGGCCAACCGGAAAGGCGAGCGCACCGCCCGCCGCATAGAGCAACGAGACGAAGCGGATATTTGCCGGGGTCACCCAGTCGTCCAGCAGCAGATTGACAAGTGCGCTGGCGCCCATCGCGGCGGCCCACAGCAGGGCGCCGCAAACTGCGGCGGACGGCGACGGCAAGGCCTTGCCGATGCGATCCAGGACGCCGTTGCGTATGGCGGGGAGCGACGTCACAGCCGGCCGGTCACCGCGATCCAGCGATAGTCAGGCCCTTCGAAGCCGTACTGGCGCACCGCGATCAGCACGGCATAGGCGCTGAGGCCCTGCATGGAAAATGTCTGCACCGCGCCGATTCGATAGCCGTTCGGGCAGCCTCTGCTTTTGGGGATCGACTTGTCTTCGTGCAGGAGTTCAGTCTTGCCGCCGCCTTTCGCCTCGATGCGCAACAGGCGAAAGCCGTTGATCTCGCCAAGGTTTTGGCAGGTTTCGGTATTCATGCCGATCTCGTCGAGCCGGAACTCGAGCGGATCATCGACCGGCGAAAAGATCGGCCGCGGGTTGACGGCCATGCGGAACGGATCGGCCGAAAGCTCGGTCACCGGGTTGGAGCCGGCGGTGATGCCGCGATTCGCCGTCAATTCCGCCTGTTTGATGATAGCTTCGCCTTTCTGCCGGACTGCAAGACGCGCCGCGTCGAGCGTTGCGTTCTCGTCGTCAAGCCGCACCCTGATCGGTGTGCCCTTGAGAAAGCTGTCGTCGGCGGTGTTGATGTAATAGCGATTGGCATAGGGAAACCCCGACCCGTCCTGGACGCCATACTCCTCGAAGGCGAAGGCGCCGCCATCCCCTGTGAAGCCGAGGATCTCAAGCTCGGCAACATCGCCGGCATGCGCGGCGAGCGAAGTCGTAAACTGGGCAAGGAGGGACACAGCAAACAGGACGAGAATTCGCATCGGATTTCCGTTTGAGCAGCCAGCGTTGTTTCGATCACTATCACGACATCGTCAAAACGTCGTGCCCTCTGAGACGCAAACCCGATGCATCCAATCGTGCCCTCATTTGTTTATGTTGGCAGCTCGAAATGGAGAACCCACAATGACCGATGCAGCCAGCATTCGCGAACATATGGAAGTGATCGGCGCCGACGGCGTCCATGTCGGCACTGTCGACAAAGTTGAGGGACAACGAATCAAGCTGACCAAGCGCGACAGCGGCGAGGGCGCTCACATGGGGCATCACCACTTCATTCCGCTCAGCCTCGTAGCCGAAGTCGAGGGCCAGAAAGTGCGGCTGTCGGCAAATTCGGATGTCGCGGTCACGTTCGAGGAAGAAAAATCCGACCACACCTGATGACGGGCCACGGCAGCCCGCATTCAGCGCGACGACCAGACCGGAAACAGGTCGCCATCGGCGGGCGTCGCGGCAAAGACGCCGCGGCTGATGGCGCGCGCCATGGTGGCGCCGGCCGCGGCGTAAAGCTCGATGGCGTCGTTGGGGGCGAGCTCGATGCCGCTCTTGCCGGTCGCCAGCGCGAAAACCAGATCCCCGTCGGCCGGCGTATGTGTCGGCCAAATGGCGCGCACGAAGCCGTCATGCGCTGATATCGCCAGGCGTTTTGCGGCGGCCTTGGTGAGAAGGGCGTCTGTGGCGATGATGGCGATGGTCGTGTTGCCTCCCACTTGCTTATCGCGAAATTTCAGCAGGATCCTTTTCGCGTCCTTCGGCATCGGCGTGGGATAGCCGAGCCCGCCGAACTCGTCGCCGATCTCGAAGGGCGCTGCCCAGAAGTGCCTGCTTCGGGCGATCGTCACCGAGCCGGTCGGATTGACGGCGACTAGTGCGCCGATGGTGACGCCGCTGTCGAGCACCGTCGAGGCCGATCCGAGGCCGCCCTTGAGGCCGGAACTCAGGGCACCGGTGCCCGCGCCGACCGTGCCGAGCGCAAAATCGATGCCGACTGCCTGTGCCGCCTCATAGCCGAGATCGCGGTAGGGCGGATAGCGACCCCAGTCCTTGTCGCCGCCATTGCGCAGGTCGAACAGGATCGCCGCCGGCACGATCGGCACGCGAAAGCCGCCGACCTCTACGCCGATGCCATTTTCGCGCAGTGCCGCCTGTACGCCGGAGGCGGCATCGAGGCCGTAAGCCGAGCCACCCGAAAGCACCACGGCATGGATCGCCTCGATCGAATTGTGCGGCTCGAGCAGGTCGGTCTCGCGGGTGCCCGGCGCGCCGCCCAGGATCTGCACACCGGCCACTGCCGGCTCGTCGCAGACGATGGTGGTCACCCCGGACTTCAGCCTCACATCGGAAGCGTTGCCGACACGCAGGCCGGCGACATCGGTGATGAGATTGCGCGGCCCGGTGCGAAACATCATTTGGCCTCCGCCGGCACGAAATTTGCGCCGTTGAAACGGAAGACCCGATAAAGGTTTTCGGTCAAGTCGCCCTTGCCGTCAAAGCGGATCGGTCCGATCGCGGTGCTGAAGTCATGCGCGGCGAGCGCATCGGCCAGCAGCTTGCCGGAGGGTTCCGCCAGCGCCGTCGCCGCCTTGGCGATCTCGACCGCCGCATAGACCGGCAGCGTGTAGCCCTCCGGCACGATCTTTTGTGCGGCAAAGCTTTCGAGCACCTTGGGGTCGGCGACATCGGCCCATTCGGGCGGCGCAAACATCAGCGTGCCCGTGGCATAAGGCACGTCGCCGGGCGCTGTGCGCAGCGCTTCGCCGCCGGCAAAAATGATGCCGGCGTCGAGCTGGCCGGCGTCGCGGCCCATGATGGCGATGTCTTCGCCGTCGCCGCCGGCAAAGACATGCGTTGCGCCGGCCTTCCTTAGCCGCCCGATCAGCCCGATCTGGTTGTCGAGCTGCGGCCTGAATGTGTCGACGAACACCGGTTTCAGCGCCGCCTGCTCGGCTGCCGCCCGAAGCGTCTCGGCGATTTCGCGGCCGTAAATCGTGCCGTCGTCGATGATGGCGAACAGCTCGTTCTGCCATTGGCGGGTGAGATTGAAGGCGACGGCGTTCCGCTCGTCATCGCCGCGCGGCCCGAGCCGAAAGATCGGCCAGCCGGTCTTGGCGCGCCGGTCGGTCAGGCTTTCGGTGCGCACGCCGACGGTGATGACCGGTATGTTGGCGTCCTTCAGGATCGGCAGTGCCGCCTCGATCGCCTCGGTGCAGAGGAAGCCGACGACCACGCCGACCTTCGCCGCAACGAATTCCCTCGCCGCGGCAGCCCCGCCATCGGCCGTGCAGGCGTCGTCGACAACCTTGAGTTGAGTACCGTTCGCCGCTGCTGCCAGGCCGGCGCCCGCCTCGATCTGCTTGCCGAGGGTCGCCGACGGCCCGGACAGTGGTGCCGCGACACCGACCAGCAGCGTCTCAGCGTTCGCATCACCGGCGAGAGACAGCCAGGCCAGCACCGCTATTGTCGTTGTCGTGCCTATTGTCCGGGGTCGCATGCGAGCGAAGAATTCCTCCGCGCCGGTCGCGTGTTTGCCGGCGCCACTTCCTGCCAAGACCTAAAGGCTGGTCAGCTTTCACGCAACACGCGAAATTCAGGATGCGTGTCAACCACTTCGCTTGTGGCATGCAATATGCCGCCATATATAACGGTTGGGTTCATCTCGCTTCAAACCAATGGAAATCGCCGGTGCTGAAGAAGAACGACATAGGGCCGCAGGCCTATCGCGACGCGATGGCCCATTTTGCCGGCCACGTCCATGTGGTCACCACCGATGGTTCCGCCGGCAGGCGCGGTGCGACTGTCATTGCAGCCTGTTCGGTGTCGGACACGCCGCCGACCATCCTGGTCTGCCTCGATCGCGAAAATCCCAAGAACGAGCCGTTCGTGAAGAATGGCAGGTTCGCCTTGAACGCGCTGGCTTCGGACCAGGAGGCGCTGTCGGTGGGCTTTTCCGGCCTCACCGGCCTGCCCGTCGAGGAACGCTTCGCGCTCGCCGAGTGGGATATGATCTCGACCGGCGCGCCGACACTGAAGGGCGCGCTTGCCGTGTTCGACTGCGAACTGATCGATACCAAGGATCTGGCCACCCACCGTGTGCTTTTTGGCAAGGTGACAGGCCTGCGTATCGGCGATAATTTGCGGCCGCTAATCTATCACGACCGCGGCTATCACGCTCTGTAGAGGCTCTGGATGGGCCGCACGCACGGAGAGAGAATGACCGGGTTGAAACCACGCCCTACGCCGCGGACGATCGATGAGACGCTCGATCTCCTGACCGGCGCGGACTATGTGGCGGACCGGTCGCTGGCGACCGTGCTGTTCTTGTCTCTGCGCATGAATCGGCCGCTGTTCCTTGAGGGCGAGGCCGGCGTCGGCAAGACCGAGATCGCCAAGGTGCTGGCGCAAGCGCTCGGCCGCCGGCTGATCCGCCTGCAATGCTATGAAGGCCTTGATGTCTCTTCGGCCGTCTACGAGTGGAATTACGCCGCGCAGATGATCGAGATCCGCATGGAGGAGGCGGCCGGCAAGGTTGACCGCTCCGACATGGAGCGCAACGTCTTTTCCGAAAAATACCTGATCCGCCGCCCGGTGCTCGACGCGCTGACCGGCAAGGCGGGCGCCGCCCCGGTCTTCCTGATTGACGAGCTCGACCGCACCGATGAGGCCTTCGAGGCGTTCCTGCTCGAAATCCTCTCCGACTTCCAGGTCACGGTGCCCGAGCTCGGCACGATCAAGGCGGAGGAGCCGCCGATCGTCATCATTACCACCAACCGCACCCGCGAGATCCACGACGCGCTGAAGCGGCGCTGCCTCTATCACTGGGTCGATTACCCGAATGCCGAGCGCGAGCTGGAAATCGTGCGCCGGAAAGTGCCGCAGGCCAACAGCCGGCTGTCGGCCGAGGTGGTTTCGTTCATCCAGAAGCTGCGCCAGATCGAGCTGTTCAAGGTGCCGGGTGTTGCCGAGACCATCGACTGGGCCGGCGCGCTGACCGAACTCGACAAGGTGGCGCTCGATCCGGAAACCGTTTCCGACACGATCGGCGTGCTGCTGAAATACCAGGACGACATTGCCCGTATCGAGCAGGGCGAAAGCCGGCGCATCCTCAACGAGGTCAAGGCCGAGCTTTCGGCGGCGGAGTAGGGCGATGGCAACGCTGCGTCCCGAACCGAAAGAGGCCACGCCGGACGGGCGGATCGCCGATAACATCGTCTATTTCGCCCGCACCTTGCGCAAAGCCGGCATGCGGGTCGGCCCGGCCTCGGTCAAGGATGCCATCGAGGCGGTGCTGGCCGCCGGCATCGGTTCCCGCGACGATTTCTACTGGACGCTGCATGCCGTGCTGGTATCGCGGCACGAGGATCACCCCACCTTCGACGAAACCTTCCGGCTGTTCTGGAAATCGCACGAACTGATCGAAAAGATGCTGGCGATGTTTTCGCCGGTGGCGCCTGATATCAGAGAGAAGCAAAAGCCGCGGGCTGCGGAAAACCGCGTCAGCCAGGCGATGTTCGAGGGCCACCAGAAGAACCAGCCGGCGCAGGAAATCCCCGAGATCGAGGTCGACGCTCGCTTCACATTTTCCGGCAACGAGGTGCTGAGGGGCAAGGATTTTGCCCAGATGAACGCCGCCGAGATGATCGACGCCAAGAAGGCGATCGCCGAGTTGCGGCTGCCCTTCGACATGGTCAGGACACGCCGCTTCAAGTCTAATGCGCATGGTCGCCGTATTGATCCGCGCGCCATGATGCGTTCCGCTGCGCGCACCGGCGGCGAATTGATCCTGCCGAAATTCCGTTCAGCCCGCGAGGTTCACCCGCCGCTGGTCGTGCTTGCCGATATTTCCGGTTCGATGAGCCAGTACACGCGCATCTTCCTGCATTTTCTGCATGCGCTGACCGAAAAGCGCCGGCGCGTGCACGCCTTCGTTTTCGGCACCAGGCTGACAAATCTGACGCGGCAGATGCGCCATCGCGATCCAGACGCAGCACTCGCCGACTGTTCGGCGGCGGTGATGGACTGGTCGGGCGGCACCCGCATCGGCGATACGATGGGCGAATTCAACCGGCTGTGGTCGCGGCGTGTGCTGGGGCAGGGTGCGGTGGTTCTCCTGATCACCGACGGGCTGGAGCGCGACGACGTTGCCGGCCTGTCGGAGGAAATGGAGCGCCTGCGCAAATCCTGCCGGCGGCTGATCTGGCTGAACCCGCTGCTGCGCTTCGACGGCTTCGAGGCGCGCGCCCGCGGCGTCAAGGCGATGCTGCCGCATGTCGACGAATTTCGCTCGGTGCACAATCTCGATGCGCTCGCCGACCTGTGCGCGTCGCTGGACAAGACTTCGGCGCGCTCCGTCGACCCACGCAGATGGATTGAGGGTGGCGCGAGAGACGCAGCATAGTCATATGTTTTCTCCGGGAGAAACGGTGATGGAAAACAGCATTTATCTCGATGAGGCCCGCGATCCGCTGATCATCGCGGAAGGCTGGATGAAAGACGGCAAGGATGTCGCCATTGCCACCGTGGTCGAGACCTGGGGCTCGGCGCCGCGCCCGGTCGGCAGCCACCTTGTCATCGACGCGGACGGCAATTTCCACGGCTCCGTCTCTGGTGGCTGCGTCGAAGGCGCGGTGGTCACCGAGGCGGTCGACGTCATCGACAGCGGCAAGGCCAAGATGCTGGAATTCGGCGTCGCCGACGAGACCGCCTGGCAGGTCGGCCTGTCTTGCGGTGGCCGCATCAAGGTCTATGTCGAGCGGTTGGGTTAGAAGCATGATCCCGCAAAGCGGGAACCGGTTTGCGGACAAGAATCATGCTTAAACAAGAAAGCATGATCCCGCAAAGTGGGAACCGGTTTGCGGACAATCATGCTTAAACAAGAGAGCATGATCCCGCAAAGTGGGAACCGGTTTGCCGACAAGAACCATGCTTAAACAAGAGAAATTTCGATGGATCCCTACGCGCTGAAGACGCTGAACGCCGAACGCCGCGCCCGCCGCGCGGTGATCCTGGTCACCGATCTCGGCGATGGCCGCGATCGCATCGTGAGGGAGGGCGATCAGGTCGCCGGCGAATTGGGCGCTGCGATCGCCAAGGCGTTTCGATCAGGCAATTCCGGGTCGGTCGAGGCGGAAGGGCAAACCTTCTTCCTCAACGCCTACCTGCCGCAGCCGCGCCTGGTGGTGATCGGCGCAGTCCATATCAGCCAGGCATTGGCGCCGATGGCCAGGATCGCCGGCTACCCCGTGGAGATCGTCGATCCGCGCACGGCCTTTGCCACCGCAGACCGCTTTCCCGATGTCGCGCTGCATGCCGAATGGCCGGAGGATATCCTGAAGCGCCAGCCGCTCGACAGCTATACGGCGCTGGCCGCCGTCACCCATGATCCGAAGATCGACGATTTCGCGCTGAAGGCGGCGCTCGACGCCAACTGCTTCTATGTCGGTGCGCTCGGCAGCCGCAAGACCCATGCGAAGCGGGTTGAGCGCCTGCTGGCATTGGGCGCGACCGCCGACCAGATCGCCCGCATCCACGCGCCGATCGGTCTCGACATCGGTGCGGCGAGCCCGGCCGAAATAGCTGTGGCGGTGTTGGCGCAAGCGATCCAGGCGTTTCGTTCGCGCGGCCACGAATCCAAGGACGCGGTGGCGTGAAGTTTGGGCCAATCCCCGTAGATACGGCCGAAGGCGCAGTGCTGGCGCATGCCACCACGGCCGGAGAACGGCGCTTGCGCAAGGCACGCAGGCTGAGCGCCGAGGATGTGACTTTGCTCAAGTCAGCAGGGATTTCGCAGGTCGTCGCGGCCGTTCTTGCTCCCGATGATTTGAGCGAGGACGCTGCCGCCGAAAAGATCGCCGAAAGCATGATCCATCGCAATGTCGAGGCGAAGCCCGCCGCGACCGGCCGGGTTAATCTGCACGCCCGGGCGGCCGGTATCTTCACGGTCGATGCCGCGATGATCAACGCCATCAACGCCGTCGATCCGACCATCACCATCGCCACGCTGGCGCAGCACGCACCGGTCGAAAATGGCCAGATGGTCGCAACCGTGAAGATCATTCCCTTCGCCGTTGCTTCCGCCCTGGTCGATGCGGTGGCAAGGATCTGCGCCAGCGGCGAGATCTTTGCCGTCAATGCCTATCAGCCGGTGCGTGTCGGCGTCATCCAGACGGTTCTGCCCGGCATCAAGCCGAGTGTGCTCGACAAGACATTGCGGGTCACCGAAGCCCGTCTTGCGCGCTCAGGTGGCCGGCTGACGGCCGAGCGCCGCACGCCGCACGAAATTGGCGCCGTTGCGGAGGCTGCGGGCTCGCTGGCGCGTGACAACGATATTGTGGTGATCTTCGGCGCCTCGGCGATGAGCGATTTTGGCGACGTCGTCCCGGCAGCGATCGAGAAGGCCGGCGGCACCGTCATCCGCGCCGGCATGCCGGTCGATCCCGGAAATCTCCTGGTGCTCGGCGCGCTTGCCGGCAAGCGCGTCATCGGCGCGCCGGGCTGCGCCCGCAGCCCCAAGGAGAACGGCTTCGACTGGGTTCTCGACAGGTTGATCGCCGGTCTCGACGTGACGGCCAAGGATATTGCCGGCATGGGTGTCGGCGGTCTGTTGATGGAAATCCCGACCCGGCCACAGCCGCGCGAGCCGCTGCCGGCGCCAAAGTCTGAGAGTGCCGAGTTGAAGGTCGATATCGTGCTGCTGGCCGCCGGCCGCTCCAGCCGCATGGGCGGCCCGAACAAGCTGCTGGCGCTGTTCGACGGCCAGCCGCTGGTGCGCCGCAGCGCCGAGCGCGCGCTCGGCTCCAAAGCTTCGGGCACCGTCATCGTCACCGGCCATCAGCGTGAGCGTGTGCGCACCGCGTTGTCGGGACTGGATGTGACTTTCGCCGATAATCCGGATTTCGCCGAGGGCCTGTCTTCATCGCTGAAGGCCGGCATCGCGCGGGTCAGAGCCGATGCTGCCGGCGCCATGATCGTGCTTGGCGACATGCCTGGCATCGCGTCAGCCGACCTCGACAGGCTGATCGATGCATTCCGCAAATCCGAGGGCCGATCGGTGGTGCGGGCCTCGCATGAGGGAAAGCGAGGCAATCCTGTGTTGCTGCCGCGTTCGCTGTTTGCGGCGATCGCTCATCTGGAAGGCGATACCGGCGCGCGCCATCTGGTCGAGGCCGAAGGGCTCGATGTCATCGATGTCGAGATCGGCAAGGCAGCGTCCATCGATGTCGACACCCCCGAGGCGCTGGCAGGCGCCGGCGGCGTGCTGCAGGATTGACAAACCGAGGCCGAAAAACGATGCCTGTGGGATGGCTGTTCGTACCGTCCTATCCCCCTGCGCCCTTCTGACTTCAATATTTTTCTTGTTTTCTTGCGCCGCTTACGCCGACGTCCTCACGCTAAAGCCCTTCAAAGACGATCTGTTCGCCTATCCGGCCATCCTCTCGTCCGAGGGCGCCTATACAGTCGTCGACTATCGCGAGCTGCGCGATATCAACGCCCGCGACCAAGTGCCGGAGCGCCGCGCGCAGGCGCAGTATGTCGACACCGGTGTGCGCAAGGTGCAGCAGGATCTGCTGCTGAAGACCGACGCCGGCAATATCCGCCACGTCGCCGTCGGTCGCACGCAAGGCGCCGGCATCATCGTGCTCTATCTCCACGGGCAGGGCGGCAGCCGTAAGCAGGGCGTCGACGATTTCACCTTCGGCGGCAATTTCAACCGCATCAAGAACCTGATGGCCGGCAATGGCGGCCTCTATCTGTCACCGGACTTTTCCGATTTCGGCGACACAGGTGCTGCCCAGATCGCCGCGCTGATCGGCCACTATGCCGAACGGTCGCCGGACGCGAAGATCTTTGTTGCCTGCGGCTCGATGGGCGGCGCACTGTGCTGGAAGCTGGCCGCCCGCAAGAATACTGGCGGCCGCATCGGCGGGCTGCTGCTGCTCGGTTCGCTGTGGGATGAAAGTTTCCTCTCGAGCCCGGCCTTCAGCCGCCACGTTCCGGTCTTCTTTGGCCAGGGCAGCAAGGACCCGGTGTTTCCAGTCGAGAAACAGGAAGCCTTCTTCCGTTCGATCCTGGCCAAATCGAAAACCTATCCGACCCGCTTTGTCCGCTTCGAGACCGGCACGCACGGTACGCCGATCCGCATGACCGACTGGCGCGGCACGCTCAACTGGATGCTGTCGAAGGCGCCTTAAGGCGGTGTGTTGTAGTCCACCACTGTCTGCGGATTGATCTCGCCGTCATAGGAGGCGTCGACATCGTACTGCACCAGCGAAAAATTTCCGTTGCGAAACAGATACGTGCCGGCCGACGCGGCATCGCCGACACCGCGCCACTTGTTGAGCGAAGAGATCGTCTTGGTGGCGTCGTCATACTCGGAATTGACCAACTGGTCGTCGGTCTGGAAGCCGGTGACGTTGATCGCCTCGACCTTGCCTTCGCTATCGTTGTTCTCATAGTGGATATCGAGTTCCGGCGAGGCGAACTGCAGCTGCCGGACGCCTGACACATCGTCGTGGACATAGTAGACGGCACTCTCATTGTAGGCAGCCATCGAGCAGAAGAAGCGAAACAGCCGCGTCTCGCGTTCGGGCTGATCGGCCTCGGCGCCGGCATCCTTGTAGCGCAGGGAGTAGGCGTCAGGCTCTGCCAAGGGCTCGCCGCTAGGCATTTCCTTGTCGCACTGGTCGCCATAAGTGGCTGCAAACGCCTTCTTGGCCTGCTCCAGCGCCGCATCCTTCTTCGGCGGCGGTGCGTCGCCGCAGCTTGCCGGCACGGCGTCCTCGAATTCGGCCTTGGACGGTTTCAGCGCGCCCTTGTCGATGAAGATCGGGCGGAATGGCGGTTCCTGGATCGAGGCGTTGACCTGGCGCAGGGTGTAGCAGCCGGCAAAGACATTTTCGCTGCCGTCCTTGGCTGTCGCCCGGATCGCGACCGGAACATTGTAATAGATGCTGCCGGCCGCACCGTCTTCGGACACGCCACCGGTTTTGACCTCGACCCTTTCGGTGCCGTCATAGCCCTTGACGAAGGCGTCGAGATCCTGGACCGGCTTGGTTTCGCCGAAATAGTCCCAGGCGCGCGCGAATTCTTGCCGGTTGATGGCGCTGTAGAACGAGCGGATGACCGCTTCGGCGTCCGACCTGTCGTCGACATAAGGCGCTTCGGCGGCGAGCACCGGTTGGCCTGTCACGGCAAGGGAGAAAAAAGCGGTCGCTGCAAAAAGGGCGCTTCTCATCGGGAATCTCCACCGGATGGGAAATCCTATCATAGCGATTGCGGCGACGCGGTGACGCTTGAAGAATCGCTGGCGGAGGCGCTAGCTGCCGCCGTCGGCGTTCCGCCGGGATAGGAGATTCACGTGACCATATCGATGTACGAAGCGTCCGTGCCGGTGTTTTCGGCCAGGTTGAAGGCGCTATCCAACGTGCTGAACATCGCCGAGCAGAATGCGCTCGACCGCAAGATCGATCCGCAGGTGTTTTTGACGTCGAGGCTGGCGCCGGACATGTATGCGTTGACCAGACAGGTGCAGATCGCCACCGACCACGCCAAGGGCGCGCCGTCGCGGCTTGCCGGTCGCGAGGTGCCGAAATATGAAGACAATGAGGCGAGCTTTGCCGATCTCCAGGCGCGCATCGCCAAGACCGTCGACCTTCTGGCGACATTCTCGGCTGCCGATATGGACGGCTCCGATGACAGAATGATCGAGCTGAAGCTTGGCCAGCGCGAATTCTCGATGGCCGGCATGCAGTATCTGCTGCATCTCGCCATGCCCAATTTCTATTTCCACTTGACCACCGCCTACGACATCCTGCGCCACAATGGCGTGCCGCTGAGCAAGGCGATTTTCATGGGATCGCGTTGAAGAATGGCGAGGGAGATATCCCGGTCGAGCCGGGATATCCGTGACTAACGTGAGGACATTTCGCGGGCGACGCGCGGAAAATCGGCTGGTTTGATGCCGATGTCGGCACGGTCGGCATTGCTCATCGAATGAAGCAGCGCCAGAGCCGCCCGGTAGCGCAGATGTTCCTGCGGACGCGGACGGGCGAACATTTCAGTGAGGAAACCCATATTCAAGCCCCTGGTTGGTCCTCCCAAGCCCCAATATAGGCAAACAATGACAATTGTGCATTGCAGCATCAGCATGGCAGCCATGCCGCACTGATTTTTTTGACTTCGCCGAGCGCGCCGCTTCGGCCTCTCGGAAAAGTCGCTGGCCACTGGCCGGAGGGTTGGAGGCAGCCCGCGCATTCCTGTATGCTGCGGCTTCCTTCCCGCGCAGCCGCGCAAAAGAGTTCCCGCCGGAGAAAATTCCATGCAAAAACGCCGCCTTGGTCGGACCGACCTTCTTGTTTCCCAGATCTGCCTGGGGTCGATGACCTGGGGCCAGCAGAACACCCAAGCGGATGGCCACGCCCAGATGGATCTGGCATTTTCGCGCGGCGTCAACTTCATCGACACCGCCGAGCTCTACCCGATCCCGCCCAAGGCGGAGACACAAGGCTGGACCGAGAAGATCATCGGCAGCTGGATGAGGGCAAAGGGCAACCGCGATCAGGTGATCCTCGCCTCAAAAGTGGTTGGCCGCACCGCCAACACATGGTTTCGCGGCGATCGCCCGTCGAAGCTGGTGCGCGCCGACATCTTCGATGCCGTCGAAAAATCGCTGACCAGGCTCAACACCGATTATTTCGATCTCTATCAGATCCATTGGCCGGAACGGGACGTGCCCTGGGGCGCCAATCCGAACCGCGTCGGCGCCGCGCCGCTGCGCGCCGATTCCGCCGGTGCACCGGGCGGCGAGACGCCGATTTCCGAGACGCTCGCCGTCTTCGACGAATTGGTCAAGGCCGGAAAAATCCGCCATTTCGGCCTGTCGAACGAGAGTTCGTGGGGCGTCATGCGGTTCGTCGGCGAAGCCGACAAAGGCGTCGGCCCGCGCCTGGCGTCGCTGCAGAACGCCTATAATTTCGTCAACCGCGGCTTCGAGGTGAACCTTGCCGAGGTCTGCGAGCGCGAACAGGTTTCCCTGCTCGCCTATTCGCCGCTGGCGCAAGGTTACCTGACCGGCAAATACGATCATGGAGCGCGGCCGCAAGGCTCGCGTTCTCAGCTTTTCAACCGCGGCCAGCGCTACGAGACGCCCAATGCCGCGGAGGCGCAGCTCGAGTATAACGGACTGGCGCGCACTTTCGGCATGGAGCCGGCACTGTTTGCCAACGCCTATGTCACGAGCCGGCCGTTCGTCACTTCGAGCATCATCGGCGCGACGACCCTTCCGCAGCTCGAAATGGCACTGTCGTCCGCCGATGTCGTCTGGACCGAGGATATGCAGAAGGCGGTCGATGCAATCCACCAGCGTGTCGGCAACCCGTGTCCGTGAGCTGCTTTCCGGCGCCGCTGTAAGGTGTGATTGCCAAACGATTACAGTAGGGAGGGAGAAAAAGTGAGTTTTCCGATTGAGGTCGTGCGCGAGAAATTTCCGGCACTGTCGCTGACCGACAAGGGCCGTCGCCGCATCTATCTCGACAACCCTGCCGGCACGCAGGTGCCGCAGGCGGTCGCAGACGCGGTGTCACGTTGCCTGCTGACAACAAACGCCAATCTCGGCGGCTTCTTCGAAACCACGATCGCGGCGCAACAGATCGTCGATGACGCCCATGCGGCGATGGCCGATTTCCTCGGTGCTGCAAGCCCGCAGGAAATCATCATCGGCGCCAATATGACGACGCTGACTTACCACATGTCGCGCACCCTCGGCCGCACGATGAAACCCGGTGACGAGATCATCCTCACCCGTATGGACCACGAGGGCAACCTTTCGCCGTGGCTGCAGCTCGCCGAAGATCTTGGCCTTGTCGTGCGCTGGCTGGCTTTCGATGAGCAGAGCTGGCAGATCGAGGAGGCGGCGCTTGCTGCGCTGCTCACCGACAGGACGCGGCTTGTCGCCTTGAACTACGCCAGCAATCTGACCGGCTCGATCAACCGGGTGAAGGCGCTGACCCGCATCGCCAGGCAGGCCGGCGCGCTGGTCTATGTCGACGCCGTGCAGTTCGCGCCGCACGGCCTGATCGACGTGCAGGACATTGGCTGCGATTTCCTGGCCTGCTCGGCCTATAAATTCTTCGGGCCGCACATGGGCATAGTGTGGGGCCGGCTGGATGTCATCGACGCGCTGAAACCCTACAAATGCCGCTGTTCGTCCAATGCTCTGCCGGAGCGGTTCGAACTCGGCACGCCGCAGATCGAGCTGATGGCCGGATTGACGGCCGCGGTCGATTATTTTGCGGAGCTGGGCGCCGCTGCCGGTGATGATGGTTCGCGACGTACCAGGATGGTCAAGGCGTTTGAAATTTCAATTGCTTACGAGAACAGGCTGACGCAAAAGCTGATCGACGGCCTGTTGGCCATTTCAGGCCTGACCATCCACGGCATTACCGATACGGCGCGTGTCGGTGAGCGCGTGCCGACGGTTTCGTTCACCGTCGACGGCATCGTGCCGGAGACGATCGTAAGGCAGATGAATGCGGAAAACATCTTCCTGTGGTCCGGCCACAACTATGCCTGGGAGATCGTCCACCAGATTGGCATTCCGGCCGAGCAGGGTGTCGTGCGCATCGGCATCGCCCATTACAATACGGCGGCCGAGATCGATGAGACGCTGGAGAGCGTGCACCGGGTTATCGCGATGCTGCGACAGGAGCGATCCTGACGCCGCTGATATCACTGCTTCTTGCCGCCGCCGAACCCGGTGAGGAAGGCAGTAAGATTGTCGCCGAGTTCGTCGCAGAGATAGCCGCCTTCCTGGACGATGACCGTCGGCAGGCCGTGACCGGCGATAGCCTCGCCGATGCGCGAGAAGCCTGGCGTCGTCACCGATAGTCCGCCGAACGGATCGGCTTCGAAGGCGTCGAGGCCGAGCGCCACGACAAGTGCTTCCGGCGCAAAGGCGCGGATGCGCTGGAACGCCACGTCGAGTGCTTCCAGGAACGCGGCATCGCCGGATTTGCGCGCCAGCGGCAGGTTAAGATTGTAGCCGAGACCAGGCCCTTCGCCGCGCTCGTCGGCATGACCCCAGAAGAACGGATAGAAGCGAACGGGATCGGCATGCAGCGAGACGGTGAGCACGTCCGGCCGCGCATAGAAAATGCCTTGCGTGCCGTTGCCGTGATGCAGGTCGACGTCGAGGATCGCCACCCGCGCAGCTTGCCTGCGCAGCACCTGTGCCGCGACCGCCGAATTGTTGATGAAGCAGAAGCCGCCGGCGACGTCGGCAAAGGCGTGGTGGCCGGGCGGACGGCAGAGCGCATAGGCAGCCGGCGCGCCTGACATCACGCCCTCGGCGGCTTCAACCGCGCTCCAGGCGCTCCATAGCGCGCTCCGCCAGGTCTCGCCGGAGATCGGGCAAGCGGTGTCGGCCATGTGGTAGCCGGCCTGGCCGACCGCCGAGGCCGGATAGGAGCCGCCCCGCGCGATCGGATGGATGTTGGGGATCACTTCGGCCGAAGCGCCTTCGATGCGCTGCCAGCGCACGAAGATGTGCTCGAGAAAATCGAGATATTCGGGCGTATGCACCGCGGCAACCGGACCAAGCCCGTGATCTCTCGGCCGTTCGATCGTGCAGCCGGCAGCCCTAGCGCCGGCGAGCAGCCGTTCGGCGCGCTCCGGCTTTTCCGGATTGGGCTTTTGGGCGCCGCTGGAGAGGAACGCCTTGGGATCGTGGCGCTGCTGTTCTTCGGCATAGAAGGCTTTCATCTTGGCTCCTCATTCCTCTGGTGCATCGGCGAAGGCAAAGAACGCGTCGCCGACGATCTTCTGCACCTGCTCGTAGCTCGACCTAGCAATGCCCAGCCTTTCGTAGAAGGCCTTGGCGGTTTCATTGTCGCTGTCGACGGACAGTCGGAGATAGGCGCCGCCGTCCTTCCGGCACTCTCGGGCGACACGCCGCAGCAGGCGTTCGCCGATCCTGCGGCCGCGAAACCGATCTTCGACATAGAGATCCTGCACATAGACGCCGGGCCGCCCCATCCAGGTCGAGAAGATCGGGAAATGCAGGCACAGGCTGGCAAACTCGCCGTCGACTTCGGCGATCAGAGTCGAGAAGGTAGGTTTTTCGCCAAAGCCATAGGTGCGAAGGTCTTCGGGCGTTGAGGTGATTTCCTGATGCGCGCCGGTATGGGCGCCAAGCCGCAGGATCGCGGCATGGATGGTTTCGACGTCCTCGATGCGGCCGGGGCGGATGATGACGTTTGTTGATGGCGTAGTCACGACAGGCAGGGCGCCCAGGCACCCCCCTCTGGCCTGCCGGCCATCTCCCCCTCAAGGGGGGAGATTGGCAGCTTCGGTCTTGTCGCCAATTCTGCAACGTCGGCAATTGGCGAAAGCCGCCGCAGTGATATCCAATCTCCCCCCTTGCGGGGGAGATGGCCGGTAGGCCAGAGGGGGGTGGGACGGAACGCAAGCATCTCAGGCCAAAACCATCTCAGAACGCCACCCGATCGCCGCCCTTGAGCGCCAGCATCTCGCGCGCCTCAGTGGGCGTGGCGACGTCCAGCGACAGCCCGTCGAGCACGCTGCGGATGCGGCGCACCTGGTCGGCATTGGACTTTGCCAACTGGCGGCCGTCGTAAAGGCTGTCCTCCAGCCCGACGCGGACATTGCCGCCCATCGCCGCCGCAATCGAGATCATAGGCATCTGGTGGCGCCCGGCGGCCAGCACCGAAAACTGGTAGCTGTCGCCGAACAGTTTGTCGGCGATGCGCTTCATATGGACCAGATTGTCGGGATCGGCGCCGATACCGCCGAGAATGCCGAACACGAACTGGATGAACAGAGGTCCCGACACCAGACCTCGATCGCGAAAATGTGCCAGTGAGTAGAGGTGGCCGACATCGTAGCATTCAAATTCGAAGCGTGTGCCGCAGCCCTTTCCAAGTCTTTCGAGCACGGTCTCCATATCGGCGAAGGTGTTTTTGAAGATCGTGTCGCGTGTCGCTTCCAGCAGCTTCGGCTCCCAGTCGTGCTGCCACTCCCTTGGCCGGTCGAGCATCGGGAACAGCGCGAAATTCATCGAGCCCATGTTGAGCGAGCACATTTCGGGCTCGGCCCTGAGCGGTGCGGCCAGCCGCTGGTCGAGCGTCATCAGCGATGAGCCGCCGGTGGTGATGTTGATCACCGCTGATGTCGCCTGCTTGATGCGCGGCAGGAAC
Source organism: Mesorhizobium sp. WSM2561 (assembly GCF_000513915.1). Taxonomy (NCBI): domain Bacteria; kingdom Pseudomonadati; phylum Pseudomonadota; class Alphaproteobacteria; order Hyphomicrobiales; family Phyllobacteriaceae; genus Mesorhizobium; species Mesorhizobium sp. WSM2561. Next base: position 91,914 of record NZ_AZUX01000023.1, read on the forward strand.
TGCATGAACACATCAGGATCGGCGATCGGCCGCCCATCCCCGGGGTCGCGGGCGTGAAGATGCAGGATCGAGGCGCCGGCTTCGGCGGCGGCGATCGCGTCTGCGGCGATCTGATCCGGCGTTACCGGCAGGTGCGAAGACATCGACGGCGTGTGCACCGACCCGGTGACGGCACAGGTGATGATGACTTTTCGCGGCGCCATGGCTGGCTCTCAGCCTTCGATCGGCAGGTCGAGTTCGCCGGCCAGCACCTGCAGCGAGTCACCGATGATGGCGACGATCTCACCGACCTGTTCCTTGGTGACGATCATCGGCGGCGCCACCATGAAATTGTCGCCGTCGACGCCGCCCTTGACCTTTCGCCCATAGATGATCAGGCCGCGCTCATAGGCGAGGTCGAGCAGGCGCTGGGTGGCCTTCTTCGCCGGTGCGATCGGCCGCAGCGTATCAGGGTCGGCGACCATCTCGGCACCGAGCAGCAGGCCCTTGCCGCGCACGTCGGCGATAAACGGAAACCGCTTGGCCAAGCCCTTCAACTCAGCCATCAAAAGATCGCCCATGCCAGCCGCGTTGGCGATCAGGTCGAGACGATCCATTTCGCCAAGCACGGCGAGCCCGGCGGCGCAGGCGAGCGGATTGCCGGCATAGGTATGGCCATGCTGGAAGCCGCCGGAGGCGAGCAGCGGCTGCACCAGCCGCATGGATGCGGCCAGCGCGCCGAGCGGCGCATAGCCCGAGCCCAGCCCCTTCGACATCGCGACGATGTCGGGCTTGCAGTCAAAATGGTCGCCGCCGAGGAATTTGCCGGTGCGGCCCGCCCCGCTCATCACTTCGTCATGGATGAGCAGGATGCCGTAGCGGTCGCAGATTTCGCGGATGCGCGGATAATAGCTGTCCGGCGCCACCAGCGCCGCGGTGGCGGCGCCGCCGACCGGCTCCATGATGAAGGCGAGCACGCTTTGCGGCCCCTCGGCGAGGATCTTCTCCTCCAGCATATCGGCGTAGCGGATGCCGCGCTGTTCCATCGAGAGATTGTCGCGGTCGCGCCAGGCTGCCGGCGCCGGCACGATCGGCATGACCTGCATCATCGGCGCAAAGGTTTCGGCCAGCGCATCGTCGCCGGTGACGGCGAGCGCCCCGAGCGTGCCGCCATGATAGGAGGGAAAGCGCGTGATCACCTTCCAGCGGCTGGCCTGTCCGGTGGCGACAGCCCATTGCCGCGCCAGCTTGACGCAGGATTCCGTCGCTTCCGAGCCGCCCGAGACGAAAAAGATGCGGTCCAAGCCTTCGGGCAGCTTTCCGGCCAGTTCCCGTGCCAGGTCCTCGGCCGGCTCGTTCTCGAAATGCAGCCGGTAGGCGAAGGTGGCGCGATCCATCTGCCGCTTCATCGCATCGAGTACGTTGCGGTTGGAATGACCGATATTGGCGACCATCGGTCCGCTCGACCCGTCGATGAAGCGGCGGCCGTCCTGCGTCCAGATGTAGATGCCTTCGGCGCGGTCGACCAGCGGCCGGCGCAGGCTGGACAGATAGAACAGATGCGACGGCAGGCGCGTCTCGGTATCCGGGGCAGGGGTCTGGGACTTCAGCATGTCAGGACTTTCCGAGATAGCGGTCGAGTACATTCCTGGTGACGCGCTCGACCATCGCGTCCTGCCTTAGCAGGCCGGCGACCCATTCGCAGCTTCCGGCGTGGAACACCTCGCCCTTGCCGCGCCGGAAATTGACGATCATGCCGTTGCCGCGCTTGACCTTGTCGAGATTGGCGTCGCTCGCCTCGCCGAACAGCGTTTCGGCGGTGAAGCGTCCATCCTCGTCGCCGAGAAACTGGTGTTCGAACGGGATGTCGGCGCTCTCCTCGACTTGCGCAGCCATGCCGACCGCAAGGATTTCCAGCCCATCCGGCGCGCCGCTGTCGGGCGTCGGGTAGGGCAGGCCGCCGTGGATCTCGTGGTCGAGCCCGTCGACCTCATAGCCATAGACATGGCTGTCGGCGCCGAGCAGGTCGCCGTAATAGATGCCTGTGCCGGCGAACGCCCAATGCTCAGGCCGGTAGACAGGAAAGCCGCGCACGCCGCGCGGTGCGCAACCGCCCCAGCCGGCGTAGATGCCCCTGGTCGCATTGAGCCCGAAGGTCGTCGCACCCGGCCGGCCGATTTCCGGTGCTTCCCAGGAGTTGGTGGCGCGGGTCACGTCGCCGCCGCGATAGACCGGATCCTCGGCACGGGCGCGGTATTTGTAGCAGACCTGGCGGCGGCCCTCGTCCTCCAGTCTGGTCTGCCACATGAAATTGCCGGCGAAGCGTGCCGCGCGACCGCCGCGCTCGACATAGGCGTCGACAGCGTCGCGCATCTCCCAGGTCCAGTATTCGTCATGGCCGACGAAGACGACGCAGTCATAGCCGTCGAGGATTTCGGGCGAGAAATGCAATTCGTGCTGGCTGGCAAGGTCGACCGCATAGCCGGCACGCTCGGCAAAACGAAAGAAGTGGCTGTCATAGCTTGCCCAGCCGGACGAGGCATATTTCTTCGAATGGCCGGTGGCGAAGGCCCATTCCATATGCGGATAGCGCGGCACGGTTTTGGGCGCCACGGCGACCTCGAGCGGCACGCGCGGCGCCTCCTTCGGCAGGACAACAAAGCCGCGGCACCATGGCCGCTGCGTCGACACCATTGGGGCATACTGGTCGCGGTTAGGGCCGGTGATTCCTTCGTAATGATTGGAGCCGCCCCAGGTGTTGTAGGCAAGCCAGGTGCCGGTGGCTGCGACCTGCAGCACACCACCCCGTTTCTTGCCGGGCTGCGGGATAACGATGAAAAGATGATGGCAGCGGACCGGCTTGCCATCGCGGCCATCCGCCGTCAGCGTGACGCGGTAGGCGCCGGACGGCCAGTCGTCGCCGACGCGGAAGTCAAACGACGCGTCCCAGCCGCAGCCTGCGACCGAACATTGGTCGGGTGTGTCCTGCCAGCGTGCCGCGATGCCGGCCTTCTCGAACATTTTCGTCTCGATGCCGCCGTCGCGGACGATCGCCATGCTGAAGCTGGAGGCCGTCGAGCTGACATGCAGCGTCACCGTCTCGCCCCGACGGTATGAGAAACGGTCGCTGTAGCACCAGATCTCGCCATGTTCGCCGTCCATGCCCGGCCATTCCCAGTAGTGGCCGCGCACCGCTTGCCGGCGCTGGTGGAGCGTCAGCCCGAAATCGGGGAATTCGGTCGGCAAGTCAGTCATGGATACCGGCATGATCGAAGATCGCCATTTCGGCCATCTGCTCGGCAAGCGTCAATCGGAAACGATCGGGCCAGCGATAGCTGACAGCCGGCCTTGGCCTCGCCTGTCAAACCGACTATCTCTCAAAGGGCGGCCTTTTCCGCCGCGGGAGCCGACATGCTGAGAGTGCAAAAGGTCAGGGTGGACGACATCTACGTGCCGACCGCGCGCAGGAAGACGCTGCATCCCGAGACCGTTCGGCATCTGGCCGAGGACATTCTGGAAAACGGCATGAAGACGCCGATCCAGGTGCGCCACGACGGCAAGCGCCATATCCTGGTTGAAGGCCTGCACCGGCTGGAAGCGGCGAAGTGGCTCGGCGAGACCGATATCGACGCCTATCTGGTGCAAGCCAAGCGCCACTAAGCTCTCATTCGGCGTCCGCCGGAATCGGCCTGGCGAAGTTTTTCGCGAGACCTTGTCGGGCTGCGCGTTGCCCGCTCGTCCTTGAGACGGAAACCGGCATTCAAGCCAACTCTTTAGCAAGCAAGTGAGGAGACCATCATGACGACCAAGCTCGACATCGCCCCCAGCTCCGACCGTGAACTGGTTCTCGCCCGCATCATCGATGCGCCGCGCGAGAACGTCTATCGCTGCTGGACCGAGCCGAAGCTCGTGACGCAATGGTTCGCGCCAAAGCCGTGGACGACGCCGCGCGCCGAAATGGACGTGCGCACCGGCGGCTCCAGCCTGGTCGTCATGGCCGGACCCGACGGCAACGAATTCCCGAACCCCGGCGTCTTCCTCGAAGTCGTGCCGGGCAAAAAGATCGTTCTCACCGACGCCTACACAAAGGCCTGGGAGCCTTCCGAAAAGCCGTTCATGACGGTCGTGCTGACCTTTGAGGATGAGGGCGAGGGCAAGACCCGCTACATCGCCCGGGTTGCGTATTGGTCGGTCACTGACCGCGAAGAGCACGAGAAGATGGGCTTTCACGAGGGCTGGGGCCAGTGCGCCGACCAACTCGAAGAAGTCGCCAAGCGGCTTTGATATCGGCGGGACGCAAGGAGATCGAGATGTCCAGATCGATGTTTTTCGCCATTTTCGCCTCGGCTGCGGCGCTCTTCGCCGCGCCGGGCGCCACCAAAGCCGAGGACGCAAAGCCGTCCATGACCAGCGAAACGAAAGCCATGCCGAAGCCGGCGAAATCCGGCCTGCTGCCGATCAACGGCCTGAATTACTATTACGCCGTCTATGGCCGGGGCGAGCCGCTGCTTCTGCTGCATGGTGGGCTCGGCACCACCGACATGTTCGCGCCGATCCTGCCGAAGCTTGCGGAGAACCGCACCGTCATCGGCGTCGACCTGCATGGTCACGGCCGCACCGCGCTCGGCGACCGGGCGTTGAGCCTGGAGGCGATGGGTGACGACATGGCGGCGATCGTCAAGGCGCTCGGCTACGACAAAGTCGACGTCATGGGTTACTCGCTGGGCGGCGGCGTCGCCTTCCGCATGGCCGTCCAGCATCCCGAGACAGTGCGCCGGCTGGTGCTGGTCTCGACCGGCTATGCCTCGGACGGCTTCTATGCCGACATGCGTACTCAGCAGGCGCAGGTCGGCGCGGCGATGGCCGACATGATGAAGGACACGCCGATGTACAAATCCTACGTGGCGCTCGCGCCGCACCCGCAGGATTTTCCAAAACTGCTCGACCAGCTGGGCACCCATATGCGCAAGGACTACGACTACTCCGCCGAAGTGGCGAAGCTGAAGATGCCGGTCATGCTGGTGTTCGGCGACAGCGACATGTATCGTCCCGAGCACGAGATCAAGTTCTACCAGATGCTCGGCGGCGGGTTGAAGGACGCCGGCTGGATGCGCGAGAACCTGTCGCAGAACCGCCTGGCCATCCTGCCGAACCGCACCCACTACGACGTGTTTTTCGCACCGGAACTGGTGACCGCCGCACTGCCCTTCCTCAATGGCGAGACCAAGGTCAAGACCTGGGACGAGATCGTCAGAGAAACGCACTGACCGCCTGACAACGCCTGCCGGCCGTCCTCCCGCGAGATGGCCGGCGACGCTCTGGCATCGCGCCTGATCGCGCGTTCGGCCTGCCGCATCACGCCAACAGATGGCGCCATCAAAGCTTTTCAATTGACGCTCCTATCCCGGCAGCTACCTTCCTGACAATCCTCAGAAAGACGGGCTAAGGCAATGGCGAAATATCACGGTGGCTGCCTGTGCGGGGCAGTGCGCTACCGCACTGAGGCCGCGCCCATCAACGAGCGCGTCTGCCATTGCCGGCTTTGCCAGAAGGCGCTGGGCGCGGCCTTCAACGCCCGCGTGCTGTTCCGTATCGACGATGTGACCATCGACGGGCCGGTGGCGACGGTGAATTCCTCGCCCGATCTCAAGCGCGGCTTCTGCCCGGGCTGCGGCACGACGATGTTTTCCCGGCGCGACTCCGCCGGCATCATCGGCATCACCTCCGGCTCGCTCGACGATCCTTCCATGTTCAAGCCGCAGATGCATATCTGGACCGCCTCGAAGCAGCCTTGGGTACAGCTCGATGACGGACTGCCGCAATATGAAGGCGCCCCGCCGCCCAACTGAGGCGCAGGGCGTGCCCAAAATTTTTTCGTCCGGAACACGAGATAGCCGGCAAAGCGTCATTGGCGAGCCATCATTGCCGCCTATCTATTGCCTGCGGGTCGGCAGTCGAAGGAGGCGACGGATGAACGACAGAATTAACACCCTGGATGAGCTTTTGAGCGATCCGATGGTCAAGCTGGTGATGGAGCGTGACCACGTGCAGCCGGCCGAGCTTCGCTCGCTGCTCGAAGAAAAGGTTCGCCGGGATGATGATGCGTCGGTCAATCCTGTCACCGATCGCCCAAACTCCGATCGCCTTGGCACCGACCGCTCGGTCCCGCCCGCTCATATGGTAGCCGAGAGCTGCCACAAGCTATGGTTGTGCGGCTAGGCAGCGGCATGCAGGCGTCGGCGATCCTTCGCGCCCTTTCTGTCCTGCGGCGTTTCCAGGCTCTCACCGCTACGGTGATAGAGCGAGCGCCTTGCCCAGCGCCCTAACAATTTGATTCAAACTTTGTTGGTAATTTCTCGTTAGTAATCCGGACTGGTTTGTCCGGCGGCGTCGTCTTGCCCTCGGTCTGTTGTGTTCTGCGTACAGGTCCAGATGCGGTTATCAGGCGTCGTCATCTTCTCGATCGCGTCACTTTGCCTTGCCGGCTGCACGTCCACGTCCGGCGTCGACGCGCTGCAAGTGCCGTCCAGCGAGACGACCAGTTCGGTTGTGCGGCCGCCCGCGCCGGTGGCGTCGGTCGGCGCTGCCGATGTCGAACCCGACTTCGCGCCGGAGGAGGCGACGGAGCAGACTGTGGCAATGGCCACTCCGGAGCCTATGGAAAGCATCGAACCGCCCGCCGAGCCGATTGCCCTGGTGGCGCCGACGCGGCTGACACGGGCAGCACCGATGCTCGCCGAGCCGGTCCAGCGCTATCGTTTTCGCGACGCCAAGCCGATCAATTTCGGCAGGGCCTCGCCCAGACACCTCGCCGTTCACGGCGTCGACGTGTCGCGCTGGCAAGGCAACGTGAACTGGGCGAAGCTGCGCGCGCAGGGCGCGAACTTCGCCTACATCAAGGCGACCGACGGCGGCGATCACCTCGACCCAATGTTCAGGAAGAACTGGCGCAATGCCGACGCCGCCGGCCTCAAGCGCGGCGCCTATCACTTCTTCTACTGGTGCCGCACCGCTAGTGAGCAGGCCGACTGGTTCATCCGCAACGTGCCGAGGGTCGAGGGCGCCTTGCCGCCGGTGATCGATGTCGAATGGAACGGCGAATCCAGCTGCAAGCGGCGGCCGTCGCGGCAGAAGGTGCTGGAGAAGATGCAGGTCTTCATGGACAAGCTCGAGCGCCACTACGGCCAGCGGCCCATCATCTACACCGCGCCTGATTTCTACCGCGACAATCTCAGAGGCGCATTTCTGGACCATCCGTTCTGGCTGCGCGCAGTGGCACAGCACCCGTCAAAGGTCTATCCCGGCCGCAAATGGGTGTTCTGGCAGTATTCCGGCTCCGGCCTGTCGCATGGGGTGAGGGGCCGCATCGACCTCAACGTTTTCCACGGCGACGAGAGAGCCTGGCGGAACTGGGTTGGCGGGCGGCAGATGGTGGCCGAGGCGGAGTAGGCGGCCGAAGAAGCGCCCATTTGCAGGCCAGCATGAGGTGAATATCGACGGACCTGACCGCCCGTCGCGGAAGTGTCATCGAACCGTCATCGCATTGAAATGTCGTTCCCGCAAAGCAGGTGGCTTCCATTCGAACAGGAGACGCCGCCCGTGCCCCGCCATTCCGCGCTTTTCGTCCTGACGGCAGCGCTTGCTGCCTCGGTTTCGCTGCCGGCCCATGCCGACATGATGTTCAACCGGGTCGCGAGCTTCGCAGTCGCCGGTAACCTGCCGGCAGACTTCGAGAAGACCACGCCGACTTCGTCCGAGATCATCACGGCGAGCGAAGACGGCATGACGCTGGTTTATTCCGATAGCCCGCTCGGTGCGGTCGGCTTCATCGACATCGCCGATCCCAAGGCGCCCAAGGCCGGCGGCATCGTCAAGATAGCAGGCGAGCCGACCTCGGTTGTGGTCATCGGCGGCAAGGTGCTGGCCGGCGTCAACACGTCGGAAAGCAAAGCCAGGCCTTCGGGCAACCTCAGCGTTATCGACCTTGCCTCCAAGGCGATCGAAAGCACTTGCGACCTCGGCGGCCAACCGGACTCGCTGGCGTTCAGCAAGGACGGCAAGTTTTTGGCCATCGCCATCGAGAACGAGCGCGACGAGGATCTGAACGACGGAGAAATTCCGCAGATGCCGGCGGGCGACCTTAGGATTTTCACGCTTGCCGAAAGCCAGCCTGATTGCGCGACGATGAAGACAGTCAACCTGGCGGGCATTGCCGAAGTCGCTGGGGAAGATCCCGAGCCGGAATTCGTCGCCTTCAACGAGGCCGGCGAGATCGCGGTCACGCTGCAGGAAAATAACCACATCGCCATCGTCAACGCCGAAACCGGCGCGATCGTCACGCACTTCTCCGCAGGCTCGGCCACTCTGGACAAGATCGACACCAGGAAGAACGGCGCCTTGTCCTTCGATGGCAAGATCGAAAATGTCGCGCGCGAGCCCGACGCCGTGAAATGGCTCGACAATGACCGCCTCGCCGTCGCCAACGAAGGCGACTACAAGGGCGGCTCGCGCGGTTTCACGATCTTCAGCAAGAAGGGCGAGGTGCTCTACGAATCCGGTTCGTCCTTCGAGTACCAGGTCGCCAATGCCGGCCATTATCCCGACGACCGCAACAAGAAGGGCGTCGAGCCGGAAGGTCTTGAGACCGGCACGTTCGGCGAGGACAGGCTGCTGTTCGTCGCTTCCGAGCGTGGCTCCGTTGTCGGCGTCTACAAGGACACGGGTGCGGAGCCAGGGTTTGTCCAGATCCTGCCGTCCGGCATCGGCCCGGAAGGCCTGGTCGCGATCCCGTCGCGCAATCTCCTGGTCACCGCCAACGAGGCCGACCTGGTCGAGGACGGGCTCGCCCGCTCGCACGTGATGATCTACGAGCGCTCCGAAGGCCCCGCCACTTACCCGATGATCACGGCAAACCTTACGGCAGACGGCACGCCGCTCGGCTGGGGCGCGCTTTCGGCGCTCGCGGCCGGCGACACTGCCGGCAAGCTGTTCGCTGCCTCGGACTCGTTCTACGCCAACGCGCCCTCTATCTTCGAGATCGATGCCACCCAGACGCCGGCGCTGATCACCGGCAAGACCATCGTCACGCGTGATGGCCATCCTGCACAGAAGGTCGACATCGAGGGTCTTGTCGCCGACGAAGGCGGCTTCTGGCTGGCCAATGAAGGCGATCCGGCAAAGCTCGTCCCGCACGCCATCCTGCGCGTCGACGACAAGGGCGAGATCAAGCTGGAAATCGGCTTCCCGACGGAATTGCTCGCGCACCAGAGCCGCTTCGGTCTGGAAGGCATCACCGCGATCGGCGAAGGCGACGACCTGACGCTGGTGATGGCCGTGCAACGCGAATGGGCCGACGACCCCAAGGGCCAAGTCAAGCTCTTGGCCTACAAGCCCAAGGCCAAGGAATGGTCGGCGGTACGCTACCCGCTCGAAGCTACCGAAGCTGGCTGGATGGGCCTGTCGGAGATCACTACGCATGACGGCAAGCTCTACATCCTCGAACGCGACAACCAGATCGGCGACCTGGCCAAGGTGAAGCGCATCTATTCGGTGGCGCTCGACGCCTTCAAACCTGCCAAGCTTGGTGGCGACCTGCCGTTGGTCGAAAAGACGCTGGTGCGCGACATTGTCGGCGACCTGAAATCAGCCACCAACGGCTATGTCATCGACAAGGTCGAAGGGTTCACCATCGACAGGAACGGCGATATCTTCGTCGCCACCGACAATGACGGCGTCGATGATTCTTCCGGCGAAACCCTGTTTTTACGCCTGGGCAACATCAGCGCCGTGAACTGAGGGTGTTTCCCTCCCCCTTGAGGCCCCCTTGAGGGGAGGGGTGGGGCCGCTTCGGCCGCGCGCGACTTCCTCCCGGACGGACAATCCGACCAACAGCCGCAGTGTTCTCGCCGCGGCTGTTTTCGTTGGCGAGATCGCGACGATTTCCGCGAAACCCAAGCCAGCACATCGGTTGCGATGGCTTTGCACCGTATCGATGAAGATCACGTCGGCCATGGCGACGAGAAGGCCTGGCGGACCGGCGGCGGAAGTAGAGTGCGGAAGTCGCGTCACTTGCGATTAGCTGCCGGCTCCTTGCCTTCGTCATCGCAGAGCGGAGCGAACGCGAAGCGGAACACAGACTCGAGGATCCGCGCCATGACGTGGAAACGAAACGTGCGGTGGGTGGCCCAACTCGCGGTTCTAACCAACCTGTATGCCGACACCACAGCCAGCCATACGACTACCTTCGAGTGTCATACCGCCAAATTTGATGTTGCGTTCGTTGAACTTGACGGGCACTGGTGCAGGCATTTTGCCTGTAAAGAAGCAGAAGACGACGTTTTCTTCAGTAGGAATTCCAAATTCGGCAGAGATAGCCTGCTCATCTGGGTTCAACATTCTTCGATCTTTAAATTCGATTCTGATGTCAACCTGATGAATGGCCGATTTGAACACGAGTGTTCGTGCTGATGGCGGTGCCTCGATATCATCTACATTTATTCTTGCCATCCAATCGTTCATTCGCATAGCAAAAATTCTATTCATGCAAATGTCATATATGTTTAATGATAATGTATCACATTCTGAATCGTCTTTTTCAAAATAAACAACATCTATTCCTCCTACGCGAAGCATACTCCCGCATCGATAGGCATAATTCCCACCGCAAGCCAATACGGTGTGTTTCCTTCGCCATTGAAAGCTACTTTGTACAGAAGCATGGTTGGCCTGCTTCAGACTCAAAAGTTGGTCGTTTGTGAATGCACCTGAGTCAGCGGCAGCGTGATGCACAGCACACAATGCGATCATGCCCTGTTGATCGTGGTGTTTTTGCTCAGCCCAAGTAGGGTTGAAATGGTGATATTCCAAGTGCGGAGAGCCGCACATCGGACATCCAAAGCCGACTTCCGCTCTAAGCCGCCGCCGAACTTCAGCCGGCGGTGTTCTTGAGATCGATTTGACTTCTGACATTTGACGTCTCTGGCTGGCTATGGGTACTGTACCTCTTTGCTCTTGCTACCATTTCGGCCCGATCTTGCGACCGGGCCGATGAGGTTACGCTCTAGCGCTGCAGATTTTCCTCAGCTACATCCGCTCGTCGAGCCACAGGTGTCGCACTTCTCGCACGTGCCGTTCCGCACCATCGTAAAATTGTGGCATTCGGAACATTCGTTGCCGGTGTAGCCCTGCATTAGGGATTGCTGGCGCCTTGTAGCCGCAAGCGCCTTGGCCTCGGCCGCTTCTTTCGCGGCCTCGTCGGTGAACAGCCCAGTCGGGTCGGTTGCTTCCTCGTAGACGATGTCCTCGACCAGTTCCTTCGCCCGCTCCTCGTAGTCTCGCTTATAGGCGATCGCTTCGTCGCTGGCCGGCTTCAGCGCCAGCACGTTGGAGCCTGAGAACGCCGTCGGCGCCGAGCGAGTGGGAGCGGGAGAGGGACTTGAACCCCCGAACCCCTTGGGGTCGGCACCCATGCCCGACACCAGCTTGACCGGCGAGACGCCGCGCGTCAGTCCCTTCGAGAACGGCGTTGCCTTGCCTTCGTTGATGCCGCGGCCGAGCGCGGTCTTGTCGAAATCCGACTGGTCGACATGGGCGAGGTCGTGGCGGGCAAGATAGGACACGGCAAGCTCGCGGAACACGTAGTCGAGGATCGACGTGGCGTTCTTGATCGCGTCGTTGCCCTGCACCATGCCGGCCGGCTCGAATTTGGTGAAGGTGAAGGCTTCGACATATTCCTCGAGCGGCACGCCATATTGCAGGCCGAGCGAGATGGCGATGGCGAAGTTGTTCATCATCGCCCGGAAGGCCGCACCCTCCTTGTGCATGTCGATGAAGATCTCGCCAAGGCGACCGTCGTCGAATTCGCCGGTGCGCAGATAGACCTTGTGGCCGCCGACGACCGCTTTCTGGGTATAGCCCTTGCGGCGGTTCGGCAGCTTTTCGCGGTCGCGATAAAGGCGTTCGACGACGCGTTCGACGATCTTTTCGGTCACCTGAACGGCGCGCTGTGAAGCAGGTGCTGCGATCAGCTGCTCGACGGCATCGTCCTCGTCGTCTTCGACGTCGGCAAGCAGCGAGGCGTTGAGCGGCTGCGAGAGTTTCGAGCCGTCGCGATAGAGCGCGTTGGCCTTCAGCGCCAGCTTCCACGACAGCATGTAGGCGCCCTTGGCGTCTTCCACCGTCGCGTCGTTCGGCATGTTGATGGTCTTGGAAATGGCGCCGGAGATGAAGGGCTGCGCCGCCGCCATCATCTGGATGTGGCTGTTGATCGACAGTGAACGCTTGCCGATCTTGCCGCACGGGCTGGCGCAGTCGAACACCGGCAGATGCTGGTCTTTCAGAAATGGTGCTCCCTCGAGGGTCATCGCACCGCAGACATGGATGTTGGCGGCCTCGATGTCCTTCTTCGAGAAGCCGAGCGCCGGCAGCATCTCGAACGAGAAATCGTTGAGCTGCTCGTCGGTGAAGCCAAACGTCTCCTTCACCCAGTCGGCACCCAGCGTCCACTGGTTGAAGACGAACTTGATGTCGAAGGCCGACTTCAACGCTGCATTGAGCGCTGCGATCTTGTCGTCGGTAAAGCCCTTTGCCCTGAGCGAGCCGGGGTTGATGGCAGGCGCCTGGTTCAGATTGCCGTGGCCGACCGCATAGGCCTCGATCTCGGCGATCTGGCTTTCCGAATAGCCGAGCGTGCGCAGCGCTTCAGGGACAGCGCGGTTGATGATCTTGAAATAGCCGCCGCCGGCCAGCTTCTTGAATTTCACCAGCGCGAAGTCGGGCTCGATGCCGGTGGTGTCGCAATCCATGACTAGGCCGATCGTGCCGGTCGGCGCGATCACGGTCGCCTGCGCATTGCGGTAGCCATGCTCCTCGCCGAGCTCGATGGCGCGGTCCCAGGCAGCCTTGGCATGGGCGGCAAGCTCCGGCTGCTTCAGGCCGGAGGCGACCAGCGGCACCGGGTTGACGGCGAGTTTCTCGTAGCCGTCCCTGTCGCCATAGGCGGCACGGCGATGGTTGCGCATGACACGCAGCATGTTCTGGGCATTGCGGTCGTAATCGGGGAAGGCGCCGAGCTCGGCGGCCATTTCGGCCGAGGTGGCATAGGCGGTGCCGGTCATGATGGCGGTGAGTGCTGCGCAGATGGCGCGGCCCTCGTCGGAATCATAGGGAATGCCCGAGGTCATCAGCAGGCCGCCAATATTGGCGTAGCCGAGGCCGAGCGTGCGGTATTCGTAGGAGAGCTTGGCGATCTCCTTCGACGGGAACTGCGCCATCATGACGGAAATTTCCAGCACCATGGTCCACAGCCGAACCGTGTGCTCGTAGGCAGCGATGTCGATGGTGCCGTCGGCGTTGCGATAGGGCAGCAGGTTGATCGAGGCCAGGTTGCAGGCGGTGTCGTCGAGGAACATGTATTCCGAGCACGGGTTGGACGCCCGGATCGCACCGGCCGCGGCGCAGGTGTGCCAGTCGTTCATCGTCGTGTTGAAGTGCAGGCCCGGGTCGGCCGACGCCCAGGCGGCATAGCCGATCTTCTCCCACAGATCCCTGGCCTTCAGCGTCTTCATCACCTTGCCGTCCTTGCGGGCGGTGAGATGCCAGTCGCCGTCCTGCTCTACGGCGCGCAGGAAATCGTCCTTCAGCGAGACCGAATTGTTGGAGTTCTGGCCCGAAACCGTGAGGTAGGCGTCCGAATCCCAGTCGGTGTCGTAGGTCTTGAACGACATCGAGGTGTAGCCCTGCCTGGCGAACTGGATGACGCGGTAGATGTAGTTCTCCGGCACCCCGTCCTTCTTGGCCAGCTTGATCTCACGCTTCAGCGCGGTGTTGATGGCCGGGTCGAAGCAATCGTGGTCCTGGCCTTCGCAGTTGATGCAGGCCTTCATGATCGCTTCAAGGTGCTTCTTGACGATCTTCGAGCCGGTGACCAGCGAAGCGACCTTCTGCTCCTCATTGACCTTCCAGTCGATGAACTCCTCGATATCGGGATGGTCGGCGTCGACGATGACCATCTTTGCAGCGCGGCGCGTCGTGCCGCCCGACTTGATGGCGCCCGCCGCGCGGTCGCCGATCTTGAGGAAGCTCATCAGGCCGGACGAGCGGCCGCCGCCGGACAGTTTTTCGCCTTCGCCGCGCAGGAACGAGAAGTTGGAGCCGGTGCCGGAGCCGTATTTGAACAGCCGCGCTTCACGCACCCACAAATCCATGATGCCGCCTTCGTTGACGAGATCGTCCTGCACGCCCTGGATGAAGCAGGCATGCGGCTGCGGATGCTCGTAGGAAGACTTCGACTTGGTCAGCTTGCCGGTGAACGGGTCGACATAGAAGTGGCCCTGGCTCGGGCCGTCGATGCCGTAGGCCCAGTGCAGGCCGGTGTTGAACCATTGCGGCGAATTCGGCGCAACGCGCTGGGTGGCCAGCATATAGGCGATCTCGTCGCGGAAGGCGCGCGCGTCTTCCTCCGACTTGAAGTAGCCGCCCTTCCACCCCCAATAGGTCCAGGTGCCGGCGAGGCGGTCGAAGACCTGGCGGGCGTCGATCTCGGAGCCGTAGCGCTCGGCCTCCGGCAGCTTTGCCAACTCGACCTCGTCGGCGACGGAGCGCCACAGGAAGGAGGGAACGTCGTTCTCCTCGACCTTCTTCAGCCGTGCCGGCACGCCGGCCTTGCGGAAATACTTCTGCGCCAGGATGTCGGCGGCAACCTGGCTGAACTGCGCCGGCACATCGATATTGTCCAAGCGGAACACCACCGAGCCATCCGGATTCTTGATCTCCGAAAGCGCCTTGCGGAATTCGATCTCCGAATAAGCAGACTGCCCTTGCTTGGTGAAACGACGCTCGATGCGCATTGGTCCTATCCCTTTGTGTCTAGATATAGCGCCTTTCCCAGGGGATTTCTGCCCCCATTGCGAAACGCGCATGTCCGCCGTCTGCCGGCGTTCCAAAACGGCCGGCTCCTTTTCACGAGGCTCCGCCCGCCCTGCTGGTCGAACTCCTTGCGAAGTAGTCGTCCAACGCGCCGACGGACCCTGCGGGTCCCTCAAGACTGAAACTTTTTTGCGACTCCCTCAATCGAGGGAACTTCACACTATCTAGCGTCGAACTTACCTGCAAACACTAAATATAGTATTAACAGACAATTTATTCCAGTCCGACATTTTTCCCTTTTCGTCCCCCAAAGACCCCACAATCCCGACGCCTCCGCCGGCCCCTAGCCAGGCGGAAATGCGGCCAAACGCACATAATCCGGGAAAAAGACCGGGCTCAAAACTTTCCGGTCGCACTCTCAACAGGAGCGCATGGCCTATAAAAGGCGACTCGTTTTGCGCCGTCAAGGATTCGTTTGCGTAGCTTTTGTGACCCCAACATCTTGTGTGTCACATATGTGGATAGCGGGGATAGAAGTGGCCCGCAGGATTTTCGATTTTACCCACGTGCAGGCCATCAGCCGGACAACGCATGCCAAAGCTGGAGTGGCCAAATCGATTCCCTTTGCCAAAGAACATCGCCGGTGATGCGGCTTTGGCCGGTGAGTCTATGCTTGCTCAGGAGAACTGGTGCGGGTCGGCACAGAAATAGGCGATGATCTGGCCAAGGTCCGGCTCGTTGACCATGCGCGCGGCCTCGGCTGGGCTGACCCATTTGCGGATGCGCGACCGCTTTTCCTTCCACCGGTCGGCGATCTTGTCGACCCGCAGCGGAAACACCAGGACTTCGCAAGGCACTTCCTCGCCGGAAGCCAAAGCCTTGGCATAGAAGTAGCGGCCGGCTTCGTGGTGGGAGACCATGCCGCGCAGCCCGGCTTCCTCGCCGGCCTCGCGCGCCGCCGCTTCGCAAAGCAGTTCCTTGGCCTCAGGCCAGCCCTTGGGAAGCACCCAGCGGCCGGTATCGCGGCTGGTGATCAGCATGATCTCGACGCCATGCCCGGTATCGCGCCAGGGCAATGCTGCAACCTGCAAACGGCACGGCGCTGTGCCGAAGAGCCGCTGGACCCTTTCGGCCAAATGGTTGTGCGTTACTGGCCTCGTCAACATCGGAGAAGCTTGCCCCAGCCTCCAGAATCACTTGCCGTCTCGTGAATCTTACGGCTAATCATAAGCAATAAAAGTAAAAAACCTCATACGCACGAATTAACCACACACGAGACGTCGATTCAGGAATATCGTGCGCCGCTGCACTCTTTCAAGAAGTGCGCCGGCAAGAAGGCCGCGCCGGTATGTTCCGGGAGGAGAAAAAGCAGCTGCCGCGAATCAGCCGGCGTGGTCGTCGGCGATCGGCTTCTGGTAGGTGAAGCCCATGTCCCACGGAAAATAGATCCAGGTGTCCTGGCTGACCTCGGTGACGAAGGTGTCGACCAGCGGCCTGCCTTTCGGCTTGGCGTAGACGGTGGCGAAATGCGCCTTGGGCATCATGGCGCGGACGATGCCCGCGGTCTTGCCGGTGTCGGTGAGGTCGTCGATGATCAATACGCCGGCGCCGTCATCGGCGAGCAGTGCCGGCGTGACCTCCTTCAGCACCTGCAACTGCCCCTGGCTGGCATAGTCGTGATAGGAGGCGACGCAAACCGTCTCGATGACCCGGATGCCGAGTTCACGCGAGATGATGGCGGCCGGTACCAGGCCGCCGCGCGTGATGCAGACGATCGCCTTCCATTGGCCTTTGTTGGCGCCGGCAAGCCGCCAGGCGAGCGCACGCGCGTCGCGGTGGAACTGATCCCACGAGACGGGAAAGGCCTTTTCGGGAAGGGACATTTTTCGCGCACTCCGCAGCGCGCGAAAACGCGCGCAGACACTTGAAGGAACGCGCGGAATTAACTGGAAAGCCTTGGCCCTGGCAAGGGGCGATGCAAGACGGGGCGGCGGCAGGCGATCCCTGTGGACTTGCCGCCTTTGGACTTGCCGCTTGTCGATTTACCGCGACAGGAAAGCTGCCACCGGCACTGTGCGCAGCACCGTGCGCGTGACCCCGCCGAACAGCAACTGGCGCAGCCAGGAATGGCTGTAGGCGCCGAGCACGAGCAGGTCGGCTCCGGTTTCGGCAACCCTGGTCTGGATCACCTCGTCGACCGAGTGGCCGGCCGATTGCAGCACCGAGACGCTGACCGTGGCGCCATGCCTGGACAGGGCGGCGGCGATTTCGGCGCCGGCCGCCTCCGGGGCCTCGTCGAGCGTATCCGGCGGGTCGATGACGACAATATCGGTTTTTTCGGCCTCGATGATGAAGGGCAGGGCGTCGAAGGCGGCGCGCGCCGCTTCCTTGCTGCCGTTCCAGGCGAGCAGCACATGCTTGAAGCTGGTGACGAGCGGGCCTGAGTGCGGCACGACCAGCACCGGCCGGCCGGCGTCGTAGACCAGCGTGTCGACGTCGGCGCTCGGATCGCCGCCCGTCTCGCGCTGCGCGGCGATGATCAGGTCCGCGGTGCGAACGGTTGGGATGCCGGTCAGCGCGCTGTCTCCGGAAAAGCTCTCAAGGCTGCGCCACTCGAAGGACAGGCCGGACTCCTCGACATGCCGGAGGAAAACCGCCCGCAATTTTTCAGCGCGCTCCTTGTTCATGTCGGCCGAAACCTGCAGGAACTCGGTGTCGGGAAAGCCTGTGGTCGAGGTGTAGGGGACGGGAAGCGCTTCCGCATGAATCCCGATGAGATGGCTCTCGAACTTGTCGGCAAGCGGAATGGCGCATTCGAGCACGCGCTCCGCGTCCTGTTCGTTCTGCAGTATGGCGACGATGGTCTTGAATCGCATGGTAACCCCTCAATTTGCGGGCGAGCGAAACTCGCCCGCATGAAACGTTACAGCACCATGCTTGGTTCCGGCTGATGCATGTCGCCCAAAAGCAAACCCTTGGGCACGAGGCTGCGCAGCGGCTTTGAAAGCGCGTCGCATGAATCCTCTCGGACGCGAGGCGCTTTAGATCAGCTGGCCGCGCTGGTGAGGCCTGCGACCATCGCTTCGACATCGGCGCGGGCGGCGTCCAGCGCTTGCTGGCTGCGGGCACGGACGACCAGCTCGGTCCAGAACTTGCCGTCGCCATATTTCGGGTAGGAGCCGATGATCGTGTCCGGATGCGCCTTCTGGATGTCGCCCAGCGGTCCGCCGACCAGGCCTTCGCCGAACGGACAGTGCACCGTGGCCGACAGCATTTTGGTGCCGGCCTTCAGCGTCGGCACCACATTGTCGAGCATCGCCTGGAAAATCGCCGGCACCCCGGCCATGACATGGACGTTGCCGATGCGAAAGCCCGGCGCGATCGACACCGGATTGTCGATATGGTCGGCGCCGCGCGGCATCCGCGCCATGCGCTTGCGCGCCTCGGTGTATTCGATGCCGCGCGCCGCGTAGCTCGCTTCCAGCATGGCATAGGCTTTGGCGTCGTAGTCGCAGGGCACGCCGAACGCCCTGGCAATGGCATCCGCGGTGATGTCGTCATGCGTCGGACCGATGCCGCCGGTGGTGAAGACATAGGTGTAGCGAGCACGCAGGGCGTTCACTGCGGCGACGATCTCGTCTTCCTCGTCGGCAACGATGCGCACCTCCTTCAGGTCGATGCCGATCGCCGTCATGATGTCGGCGAGGTGGCCGATATTCTTGTCCTTGGTGCGGCCGGACAGAATCTCGTCGCCGATGACGAGCATGGCGGCGGTGACGATTTCGGGCATTGGCAGGCTCCGGCATAAGGTCAGTTGAGGCAGACAAGGTCGCCCGAGGCAGACAAGGTCGCCTGGGCAGACATGGTCGCCTGAGATAACG
>NZ_AZUX01000003.1:0-318533 GCF_000513915.1 Mesorhizobium sp. WSM2561
ATCGATGGTTCCTTCGAATCAGGTTGGTGTCAGCAACCCGACCTTACCGGCGAACTGTCGATGACCACCCGCAAAGCCGCTCGCTCGCTACGGCGCTGTTGAGGGCGCGCTCGCGAGCGG
This sequence comes from Mesorhizobium sp. WSM2561, assembly GCF_000513915.1. Lineage (NCBI taxonomy): Bacteria > Pseudomonadati > Pseudomonadota > Alphaproteobacteria > Hyphomicrobiales > Phyllobacteriaceae > Mesorhizobium > Mesorhizobium sp. WSM2561. The sequence goes on from NZ_AZUX01000003.1 coordinate 121, forward strand.
CTTCGCTACCGCCGAGCTACACCACGTCTGGGGACGCGACCGACTTGGCGTCGCAGACTGACCATAATTCTGCAGACAGGATCCGGCTAATTGTTACGCGCAGAGCTGCCCAACGACTCCCGGGCCGTCTCGAAGAAGCTCAAGCAGTCCGGCGGCTTTACCTCGGAAGTCAGCGGCGCCCGCCCCTCACCTGCCCTGCGGCGAAGCCGGCATCAAAAACAACGAGATCTGGATGGACGGAAGTGTTCGTTCGAATGATGCCATTGCGTTGTCTTGAGCGCAGGTTTTGCTCAGCCAGCACAGCGCCTCCTCTTAAGCACGCTGGCGGCCTTGGCCCGGCGGCCTGCTGACAGTCCCCCAATAGAGCTGCCGGGCCACTCGCACTCGCTCAATGGAAGGCGCGGACTTCCGGGAATAGAACCAACAAGCACACCAGAGGCATCATCTTTGGCGAGGTGCATCATTGAGCACTTGCCAATGAAGGGTGATGGCTGAAAACGCAAAAAAGCCCCGCCGCTCCATTTGCGAAGCGGCGGGGCCCCCCACTCGCCCCCATTGCTGCCTTGCAATTGCGGTGCCAGACGTGTTGACCCATTGCGGCGCACCTTTGATGCCGGTTGATGCCGGGACAGCCTGTTCACCGTTGAGAGGGGCTGTATCGAGCGGGTCGATGGCGTATCGACTTTTTTGCCGCAATAGGTTTCCGGCCGGAACGCTTGCTCTTCTGGATGGTTGGTTGGGATACAGGAGATGCAAGGCGTGGCCAAGAAGCTGTCAATCGCCGAAACGTTGCGACGAACCTCTGACCAACTGAAGAGGATCCGAAAACACGTCGCCAATGGCGGTCACGTGGACCAGATGCAAGAGGTCGACGCCTTGGTAGGCCTCGCCAAAGAAGTGGCCGACCGGCAGCTGGCCGCATTTGAAAGCCCGGCAGATGAAAACGATGACTCTGTGCAAGACGATGACGATGCAAAGGACTGAGCGTAGTCGACCGGCTCGTGACATTCCGCGATAACGGAATTACCTGATTTGCCAAAATCGTTACTATCCAACGGCGGCGGACCCCTCAATCCGCCTGGCCGGCGCCGTCAAGCGTACTTACCCCAACGCCCCCCAAGCGGCGCCGGCCGCTCGGCTGCGCACCTTCGGGTCAGGCGCAGGGTCAGGCCCGAGGGCATGCTTTGGCGCAACATGCATTGGGCCAAGAGACGCGCGGGTTTGACAGGTTTTTTCTGCAACTTGCGGCGATCTGTAGACGCGCCACGCAATCGGGAGATTCCCATCGCTCTCGGCGGCCTTTAATACCCGATCTGCGATATCGCAGCGGATAATGGGATCGTCTGTTAGATGATCCATTGGATTCTGTGGATTCCGTTTGAAAAACATCTCCGCCCCCGCGCTTGGCGCTGAGAATGCTCAACGGATACCGCTTTGAACAGTCGTCAAATGACGACCACAGACGGATTTATACGCCATCCCACGACGCACGTTGGCGTAATCGCATGGAGCCGAGACGCGGATCCTGTCGTTGGTCGGCGCAACAAAAGCTTGTAATCGGGAACAACCACTCGACGCCTCGCGTTTGTTGCGAAGGCCCGCTTCTTTTGCACGGGCAGCGAGCCTCGAAGGTTCGCAATGCCGCACCGGCGTTTCAATCGCACCCGCCTCAGCCCTCACGATCTGGCTATTTGTGAACGCGTGTACGATCAGGTTTGCGCAGATGAACACATCGACCCTTTGAGCCGGGATGCCGAAGCCTTGGCGGTGATGATTGTCGCAATCTTCCGAAACATTACGACCAGTGAGCGCGAACTGCTGGAGGAGGTCAGGTCGCTTCGTCGTCCAAAGGGCGCAGAACAGGCGCGCTAGCTTGGCGGCTTTCCCTGACGAATCGTTCCAGTCCCGCTTTGGCACAGCCGGATTGGCATCTTAATTGCCCTTTGAGTCTCGCCAGAGTGTAGCCACAGCGCTTGCGAAGGAGATGGAAATGGGTTTGGCCGAAGACCTGTCTGATGTTGCCCTCACATTCGCTTGTCCGGATTGCTCGCATCCGGCGGTAAGGAAGGGCTCTGCGCTGAAAACGATCGCCCACTTCAGATGCGACGGGTGCAACGCCAAGGTGCGGATCACCTATCCGCAGAAACTGGCGATCTTCGAAAAGCACAAGCTATTGACTGCGCATGGGGCATGGCAATAACTCAGCGCAGTTAAGAGCCAGGTTCGACTTCCCTGTGATTCCAAAGGGTTTTGGCGAATTGATGAATTGATTTGGAAGATGGCGGGGAACCCCGATCGCCCGGAAACAACTTGGCCGAGCATGGCCGCGCCATGAACGGATTTGACGGACACCGAATGCCATGATTGAACCGCAGCTCCCATCGCCTGCAAGACGGATGAGGTGAACTTGCGATACCTCCGATCGAATTCAACCCTAGGTGGTTTGAATTTGATCGCAACGGTCTGAAGGCGGACCGTTTGGTGAAACAAACTCTTGAAGTCCAGGATCGGACTACGAAGCCGACGCGATGACCACGGCAATTGAGGACATATATCGGCCGCTTGCCTTAACCGCGAGGTTGCTTGTCCAGTGCTGGCCGCAGCTATTGCTTGTCGGCTGCCTGGGTATGATCGCTCGTGGTCTGCTGCTTCAGGGCGCCGTGACGATCGGCCTCCAATTCCCGCTGGGCGGAATGGTCATGCTGTCGCTGGTGGTCCTCGCCAAGCTGACGGTGCTGGTCATGATGTTCGTGGTGCTCCGGCCGCATATGCCGGCGGTGGCGGCACTGAGGCAAAAAGCAAAAAGGGGAGTGGACGAAACAAAGCGCGAGCCGGTCTTGGCGATTACCGCCGCTGCGATCCTGCCGTTCTTCGCCTATTATGCCGCCTGGGGTTTTCTTGGCGATACGGTTCGCGAATATTCGCGCATGGCGCTCGCCCAGGCCGATTTCGGCAAGAGCGTCGACATCTTCGCCATTCTTCAGTCGAGCGGCGTGGCACTGTCGATCGTCATATGCTGGCTGGTGCGTTTTGCCGCCAAGCGACTGAATGCGCGCGCGTCTCACCCCTACTGGCGGCTGCTGATCGTGGCGACGGACGCAACCTGGGTCTTCATCGGCCTCTACGCGCTCGGCGTATGGAAGGACCAGTTCATCCGCTGGCTTGGCGCAGGCGCCGCTCTGCAACAGCTCAGCCTCGATTTGCTTGCGCCGGTAAGTCAGGCGGCCGCGGCCGGCCAGTTCGTTCCCGTGGAATTCCGGCCGCTTCCCTTCGGCGAGCAGCTTCAGAACCTTTTCTTTTTCGCGTTGCTGCCGATTGTTTGGCTGGTGATGGCGGCGATCATCAACGGCTATGAGCTTGCGGCGCCGGCCGCTTCCGGTCCTGCGCCATCTCGTGCGACCTCCTGGCAGAAGTGGCTGAAGGATTTCGCGTCTCACTTCGTTGGCGGTTACCGCAGCCGTTATTCGCCGGTCTGGACTTGCGTCAAGCTGACGCTCAGTGCCGGCTTGGCCACGCTTGTCACCTTCGTCATCGCCTATCAGGCCATCTCATGGGCCGGCGCCTGGACATGGTATGGCCTGACGAGGCTGATCGGAGCGCACGATCTCGGGACCTGGCAGATCTTCGCCGATGCCATCAGCCTGTTCATCGGCAGCCCAAGCGAACTCGACGGCGGAATCCTGCTCGACGCGGTCCGGGTCGCGCTGCTTGCAGCCGTGCTCGAGACCGCGGTCGCCATGGCTGGCGCAGCGAATGGAGTCAGGACCGCGGCTCGCTGACGCTGAGATAATTCGGCAACGCCGAGTAGAGGGCAATCGATAGCGTGAGGCTGCTCGCCGCAGGTGGGATCGAAAAGCTGGCAGCCATCCGTGCCGGTTTGCCGGGCTCCGTCGTCGCGAATGCCATGCCGCCGCACAGGGACCGTTGCTCGGCCTCCGGATACTGCTTCCTGACCACCGGATCGGCAAACATGGTTGGCCGCCATTCGCGACTGCTGCCATCGGAAAGCCGCACCTCGCAAGGTACCGAGCCGAGCGCTTTCGGGTCGGCAGCGAGAGCTTCGAATTCGGCAAGCACGACGGCGCTGCCGGCGCTGCCTGCCAGTCTGGTGAAGCGTGTCACGGTCCAGCTGGCGCCGGCATAATCGACCGGCTGCCCCAGGCTCGCAGATAGCGGCTGGCGCAGATGTTGGGAGCGCCAGTCCTTGATGCTTCCCCACGTCTGCACGGCCAGCGCGGCAGGCAGTGCGACCACCAGCGCCATCATGCTCAGCCAGTAGCCTCGGCGCGTTGACGTCACCTTTGCGGGAGAACTATCCATGGCGGCCTTTCTTCGTTGCGGCGTATGGTGATTGCCGGCTCGATGTCCTTGCCGGAAATAGTCGTGGCGATGCGGATCTCGTCGTTGAGCGGCAGCAATTTTGTGGGTGCGACCACGACGGTGCCGCCGGCGACGGCATCCTCCGGCACTTCGAAGACCAGAAGGACCCGGCGTGGCAGCCCGGGCTGGTAGACATCGCCCGGCATCATTTCGATCGTCGCCCACAAGCGGTCGGTCAGGACATAACGGATGCCGCTGCGGCTCAGCCACTCGCCCGATGTGAGACCCAGGGTTTTGAATTTCGCCTCGGCCTCGCCTTCGACGACAACCCATACGCCGGAACTCGTGTAGGTCTTTGACTTGCCGAAGGTCTCGACGTTGAGCACACGCGCCACCCTGGCGCTGTCCAGCGAAAGCGCGAAGGCGCGGGCCTCCACACGCTTTTCATGCCGCCCGAAGCGACTATCGGCGATGTAATGTCGCTGTACAGCGGGCGCGTGTGCTGCATGCCGTAGAGCACGGCGGCAGCCAACAGCAGCGCCAGCGCCGAACGCACCATGCGCATCATGGCGCCTTCTCCACCGGCAGGTCGACCGTCGCAACGGGATCACGTTCGAACCACCCGCTTGCGCCGTAGACATTGTCGCGCAACTTGTAGATCTGGCCGGTGACGGTGATCGTCACCTTGTCGGGCACGGGCACACCGGCCGGCCACTCCCAGGCCATGGTCAGGCGTTCCGGCATGTTGGGATTGAAATATCCCGCCAGATACTTGTCACGATCGAGATAACCCGTTGGCATCGGCAGCTTTTGCGCCGGCGCGCTGAGCGTGACGACGCGATGGAGCACGTTGTTGGGGGTGGCGGAACGGTTCACCACCTCCATATCCACCATCACAAGCTGCACGGGCCGCGATGGGGGAACGCCTGTCGGCGGCACGGTTCCGACACGTGCCGTTCGCAAGGTCACAAACCAGCGACCGGCATCGATTTGCTGGCCTGCCTGCACAACCGGCACCTTTGGCGGATGGGCAGCTTCGTAGAGCGTCATCGAAAACGAGATTGCCGATGCGGCCAGCCCGCCCAGGCCTGCGATCAGAAAAGCATACAGCCTTTGCCGTATTGTCGTTCGTGTCGGTTCCGTCATGCGCCGTGCGGTATGCGATGGTCCTCAGGCCAGCCTTATACGATGCGAGATCAATTTGTTACAACAGCAGCGGCAGGCCTCTCCAAGGGGTTCAGCGCAGGGACACCAGCCGCGCAATCGGTGGCTCGCCCGGTCAGTGTTATCTCGGCTCCTGGCGCCGAGAGCGGCATTAAGTCCCGACAGCCCCGCGCAAACCATGCGAAAGAGGCGCCGGGCTCGGCTCGGCGCCCCCTCACCTTCTTCACTTGTCCGACCACACGGCCAGCTCGTAGCCGTCCGGATCGGAGAAGTGGAAGCGGCGGCCGCCCGGGAAGGAATAGGCGGGCTTGACGATCTTTCCGCCGGCCTCCTCGACATGGCGCTGGGTCTCGTCGAGCTTGTCGGCATAAAGGATCACCAGCGGTCCGCCTGCCGCCTTGCCCTGGCCACCCAGAGCGAAGCCGCCGGTCAGGCGGCCGTCGTTGAACTCGCAATAGCTCGGCCCGTAGTCCTTGAAGGACCAGCCGAAGGCCTTTCCATAGAAGTCGCGCGAGCGCGATGTCGCCGACGGAAAACTCGACATAATCGATGCGCTTGTCGTTGCTGGATTTGGCCATGATCTTCTCCTTTCGCGGTTTTTGGGTGCTCACCGTTCGAGCATTGCCTTCAGGCTGTTGAGGTCGCGCTGCACGGCCTCGGCGTCGGCAGTGAATATCTCCTCCGTCATGTCCGGCGTCCTCAACAGCACGAACATGACCTCCGCGCCGGTCCCGTTAGGAACCACGCGCACCGCATTGCGGGTTTCCTTGTCATCGGCAAAGACGATGTGATCGAGGACGCCGTATTCGTTCGGCCGGGAGAAGCGGATGCGGATGGGCCGGCCGTCGGGGTCCTCCGCAGTCCATTCCTCGCCCGATCTTTCGAAGCGCCTGCCGAGGCCTGCCGCCCAGCGCTGGAAATTCGCAGGGATGGAGGCGAAGTCATAGACTTCGCGCCAGTCCCGGTCGATGGACACGGTGATGATGCGGGATTTGTAGATCGTCATATCTGCCTCCTTTCAACGAAGGCAGACTAGGCGGAGTTGGCGGTGGCGTATTGAACGAAACGGCCAGCTCAGGCGCTGAGCTGCCGCAGAACCGTCGCCGGCGAGAAGCCCGACAGGCGCCGCACCTCGCGCGTCAGATGCGCCTGGTCGGAATAACCCGCCTCGAACGCAAGATTGGCCAGGCGCGGCTCGGCAGACTGCTGCGCCAGGTTCAGGAACCGCTGGAAGCGGAGAATGCGGTCGAGCGTCTTCGGACCATAGCCGAAAGCTTCCAGGCAGCGGCGTCGAAGCGTTCGCGGGCTGACGTCGAGCCGGTCGAGGATCACCGCCATGCCCGGACCGGCGGATTCGGTTTTCAGCGCGTTGAAGGCAAATCCCATGTCCGCAGGCGGCGGCTCGACATCCGGCGCAAGCCTGCAGAGTGCCGCTTGCATCGCCCGCATCCGCTCTATCGTCGAGGACGCCTCGCCAATTTTTTCGGCGATTTCGCGCGCCAGCGCTCCCCAGAAGTGGCTGAGCGCCACCCGGCCGCCGACGATTTCCGACATCGGCAGGCCGAGCCACCGGCTTGCCGCACCCGGTCGGAAGCGGGCGCCGATCACCGTAGAGCCAGGTGTCAGCGCAGAGAGGGCAACCGCCACGTCGGGGCCTGCCACGACCAGATCGCCGTCGATCCAGGTGATGTCGACGCAGCCGTCGGGGACCACGGCCGACAGGCTCGCCGCGTCCGGTCGCAATGCCGCGTCCGCTCGCAATGTATTGGACCAGGCACACTGGAAATGCCCTTCGAGTGCGGCCGCAGGATCGAACTCGCGGTATTCCCCGATTGCCCCGGAAAGGATTGGTGGCCCGGAAAGGACGGGTGTGTTGTCGTCAGACGTCACGAGCCTCTCCTGTGAGGAACACTTTAGGCATCGTACTGTTCGGCCCCGAAATCTATTGCGCTGGCGGCGGGCTTCAACCCTGCCCTCTGCGCTGCAACCCGCGTTTGGGGCCTGCACTGTGAGCGGGCGTTTGCGGTGCCATGCGTCCTGACCGGGGCGGCGTTCGATTGGCAGCTTTCACCGGCTGCTGGCGATTTCGACCGCGACGGGCAGTTTGCCGTCTTTATCGCCATGGAGCCTTGACGCGTGGGAACCATACACGTTAGGGCGTCCGGGCACGAACGATTGGCGACCAAGCAAGGAAATTCCAGCTGATGGAAATTTTTACCGCCGCCGGCCTCGCGGCCCTGCTCCAGGTCATTGCCATCGATCTGGTGCTTGCCGGCGACAATGCCATCGTCATCGGCCTTGCTGCGGCAGGCCTGCCGACGGATCAGCGCAAGAAGGCGATTCTCGTCGGCATTGCGGCGGCCACCGTGCTTCGCATTTTCTTCGCTCTGATCACCCAGTGGCTCCTCACCATCGGCCCCATTCTCCTCATTGCCGGCGGCCTGCTGCTGCTTTGGGTGTGCTGGAAGATGTGGCGCGAGTTGCGTGTCAGCTACGAGCAGGAACATGACGCGACGGAAGCGTTGTCGAATGTCGATTACGACAAAAGCGGGACGATTGGCGGCAAGGGACCGCGCAAGACCTTCGCTCAGGCAGCCTGGCAGATCGTCATTGCCGACGTTTCGATGTCTCTCGACAACGTCCTTGCAGTCGCCGGCGCGGCGATGGACCATCCGACGGTCCTGATCATCGGCTTGGCGCTGTCGATTGCGCTGATGGGCTTCGCCGCTTCGTTTGTCGCTCGCCTCCTGCATAAGTACCGCTGGATCGCCTATATCGGCCTGGTGATCATTTTCTATGTCGCCGTGAAGATGCTTCTGGATGGTGCTGTGCAGCAGTGGCCCGAACAGTTTGCGTTCCTGGCGCCCTGGTTCGGGCCGGGCGGTCATTGAAACCTGAGCAGTGCCGGTCTTAGCAGTGCAGGCCCGCCCGAGGCGCCAAGCCATTCCTCGGTTTGCCTGATTGCGGAACTATGCTATTGCGCCGTGCGAATTGAGCTTCTGCGAAAGTTCAAAAGATCAACATGCATCGAGACTTCCGGGCCGGGCCTAAGGGTTTCCGGCCCGCGTCCATTGGAAACCGCAAATGTCTGCCCCTCGCGTCAGTTTCGTCAGCCTTGGATGCCCCAAAGCCCTCGTGGACTCGGAGCGCATCATCACGCGCCTGCGCGCCGAGGGCTATGAGATCGCGCGCAAGCATGACGGCGCCGATCTGGTCGTCGTCAACACCTGCGGCTTTCTCGATTCGGCTCGCGATGAATCGCTCAATGCCATCGGCTCCGCCCTTTCGGAGAACGGCAGGGTCATCGTCACCGGCTGTCTCGGCGCCGAACCGGACGTCATCCGCGAAAAACATCCCAACGTTCTCGCCATCACCGGTCCGCAGGCCTACGAGAGCGTGATGGCCGCGGTGCATGAGGCCGCGCCCCCGAGCCACGATCCCTATGTCGATCTGTTGCCGCCGCAAGGCGTCAAGCTCACGCCGCGCCACTATGCCTATCTCAAGATTTCGGAGGGCTGCAACAACCGCTGCACGTTCTGCATCATCCCGGCGCTGCGCGGCGATCTCGTCTCGCGGCCGGCGGCCGACGTGCTGCGCGAGGCCGAGAAACTGGCCAAGGCCGGCGTCAAGGAAATCCTGGTGATCTCGCAGGACACCAGCGCCTACGGCATCGACATCAAATACCAGACCAGCATGTTCGGCGATCGCGAAGTGCGGGCCAAATTCCTCGATCTGTCGGAGGAACTCGGCAAGCTCGGCGTCTGGGTGCGCATGCACTATGTCTACCCCTACCCGCATGTCGCCGATGTCATCCCGCTGATGGCCGAAGGAAGGATCCTTCCCTATCTCGACATCCCGTTCCAGCACGCGTCGCCGCGAGTGCTCAAGAACATGCGCCGGCCCGCCCATGGCGAAAAGACGCTCGACCGCATTCGCGGTTGGCGCGAAATCTGTCCGGATCTGGCGATCCGCTCCACCTTCATCGTCGGCTTCCCCGGCGAGACGGACGACGATTTCGAGATGCTGCTCGACTGGCTGGACGAAGCCAGGATCGACCGCGCCGGCTGCTTCAAATACGAGCCGGTCAGGGGCGCCCGCTCCAACGACCTCGGCCTCGAACAGGTACCGCAGGAAATCAAGGAGGCGCGCTGGCACCGTTTCATGCAGCGCCAGCAGAAGATCTCGGCAACGCAACTCGCCAGGAAGGTCGGCAAGCGTCTGCCAGTGCTGATCGACGAGGCGCATGGCACCTCGGCGAAGGGCCGCTCCAGATACGACGCACCAGAAATCGACGGCTCGGTGCATATCCAGTCGCGGCGTCCGTTGCGCGCCGGCGACATCGTCACCGTCAAGGTCGACCGCGCCGACGCCTACGATCTCTACGGCTCGGCGGTCTGACCGCATCTCGCTTTATGGCGCTGCGTCCTTTCGGGCGGCAAAGGACGCCGCATAACACCTGATTTTGCGCATGACCCTTCCCGAAATCGATCCCGATTTCGGGCTCTTGCTAAACGAAAGGGCGCCGCGCGGCGCCCTTCCTGTCAAGATTTTGGCCTGTCAAGATTTCGGCCTGTCGAGATTTTGGCCCATCTTGCGCTTACTGCGGCAGCTTGTCGTCGACGCCCTTGACGTAGAAGTTCATGCCGAGCAGCGTCGGATCGTCGGCGACTTCGCCTTCCTTCAGCCACGGCGTGCCGTCCTGCTTGGCAATCGGCCCGGTGAACGGGTTCCATCCTTCGACGATCTTCTTCTCGGTGGCTTCCGCCATCGCCTTCACGTCGTCGGGCATGTTGGTGTAAGGGGCCATCTTAACGGCACCGTCCTTGATGCCCAGCCAGACATTGCCGGGCTTCCAGGTGCCGTCGAGGGCGGCCTTCACCCGGCCGATATAGTACGGCCCCCAATCGTCGACGATCGAGGTCAACTGCGCCTTGGGGGCGAACTTGATCATGTCCGAAGACTGGCCGAAGCCCTGCAGTCCGCGCTCTTCGGCGACTTGCAGGGCAGCGGTCGAGTCGGTGTGCTGGACGATGATGTCGGCACCCTGGTCGAACAGAGCCTTGGCGGCATCGGCTTCCTTGCCCGGATCGAACCATGAATTGATCCAGACGATCTTCGCCTTGAAATCCGGCTTGATCGACTGGGCGCCGAGCATGAAGGAATTGATACCCATCACCACTTCGGGAATCGGGAACGAAACGATGTAGCCGGCGACGCCAGACTTCGATTGCTTGGCGGCGATCTGGCCGAGGATGTAGCGGCCTTCGTAGAAACGTGCGTTGTAGATGCCGAGATTTTCTGATGTCTTGTAGCCGGTCGCGTGTTCGAACATCACGTCGGGGAATTTCTTGGCGACCTTCACTTCGGGGTCCATGAAGCCGAAGGACGTACCGAAAATGATCTTGCATCCTTCGCGCGCCAGGCGCTCGAAGGCACGATCGGCATCGGGACCCTCGGAGACGTTCTCCAGATAAGCGGTCTCGACCTTGTCGCCGAGTGCCTTCTCCACGTCCAGGCGGCCCTGGTCATGCTGGTACGAATAGCCGAAATCGCCGATCGGGCCGGTATAGACCCAACAGGCTTTCAGCTTTTCCTGCGCTTCGGCGGTCGCCGCCAGCGACAATGCCGCCGCCGCGGTCATCAGCGCAATAAGCAGTTTTTTCATCGTGTTACCTCTCTGAGTTAAGCCTTGGAGCTTCCCGTTTGTCTTTTATTGTCAACGATCCGGAACGAATGGCTGCCCCAAGGAAGCCGGTGTGTTCATCATCGTCAAACGCTTGTTGCGAGAGATTAGAACGAGAACCACGATGGTTGCCAGATAGGGCAACGAAGAAAGCAGTTGCGAGGGAACCGGAATGCCAAAAGCCTGTGCATGAAGCTGGCCGATCCAGACCGCGCCGAAGATATAGGCGCCCGCCAGCACCCGCCACGGCCGCCATGATGCGAACACGACCAGCGCCAGCGCGATCCAGCCGCGTCCGGCGGTCATGTTCTCCACCCATTGCGGCGTATAGACCAGCGACAGGTGCCCCCCGGCAAGGCCCGCACAGGCGCCGCCGAAGATCACCGCCAGGTAGCGGTAGCGGATGACCTCGATGCCAAGTGCATGGGCCGATGTGTGGCTGTCGCCGATCGAGCGCAGCGTCAGCCCGGTGCGGGTCTTGAACAGGAACCACATGACGGCGGCGGTCAATGCAATCGAGATGTAGAAGATCGGGTCCTGGCCGAACAGCAACCTGCCGATGACGGGCATCGCTGTCAGGCCGGGAATGTCGAGGTTTGGCAGCCTCGCGCCGGGCTGGCCGACAAAGCTGGTACCCATCATGCCGGAAAGGCCGAGGCCGAGCAATGTCAGCGACAGGCCGGTCGCCACCTGGTTGGTGGCCAGCGACAACGTCATGACGGCGAACAGCAGTGAAAACACCGCACCCAGGGCGATCGCCGCCAACAACCCGATCCATGGCGATCCGGTGAGATAGCCGGCGCCGAAACCGCCGACCGCCCCCATGATCATCATGCCTTCGACGCCGAGATTGAGCACGCCGGAACGTTCGACCACCAGCTCGCCGATCGCCGCGATCAGCAAAGGCGTCGCCGCGGTTGCGATGGTCAAAAGAATGTTGACGGTGATGTCCATCAGCGGGCCTCCTCCAGCTTCGGCGCGGCTTCAAGCGTTGGCGCAGCCAGGCCGATCAGACGAATGCGGTAGTGAATCAGAGTGTCGCAGCCGAGCACGAAGAACAGGAGCATGCCCTGGAACACGCGCGCCACCTTGTCGGAGATGCCGAGCGCGCTTTGCACTGCCTCGCCGCCGAGATAGGTCAGCGCCAGCACCAGGCCCGCCGCGACGATGCCTAGTGGATTGAGCCGGCCGAGGAACGCCACGATGATGGCGGCAAAGCCGTAGCCGGGCGAAATCACCGGCTGCAGCTGGCCGATGGCGCCGGAGACTTCCGAGATGCCGGCAAGTCCGGCCAGTGCCCCCGACAGCATGAAGGCGAAGAACACCATCCGGTGGATGCCGAAGCCGGCGAAGCGCCCTGCCCTGGGGCTTGAGCCGAGCACGCGGACCTCAAAGCCTTTCAGCAAGCGGCTCATCAGGATCCAGACCAGCACCGCCGCGACCAGCGCGAACACGAAACCCCAATTGGCACGGCCGGAGGCCGGCATCAGTTCCGGCAATATCGCCGAGTCGTTGAACTGTATCGTCTGCGGGAAATTGAAACCCTTCGGATCGCGCCACGGCCCGCGCACCAGCCAGTCGAGGAACAGCTGCGCGACATAGACCAGCATCAGGCTGGTCAGGATCTCGTTGGTGTTGAAGCGCGCCTTGAGCAGGGCGGGAATGGCGGCGTAGGCGGCACCGCCGACCATGCCGAACAGCAGCATCAGCGGCAGCACCAGAGGCCCTTCAAACTGCGGAAACAGCACCGGAATGCTCGAGCCGACGATGCCGCCCAGGATGAACTGGCCTTCCGCGCCGATGTTCCAGATGTTGGCTCTGTAGCAAACTGACAGGCCGACCCCGATCAGGATGAGCGGTGCCGCCTTGATCGCCAGCTCATGCAGCTGCCAGACCTGACTGACAGGCTCGAGGAAGTAAATTTGGAACGCCTTCAAGGGATTGACGCCAAGCAGCGCGAACAGGATGGCGCCGGCAATGATCGTCAGCACGAATGCAATGAAGGGCGACAGCGCCGAGAACAGCATCGAGCGCTGCGGCCGTTTGACGAGTTCGAGGCGCATCATGACGTCTCCAGAGCGTGTTCGGCGTGGCCCGGCTCGGCCCCGCCCATCAGCAGTCCGATCTTCTCGAACGTCGCCTCGGCGATCGGCAATGGTTTCGACAATTCGCCATTGTGCATCACCGCGATCGCGTCGGATATCTCGAACAATTCGTCGAGATCCTGGCTGATGACCAGCACTGCCGAGCCGCTGCGCGCCAATTCGATCAGCGTCTGCCGAATGTGGGCGGCGGCACCGGCGTCGACTCCCCAGGTCGGCTGATTGACGACCATGACGCTTGGCCTGCGGTCGAGTTCGCGGCCGACGATGAATTTCTGCAGATTGCCGCCTGAAAGCGCTGCCGCCTCCGGGTCCGCAGCGCTCTTGCGCACATCCATCGCCTTGATGATGCGTTGGGCAGCGGCATAGATCGCATCGCTTTTGACCATTCCGCCGGCGCCGACAAACACCTTGCCGTCGGTGGCATGGCGCGACAGCAGCAGGTTTTCCGAAAGCTTCATGCGCGGTGCTGCACCGTGGCCGAGCCGCTCTTCCGGCACGAAGGCAGCGCCCATCAGCCGTCTGCCGGTGATGCTGAGGCCGCCGGCGTCCTTGCCGCGGATGCGTACCGAGGCGGCATCCTGCTGCGGCACCTCGCCGGAAACGGATTCGAAGAACTCGCCCTGGCCGTTGCCGGCGACGCCTGCAATGCCGATCACTTCGCCGGCGCGTACGGTCAGGTTGATGTTTCTGAGCGGGATCGAGAACGGCGTTGCAGGCTTGCGGCTGAGCGCGCGGATTTCAAGCAGCGGCTGCGCGGTCTCGATACCCTGGGCCGGCGCGCGCACCACGGCCTGCACGTCGTTGCCGACCATCATGCGGGCCAGCGATGCCGCGGTTTCCTTGCGCGGATTGCAATGGCCAACCACCTTGCCGTGGCGCAGCACGGTGGCGCGGTCGCAGATACGCTTGACCTCTTCCAGCCGGTGCGAAATGTAGAGGATGGACTTTCCTTCCGAGCGCAGCCGTTCGAGCGTCTCGAACAGCTTGTCGGCTTCCTGCGGCGTCAGCACCGAGGTCGGCTCGTCGAGGATGATGAGTTGCGGCGTCTGCAGCAGACAGCGGATGATCTCGATACGCTGGCGCTCACCGACCGAGAGGTCGCCGACCAGCGATTGCGGATCGAGCGGCAGGCCGTAGCTGTAGGAAAGCGCCCTCGCCTTCGCGGCAATCGTGCTGATCGGCGAACCGTCGTCCAGCGACAGCGCGATGTTCTCGGCTGCCGTCAGTGCCTCGAACAGCGAAAAATGCTGGAACACCATGCCGATGCCAAGCTTCTTCGCAAAGCCGGGATTGGTGATCGTGACCGCCTGGCCGTTCCAGAAAATCTCGCCCGAATTGGGCTCCAGCGTTCCGAACAGCATTTTGACGAGCGTCGACTTGCCGGCGCCGTTCTCGCCGAGCAACGCATGGATTTCGCCTTTTGCGACGGTGAGATCGATATGGTCGCACGCTGTCAGTGTGCCGAACGTCTTGGTAAGGCCACGAACCTCAAGCAGGTTGGCGTCGTCCTGATTTGCACTCACAGTGCCTCCCATCTGGTTTGCCAGATATGTTCTGTGTTCCCGCAGGCATGGTATGCGCGGCCTGCTGTCGTCGCAAAGCGGCACCCGTCTTGAAAGAGCTTCAAGAATTTCAGTGGAAACCTAACGCATCGGCCCGAAAATCGAAATCGATTTTCGGAAAGCACGATGCGTGGATTCGAAATGTCAGAGCGTGCTTTTGTGCGTCCAAGTGGACGCAACGTCGCTCCAAGCGATAGCAAGGCTCAGGGGACAAGAATGGTTGTCCCGGTCGTCCTGCGGCCTTCAAGGTCGGAATGCGCCCTGCCGGCGTCCTCGAGCGCGTAACGCTGATTGATCTTGACCTTGACCGCGCCGCTGAGCACGATTTCGAACAGCGCGGCGGCGGACGCCTCCAGGTCTTCGCGCCTGGCGTTGTAGACGAACAGCGTCGGACGGGTTGCGAACAGCGAACCTTTCTGCGCCAGCAATGACATGCTGAACGGCGGGACCGGTCCCGACGATTGACCGAAGCTGGCGAACATGCCGAGCGGCTTCAGGCAGTCGAGCGAGGCCGGAAAGGTGTCGTTGCCGACCGAATCATAGACGACGTCGCACTTCTTGCCACCGGTGATGGCGAGGACGCCGGCGACGAAGTCCTGCTCGCGGTAGTTGATGACGTGGTCGAAGCCATGCGCCTTGGCGAGCTCGATCTTGTCGGCGGAGCTGGCGGTGCCGATGACGGTTGCGCCAAGATGCTTGGCCCATTGGCCGAGGATCAGCCCGACGCCGCCGGCCGCCGCGTGAAACAGGATCGTGTCGCCCGCCTTCACCTTGAAGGTACGGCGCAGCAGGTATTCCGACGTCATCCCTTTCAGCATCATGGCGGCCGCCTGTTCGTCGCTGATACCGTCCGGCACCTTGACGACGCGATCGGCCGCGATCACGCGCTGCTCTGCATAGGCGCCAGTCGTCACGGCGTAGGCGATGCGATTGCCCGGCTTCAGCCAGTCGATATCCGCGCCCACTTCCACGACCACCCCGGCCGCCTCGCTGCCGGGTATCAGCGGGAAACCGCCTGGCGGCGGGTAAAGGCCGGAGCGATGATAGACGTCGATGAAATTGAGGCCGATCGCCGTGTGCCTGACCAGGATTTGCCCCGAGCCGGGTTGGCCCGGATCGGCGTCCTCATAGGTCAGGACCTCCGGACCGCCATGGGCGTGGATGCGTATTGCTTTGGACATTGATGAGGCTCTCTTGGGACCAGACTCTATGGGATCAGGTTTTCTTGGCGCCGAGCGTTGGAAAGAGCTGCATGATACCGCCGATGCATGCGAGGTAAAGTCCGGTGACCGTGATGCCGATCTTGGTGAAGACACTCACCTGCTCGCCCAGGACGCCGATCTGGTCGTAGAAGGCGGCAAGAGCTGCCTGCGCCAGCGCCAGCGCTCCGAAAGCGCACCATAGCAGCGTCATGCCAAGGTTGATCGGCCGCAGCCGCGCCACCCGCACCGGGTGGATGAAATTGATCGGCACAAAGGTCAGGATGGCGGCCACCACGACCACGGCGAAGGAAACCCATTGTCCCGGCTCGATGACGAACAGCGTGAACACCACCATGTTCCAGACCACGGGAAACCCCTTGAAGAAATTCTCCTTGGTCTTCATCCCGGTGTCGGCATAGTAGATCGCGCTCGACACGACGATGATCGCCGCCGACAGGAACGACAGGCCCTCGCCCATGAAGCCGCGCTGGTAAAGCGCGAAGGCCGGTATCAGCACATAGGTGACGTAATCGATGATGTTGTCGAGGAGTTCGCCCGACCACGTCGGCAGGATTTCCTTGACCTCGAGCTTCCTTGCGATCGGCCCGTCGATGCCGTCGACGAACAGCGCCAGCCCCAGCCACCAGAACATCGCCGTCCAGCGCTGCTCGCTCGCCGCCACCAGCGACAGGAACGCCAGGAACGAGCCTGATGCGGTCAGCAGATGCACCGAAAACGCGCGCGCCTGCGGCCAGGTGACTTTCTTCTTCGGCCTCGGAATCTTGTCGGCGATTTTCCTGGCCGTGATTTTTCCGGCCGTGATTTTTCTGGCCGTTGTTTTTTTGCTCACGGGCCCCGCCAGTCCAGCTTGCAGATTTCGGCCGAGCGGCCGGCAAAATTCCAGTTGCGGCCGAAGGCCCGCATCTTGCTCTTGTCGGACCTGGCGACGATGATTTCCGGTGCGATCCAGTACTCCGAATTGCTGATCACCGTATCCTTGTCGCGGTCCTTGCCGGAAATCGGCGTTACGGCTCCATCGATGATCTTCGGGATCTGGAAGATTCGGGTCCTGTCGCGCGTCTCATAGGTGATCGGCGCCTGCTCGACGCCGAGGAACTTTCCGACCAGGATGGAGAGCAGCGAGGTGGTCCCGCCAGCCTTGCCGGTGAAAATCCTGGTCAGCGCCTTTACCGCGTAGACTGAGGCGCGCTTGTCGATGAACAGTCCGGCGGTCCAGTTGCCGCGGCTCATATAGCCGGGGATTTCCATGACCAGCCCAAGGTTGAGGCCGGACAGCTCGACCTCGCCGAAATGGCCGGCATCGATACGGAACCCCGCCCAGGTCTGACAATAGCCCTCGGTCGGCGGATGACTGCCGAGAGAGAGCACGCAAGGACAAAAAACCGTGCAATTGCAGGAGAGCACCAACTCTCCTTTCATTGCCCAGCCTTGATCCGCCATAGAATTCTCTCCCTATGCCGAGACTACTAGCAGGGCGGTTGCCCAGACAAGCAGTATCGCACCGGCGAGCCGGGTTGGCAGCCTGCCCGCCGTCTGTTTTTCGATCAAGGTGAACAGGCCGATCAACGCCAGCCAGAACACGTTCATGACACCGACGGCGAACATCACCAGCATCAGCGCCCAGCAGCAGCCGAGGCACCAGACACCCTGCTCGATGCCGAGCCGGAAAATGCGGCCGGGCCTCGCGCTCCAGTTCGAAAACAGGATCGAGAACGGGCTTTTGCATTTTGTCAGGCAGGCTTCCTTCAGGCCGCTGAACTGATAGAGGCCAGCAACCAGAAGCGCAGCCGCTCCTGTCGCTCCGACCACCGGATCGAGCATCTGCACAGATGAGGCGAGGGCGTGAACGATGAGCGTCAGCGCCGCAAACACTGCCGACGCAGCCAACCACACGCTGAGGTAACCGGCGACCAGAATCAGCGGATGGACGACCGCTTCGCCCTTGATCCGCGCGGTATCGGCAATCTCGCAATAGGTGCGGATCATCGGCGCCGCCGAAGGCAGCATGGTGGCGACCGCCATCAGGAACCACATGATGATGAGCGCTCCGGCCTGCGCGCCGACGCCCCCGTCGAGCGGCGCAGGTGCAAGACAAAGGCTGAAGAAGCGCTCGAGAAGATCCGGCAGCGGCAGCCCCGGCAGGTACCTGAGCATCGTGTCGCCGGGTGCATCGATGCCCGGAACCCGGCTTTCGGCGCCACGTATGGCCATGGCGCCAAGCAGCAGCCATGCCAGGACGACAGCTGCGCCCAAAACGATGTTCACCGCCAGTCGAGGATTGCGCGAGACGCTCGCCGCGGCGCGGCCAAAACGGTCGAGATGACTGAAATCATGGTCTTCGGCGGTCATGGCAGTCGAATGGGCCGAATCGCCGCGTTGATCAAGCCGCATGATCTGATCTATATCCTCATCAGGTCGGACCGACCGCCTCGCATCGCAACCGGGAAGCCGCATTGGACCGTCGGGAAACAGCACGGATACTGGTGGCCGGCAGTGGCCCGGCAGGGCTGATTGCAGCGCTTGGCTTCGCCGACGCCGGCTTTCCCGTGACGCTCGTCGGTCCCGAGGCAAATGGCCAGGACGGCCGCACGACGGCCTTGATGAACCCGGCCCTGAAGATCCTGGAGCGGTTGGGCGTCCTCGATGCGGTGAGGTCCCAGGCCGCACCGCTGAAGCTGATGCGCATCGTCGATGCAACCAGCCGGCTGATCCGCAGTCCGGTGGTCATTTTCCGCGCCAGCGAAATCGGCGAGGAGCAGTTCGGGCTGAATTTGCCCAACAGCGCGCTCAACCTCGCACTTGCCCGTGTTGTTGCCGCGCATTCCGGCATCGAATGGCGAAAAGCGATGGTGGAGACCTGGCGCCTCGAGGGCGACCATGCGCATGCGATCCTGTCTGACGGCAGCGAGATCACGGCATCGCTGGCCGTCGCTGCCGATGGCCGTCTGTCGCCGGCCCGCGAGGCTGCCGGCATCTCGACATCGACGCGGTCCTATCCGCAGGCGGCATTGGTTCTCAATTTCGGCCACCGCAGCGACCACGCTTTCACCTCGACCGAGTTCCACACCGAGACCGGCCCGTTCACCCAGGTTCCCCTGCCCGGCAACGGGTCGAGCCTTGTCTGGGTGGTAGAGCCGGAAACGGCGAAGGAACTCGCCGCACTGGACGACGCGGCGCTTTCGATGCGGATCGAACAGCGGATGCAATCGATGCTGGGCCGGGTTTCCGTCGAACCCGGCCGGCAGATCTACGCGCTTTCAGGCGTGACGCCGCGGTGCTTCGCGCGCAACCGGGTGGCACTTGTCGGCGAAGCCGCCCATGTGTTTCCGCCGATCGGCGCGCAAGGCCTCAACCTTGGTATCAGGGATATCGATGATCTCGTTGGAATTGCTTGCAAAAACAGCGATGACCCGGGTACCGTCAAGGCGCTCGCAGCCTATGATTTCAAGCGCCGGCCCGACATCCTGGCGCGCAGCAATGCGGTCAACCTGCTCAACAAGTCGCTGCTCTCGCAGATGCTGCCGGCACAGATGGCGCGCAGTGCTGGCCTTGGCGTGCTCGGCGGATTCGCGCCGCTCCGCGCCTTTTTCATGCGCGAGGGGCTGCGGCCCGGCAGTGGTTTTGCGGCGCTCGCCGGCGGCTTAAGGAAACAGATCCGGCGCTAGGACAGGGCGGGCTGGCCCGTAGCTTGGCAGGGCGTCAAGCGTTCGGCATTGAATTCATGCGCCGTCTGCGCCAAATAGGTCAGGTATCAGCCATAAGTCGGGCTCGATCTTTTGAAGCGTAACGCGTAAATTCAAGGTCTTAGAGAGTCTTTGCGCATTCCAGGGACGCGGCACTCTAGGACTTAGTGGTGAGTACCATGATGAAAACAGCCAAATTTTCGATCGGACAGGTGGTCCGCCACCGGCTGTTTCCGTTCCGCGGCATCATTTTCGATGTCGACCCGCAATTCGCCAACACCGACGAATGGTACGAGGCGATCCCGGCTGATGTGCGGCCGCGCAAGGACCAGCCCTTCTACCACTTGCTCGCCGAGAATTCGGAAACGGAATACATCGCCTATGTGTCTGAGCAGAACCTGCTCGAGGACCGGTCTGGCGAACCGGTGCGGCATCCGGAGATCGGCGAGATGTTCGACAAGAGGCCGGACGGACGCTACGAGCCGAGACGCCAGTCAAGACATTGACCTGACGAAAATCGCGGGGACCTGACGGGATTGCGGGCCTGATGTGATCAAGAAATGGCCGGACGGAACAAAAAAGCGGGGCATGACCCCGCTTTTTGTTGGCTTGAGAAACTGTCTTGTTTGCCTCAGGAATCAGTTGGCGGTCTTCGCCTTGTCCTGCTCGTCCTTGAGCTTCTTGGCGAAGTCCTGGTTGTTCTTGGCAACGAAATCCTGAAGCTTCTTCTGCCGATCCTCGATGTCCGACTGCTGTAGCGGCGGCCCGTCGAAGGCGCCGCTGAAGCCGGTCAGAGCGACCTTGATCGGGTTCGGCTGGTTCTGGAAATTGACTGAGGTCAGCGTCAGGTTCGAACCCTTCTTGAAGGAATTGATGAGCTGGTCGGTCAGCGGCACTTCCGCCACGCAGCGGTCGGGGAAGCAGATCACATAGTCGAGCTTCTGCGCCTTCCCGGTGTCGATCTGGAGGCCAATGCCGGGAGGAATCAGGCGACCGCTCGGAACCGTCACCTGGAACACCTTGCGGTTTACCTTGCCCTTCAATTCGATCAGGCTGACGCCGGTGACGAGCTGGCCGTTGCCGGCAGTGGTGATGTTCTGGACATTGCAGATGTCGACGTCTTCCTGCTTGGTGCAGGCTTTGAACCAGCCCTGCGGAATCTGCTGTTGCTGCTGCGCAAGAGCAGCGGGAAGCTGTGCGCCCAAAAAGCCGACCACGCCAGCGGCCATGACCGACAGGCGGTACGCGTTGCTGTTCAGGCTCGTCATATCGTGCACTTCCTCTCAAATGATCCCGGGACCGGCTTCTTCGCGCCGTGTGGTCCAGCTAACTGTTGCCGAAATGAGGCAACAGAATGACTTCGAACGGCGTGTTACACTGCAAGCGGTGCCGAATCCAGCCCGATACCGGCAATTCTTGAGCTCGCGATTAGCCGGGAGGCGGTCGGCTCATGTTAGGGTGCGCTCCGAATCATCAAGCCGACCCGGTAAGGAGACGGTCATGGGCCGCGTTCTTGTTTGGCTGATCGCCGCGATTATCACCCTTTCGCCCCAGCCGGCCTTGTCGGAGCCAAAACACGCGATCGCCATGCAGGGCGAGCCGGCGCTGCCGGCCGACTATGCGCATTTCAACTACGTCAATCCCGATGCGCCGAAGGGCGGCAGCATCACCTATTGCGTCGTTGGCAGCTTCGACAATCTCAACCCTTTCATCCTGAAAAGCCTGCGCACGACGGCACGCGGCATGATCGACAGGATCTTCGGCAATCTCGTCTTCGAGCCGTTGATGCAGCGCAATGACGATGAGTCCTTCAGTCTTTACGGCCTGCTAGCCGACACTGCCGACATGGATCCGGAGCGCAAGAGCATCGAATTCCACCTCGATCCGAGGGCCAAATGGTCTGATGGCCAACCGGTGACTGCGGAAGACGTGCTGTTCACCTACGACGTCTTTACCGAGAAAGGCCGGCCACCCTACAGCGCCCGCATGAGCATGGTCGCCAAACTGGAAAAGACCGGCGACCGCAGCGTGCGCTTTACATTCAACGACAAGGCTAATCGCGAGACTCCGTTGGTTATCGCGATGACGCCGATCGTGCCGAAGCACGCTTTCGACAAGGCGACCTTCGACAGGACCACGCTGAAACCGGTGATCGGCAGCGGCCCCTACACCGTGGCGCACGTGGCGCCTGGCCAGCGCATCGTGTTCAAGCGCAACCCGAATTATTGGGGCAAGGACATCCCCGCCAAGCGCGGTTTCGACAATTACGACCAGATCACCATCGAATATTTCCTCAACGCCAACGCCAAGCTGGAAGCTTTCAAGAAAGGCATCTGCGCTATCGCTGACGACAGCGATCCGGTCAAGCGCGAGCGCGATCTCGACTTCCCGGCCTTCCACAAGGGTGACGTGATCGCCGAAAATTTCGACACCGGCATCCCGCCAGTGGTGACGGGGTTCCTGTTCAACACGCGGCTGCAGAAGTTCTCCAATCCGGTGGTTCGACGCGCGCTCGGCATGCTCTACGACTTCGAATGGGCCAACAAGAACTTGTTTGGCGGCAAGTACATGCGCACCATGAGCTATTGGCAGAATTCCGAGCTGTCGGCACTCGGCCATCCGGCCGACGACAGTGAAAAGGCGCTCCTGGCACCCTACCCGGGTCGTGTGCCAGCCGATGTCATGGACGGCACCTGGCGGCCACCTGTCACCGACGGCTCGGGCCAGGACCGCAGGGTGCTGAAAGCTGCCTTCGACATATTCAAGGGCGCGGGCTATGCCCTGCAGGATGGAGTGATGCTCGATCCCGAGGGGAAACCCTTCGGCTTCGAGATCCTGACCGCCTCCCAGAACGAGGAGCGCCTTGCCGCCATCTACCAGCGCACGCTTGCGAAGATCGGCATCGATGTCACCATCCGCAGCCTTGACGGCGACCAGATCCAGTCACGCAAGCAACGTTTCAATTTCGAGGTGCTGATCGGCGCCAGCGGCTTCGAGAACTCGCTGTCGCCGGGCATCGAGCAGTTCGGGCGCTGGGGATCAGCTGCCGCCAATGCCGAAGGGTCGTTCAACCTTGCCGGCGTCGCCGATCCGGCGATAGATGCAGCACTCGACGCGATGGTCGACGCCCGCAGCCGCGAAGATTATGTTGCCGCCGTCCGGGTCCTCGACAGGTTGTTGATCTCCGGCCACTACATGGTTCCGATGCAGCACAACACGCAGCAATGGCTCGCCTACTGGAGCTATCTGGAACATCCGCGAAAGACCCCCATATCCGGTTATCGACTGCCGACATGGTGGCGCAAGCCGAAGTGACCTCTTCGGAACAGGAGATCAAGATGAGCGACGAGAAGTCGATTACCGTCGATGTGGTCTCCGACGTCGTCTGCCCGTGGTGCTTCATCGGCCAGAAGCGGCTCGACAAGGCGATCGCCGCGGCAAACGAGGTCGAGGTGCATATTCGCTGGCGGCCGTTCCAGCTCGACCCAACCATCCCGCCCGAAGGCAAGGATCGCCGGGAATACATGATGGCCAAGTTCGGCAACGACGAACGCATCCGCGAGATCCACGCCCGCATCGAGCCATTGGGCGAAGCCGAGGGAATCAACTTCGCCTTCGCCGCCATCAAGGTCGCGCCCAACACGCTGGACGCGCACCGCGTCATCCGCTGGGCTGGTGCCGCCGGCGAGGTCATGCAGAACCGGCTGGTGCGACGTCTGTTCCAGTTGAATTTCGAGGAAGGCGCCAATCTCGGCGATCATGTCGTGCTGATCAACGCCGCCCGCGAGGCCGGCATGGATGCGTCCGTCGTCGAGACGCTTTTGCCGACCGACGCCGATGTCGAGGCGGTGCGCACCGAAATCGCCACTGCTTCGCGCATGGGTATCACGGGAGTGCCGTGCTTTCTGCTTGAGGGCAAGTATGCGGTGATGGGCGCGCAAGACGTTGACACGCTCACCGACGCCATTCGCCAGGTTGCGGCGGCGAAGGCGCGGGGCGAGTTGGAGAAAGCGAACTGATGGACGTCCTTCCATAGGCGCCTTTGGCGACATTGCCAAAGCAGCCAACGCCCTCCGGGCCAACGCCCCTCCGGTCACTTTCCGGCTGCCGCCAGGTCGATAAGGCAACAAAGATGACGGCGTATCTTTGCGTCGATTCGTCTTCCGCAGCTTAAAAATCGGCTGATCGACCACGCTCTTGCCTCACAAAACTGTGCAAAAGCTTTCCCTTGGGGAAGATGCTGACGCTTGCCTACGTGAACCAGCAACTCATTGAAATTATAGTGATAATTTCAGTCGAGAGCGGCATCGCATCGCGTTGCCGCTGTTGCTTAATGGCAACGGCCAGGGGTTCAATCCTCCACAGCCCGAGAAAAGATAATTGAAAATGATCAATTGGTGTTACTGTCTGTAACAATACTAAAAGAGGTTTGGGCGGGATTGTGATTCGGGTCGGTAGACCAGAGCGACATTCAATATCGGAAAAATGGCTCCGCGGCGCCGCAAGGTCGCCGCTCCTGACACCGGTTTCCTCGATGCGCAGCTTCTGGGGACTGATGCGGGCCTACTGGTTCTCGGACCGCTGGGTGGAGGCCTGGACGCTGACGCTGGTCATCGCCCTGTTTACCGCGCTCTCCAGCAAGGCTGGCGTCTGGTTCGCCGAAGCATCCGGGGAACTGGTCAACTCGATCGCCTTCTACCACGACGCCGCGAACACCACGCCGCTCGCATCGCTGCTCACCAACGCCGGCGTGCTCATCCTTCTGGTCGTGCTCAAGGACGCGGGCTTTACCGGCATCCGCACTTTTGTTTCCGCGACGCTGCATCGCAAATGGCGCGCTTGGCTGGACAGCCGTTTCAACGCAGCGCTTCTCGACACCAATCACACGCATTTCCATGCTCAGCACGGTTCCTCCGGCGCTGCTGCCCCCGACAACATCGACCAGCGTGTCCAGGAATCGATCAAGGACATGACCGGCGGAGCCATCGGCCTCGCCATCGGGGTGATGGCTGTCGCCACATCGCTTTATTTCGTCGGCCGGAAACTGCTTGAAACCTCGGCAGAGGTGAAAGGGCTGGAGTTCCTCGGCAGCTATGGCAGCGCGGTCTTGGCTTTCCTGGCGGTCGCCATTTACGTGCCGCTGAACACCTGGATCGCGGTGAAGCTCGGCAGGTTGCTGGAACGGATCAACATCCGGATGCAGCAATCCGAAGGCAGTTATCGCGGCGAGCTGACCACGTTCCTGCGCCGCAGTTTCCATGTCGCCGCCTCCCAGGGCGAGAATGTGCAAAAGACGATGCACGAACGGCTTTATGTCGACATCGACCGCACCTGGGCAAGGCTGAACATCGTCAACACCAGCTATCGTTCTTTCGAGCTGGTCTACACTTTCATCGGCGCCCGCATTGTCGCCTATGCGCCGGGCCTGGTGCCCTATATCCACAACCGTTTCGACCTCAAGGGCTACATAACCGGCTCCGAGATGGTCAACTCGCTCATCAATCAATGTTCGTGGTTCATCCATGTCATGCCTTCCATTGCGGCGCTGCGCGCCAACAGCCAACGCGTGACCGAACTCGCCAACGCGATCGAAAACGTCCAACACCCGCAGGAATTCTATAGTCTCACCGGCTGTTCCGATTTCCGCTACGACCGTCAGAACCCGGTTTTCGGCCTGACCATCCAGAAACTCGAGCTGACCCATCAGGGCGAGGACGCCCCGCCCTTCCTGAGTGCCGCGAATTTGCGCTTCCGGCGTGGCGAGTGGACGTTCCTGAAGGGCGAATCCGGCTGCGGCAAGACATCGCTGATCAAGGCGATCAACGGCCTGTGGCCCTATGGCCGCGGCTCCATCGTCTTTCCGGAAGGGGTCGAAAGTTTCTATGCCGCCCAGGAGGTCAAGCTGCAGCAGGTCTCGCTGAAGCAACTGGTCTGCCTGCCCGGTTCAGAGCGCGATCACACCGACACGCAGGTTGCATCGGCCCTGCATAAAGCCGGCCTTGGCGATTTCATCGAACACATGGGCGATGAGAGCCGCGACGGAATGAGCTGGGACCAGGTGCTTTCGGGCGGCCAGAAACAGAAGCTGGTTGTCGCTCGTATCGTGCTGCAGCAGCCGGGGCTGCTGTTCCTCGATGAAGCGACCGGAGCGCTCGATCCGGAAGGGAAGATCGCTTTCCATCAAGCGATCAAGGACAATTGTCCAGATGTCACGGTGATCTCGATCATGCACGAGGCGGTGCCGCCAAGGTCGCTTTCAGGCGCCGAATTCTACCACAGCATCGTTGCCATCGCGGATGGCATCGCGACCAAAAAACCGCTGGCGCCGAGCCTGCCGGTCGAGCTCACCACCATCCTCGCGCACCCCAGGCCAGTCGAGGAAACAAGGCCGGTCGAGGAAAGATGGCTGCGCTTCCCTCGCCGCATCAGGCAGAAATAGCGGCGAACAGAATATCGTTGCACAGTGTCGCATCGGATTGGTGATCTGCGGTCGAGTGGCGCTGCACCATTGCCTTGGTGCATAGATGCACCATTGGTGACGATACGGGCAAAACGTCAGGCGCGCTCGCCGTCCCTCACCCGGTAGGTCGGCTTGTACATGGTGACGAGTTCTTCCGCCGCGGTCGGGTGCACGGCCATCGTGCGATCGAAGTCATCCTTGGTCAGCCCGGCCTTCAGCGGAATGCCGAGAAGCTGCGCCATCTCGCCGGCATCAGGCCCGAGGATATGGGCGCCGAGCACCTTTTTCGAGGCGCCGTCGACCACCAGCTTCATCAGCATCTTTTCGTCGCGGCCCGACAGCGTGTTGCGCATCGGCCGGAAGGTGGCGCGGTAGACCTCGACGTCGGAAAAACGCTTTATGGCCTCGTCTTCCGACAGGCCGACGGTGCCGATCTCGGGCTGCGAGAACACCGCGGTGGCGATCGTTTCATGGTCGGGCGCGGTCGGGTTGCCCTTGAAGGCGGTCTCGACGAAACACATCGCCTCATGGATCGCCACCGGCGTCAACTGCACGCGGTTGGTGACGTCGCCGATCGCCCAGATGTTGTCGATGCTGGTGCGCGAATATTGGTCCACATGGATAGCGCCGGTCCTGGTCATCTCGATGCCGACGCCCTCAAGCCCCATGTTTTCGGTGTTGGGCAGACGCCCGATGGCGAGCATGACCTGATCGACCGTCAGCACCTTGCCACCGGTGACGACAGCGTCGAGGCGCCCGTCCGGACGCTTCCTGACCCATTCGGATACGGCATGGCAGAAGATTTTTATCCCCTTCTTTTCCATCGTCTCGTGCAGCATGCGCCTGAGATCCATGTCGAAGCGGGAGAGGATCTCCTTGCCGCGATAGACCAGCGTTGTGTCGACGCCGAGGCCGTGAAAGATGTTGGCGAACTCGACGGCAATATAGCCGCCGCCCTCGATCATGATCGCCTTCGGCAATTCCTTGAGATCGAAGGCCTCGTTGGAAAAAATACAATGCTCATGGCCGGGCAGAGCCGGGTGCGGTGCCGGGCGGCCGCCGGTGGCGATGAGAATCTGGTCGGCGGTGACGGTGCGGTCCTCGCCGAGAAGATTTACCGCATGCGGATCGACCAGCATGGCGCGTGACTGAAACGTCTCGCCGCCGGCGCCTTGGACATTTTTCCTGTAGATGGCTTCCAGCCGGCTGATCTCGCGATCCTTGTTGGCAACCAGTGTCTGCCAGTCGAAGCTCGCCTGCGGCACGGTCCAGCCGTAACCGGCGGCATCGGCAAAGTGTTCGGGAAATTGCGAGGCATAGACATAGAGCTTTTTCGGCACGCAGCCGCGGATGACGCAGGTGCCGCCATAGCGGTATTCCTCGGCGATGCCGACGCGCTTGCCGAGTGCCGCCGCCACGCGCGCCGCCCTCACCCCGCCGGAGCCGCCGCCGATGACGAAAAGATCGTAGTCATAGACGGCCATGGCGCAGCTCCTTGCCCTTCAAAAATGTCCGAGACAGGTAGGCTGCAAACCACCAAAAGAAAAGCCCGGACGCAGCGCATCCTGTCGGACGCGCAACGGAGGCGGGCTTTCCGGTCCAGCAGCGATGACGCCGCCGGAAAATATGCTCAGTTCTTCGGTGCTTCGGGCTGCGTGCCATCAGCCGGAGCCGCGGCATTTGCCGGTGCTGTGGCCTTTGCTGCCGCGGCCAGCGTTTCGCCGACCTGCTGGGCGAGATCGCGAGCCACGCCGTTCTGCCAGATGTCGGCGGCCTTGAGCAGGTCGCGCGTCACCGCCGGACCGCTGTCGAGCAGCTTCTTGCCGGAATCGGAATTGTAGAAAGCGGCGATTTCGGTGAGCTCTTTTTCAGAAAATACCTTGGCATAGGCCAAGGCCGCTTCCTTCTCGAGATCGGCGCGGCGCGAGGCAAGCGCCAGAGCCTTTTCGCTAACCGTTCTGCCGATCAGTTCCTGCATGTCCGGGTTCTTTTGGATGAGCTGCTGCTGAAGCGCGCCGGCGGCCTGCGGCAGGATGCTGTCGAACGTGTCCGTCGCGTGGATCGCCGCGACTGCGGCGCGGGCTGCCTTCAGATGCCCTTCGCTGACGTCCTGCGAGAACGCCGGCGATGAAAACGCAAAGACGGCTGAAGCTGCCAGAATTGCAGAAAAACGGCGAACCCGGTTATGCAACATCATGATCGGTAGAACTCCCTGGTTTTCGGGCGGCATGGACGGTTTGGACGCCGTCGCCGGCTATGATGGCCGCTGATGCCAGCCCGATGAAAAGACCATGCTCGACCACGCCCGGAATGGCATGGAGAGCATTCGAAAGCGCTCTTGTATCCGGAATGCGGCCAAAAGATGCATCGAGGATAAAATGGCCGCCGTCTGTAACAAAAGGCTGGCTTCCCGTCATCCTCAATGTGACGGGGCCGGAAAGGCCGAGCCTTCCGGCTGCCGCGGCGACCGCGATTTCCGTGGCGCGCAGGCCGAACGGGTTGACCTCGATCGGCAGTGGAAAACGGCCGAGCGTCTCGACCATCTTTGAACGGTCGGCAATGACGATCATGCGGGCGGAAGCCGCCGCCACGATCTTTTCGCGCAGCAGCGCACCGCCGCCGCCCTTGATCAATGTCAGCTCCGGATCGATCTCGTCGGCGCCGTCGATGGTAAGGTCGAGGTCGGGCGTTTCTTCCAGCGTCGACAGCGGCACGCCAAGCTCGCCGCAGAGGATGGCGGTGCGCTCAGAGGTCGGCACGCCGATAATGGTGAGGCCGGTGGCGACCTTTTCGGCAAGCAGCCGCACGAACTCGTCGGCCGTCGAGCCGGTGCCGATGCCAAGCCGCATGCCATCGCTGACATGGGCAAGTGCCGCCCGCGCGGCCTCGACCTTCAGTTGCCTCGCATCCATGCTTTGCCCCGGATTTCGCTTGTTTCGGCGCTCCTAGCATCTTTGCCCGTCCGGTCAAAGACTTTGCCCTGTGGATTGACCAGGCATGGCTTGCCTGGATGGGCTGCAGCGGCTATCGCCTGCCGGCAGCGCAATCGTCACAGGACAGGCCATGACCCGACCGATCATCGTGTTCGACCTCGACGGGACGCTGGTCGACACAGCGCCGGACCTGCTCGACAGCCTCAACCACAGCCTTGCCGCCAGCGAACTCGCAGCCGTAGACGAGGCCGGCTTCAAGCGCTTCGTCGGCCATGGCGGCCGGGTGATGATCGAGCGCGCGCACGCCGCGCAGCAGAGATCGCTGGTGGTGGAGGAACACGACCGATTGCTAAAACTGTTCCTCGATCATTACACCGACAACATCCCGGGCAAATCGCGCCCCTACCCCGGCGTCGTCGAGGCGATCGCGCGATTCGAGGCAGCCGGCTATCTCCTGGCCGTCTGCACGAACAAATACGAGGCCAACTCGGTGGCGCTGATCGAGGCGCTCGGCCTGGCGAAGCATTTCGCGGCGATTTGCGGTCAGGACACGTTTGCGTTCCGCAAGCCCGACCCGCGCCATCTGACCGAAACCATCGTGCTGGCCGGCGGCGATCCGCACCGCGCGCTGATGGTCGGTGATTCGCAGACCGACATCGATACGGCGAAGGCGGCCGGCATTCCCGTGGTGGCGGTCGATTTCGGCTACACCGACCGCCATGTGCGCGAATTCGAACCGTCGGCGGTGATCTCGCATTTCGATGCGCTGACGCTTGGTCTGGCCGAACGCCTGATTGCCGCTGCCGGGCACTGAGCGCGACGGCGACCGGGCCGCTCCCGGCGGGGCTGCATTCGGTCTTCGTCGGAACGCCAGCACATCGCCTTGACTTCCCCGGCCGGCCTCCCTTATATCGCGGCGCGCTTGGCCTTCGGGCAACGAGCGGGCGATTAGCTCAGCGGGAGAGCACACCCTTCACACGGGTGGGGTCGCAGGTTCAATCCCTGCATCGCCCACCAATACCCGCTTCCCGTACAAAGTTACCATCCGCTTCGGAGCCGCCTACGCTTCGAACTTCCGCCTCATCGCAAGGTTTGCCATGACCCGGTTCATGCGATTCGCCAGGCAGCCGGGTACACACCACAAAGCGCTGTCTGCCCTTGGAATCGCTCAAGCTGCACATTGAACGCGGCCGGGAGAAAGTTGACGCAGGATAAAATCGTCCTAGGTGAACTGCTATCTCAGTGGCCCGCGAACTGATGAGGGGAAATCGCCGTCGACCTCCTGCTCCGATTAGTAAAACTGCGCAATTGCAAATGCGTCCGGCTTCCGCGAACATTGCTGGACCCCATCAAGGGCCCGTAGCGGCCGACCCGAAACTGAGCGCTGGCTTCCCGACTCGCTGTCCTGGCGGCCTCGCCTTGGATCCAGCCAGCGTCCTTAAGTCGAAAGGGAGGAACAACCGATGAAACTGACAAAACACCTCGCCGGTCTGGTGATCGCGTCGACCTGTCTGTGTGCGCCCGCGCTGGCGCAGACCAGGTTGACCATGTGGTATCACGGCGCCGGCAATGAGGTGGAGTCGCGAATCCTCAACCAGATCATTTCCGACTTCAACACCAGCCAGTCCGACTGGACGGTGACCATCGAGAGCTTCCCCGAGAAGAGCTACAACGATTCCGTCGCGGCGGCGGCCCTGGCGGGCAACCTGCCCGACATCCTGGATGTCGACGGGCCGGTCATGCCCAATTGGGCCTGGGCCGGCTATCTGCAGCCGCTGCCGATCGACGAGAGCGAGTTCGCCGACTTCCTGCCCGGCACCAAGGGCGTGTGGGACGGCAAGCTCTATTCGGTCGGTCTGTGGGACGCGGCGGTGGCGCTTTTTGCACGCCAATCGACGCTGGACGAGCTGGGCCTGCGCACCCCTACCCTCGACAAGCCCTGGTCGCGCGAGGAATTCATGGCCGCGCTCGACGCCGCCAAGGCCTCCGGCAAGTTTGAATTCGCCCTTGATCTCGGCATGAACGACCAGGCCGAGTGGTATTCCTACGCCTTCTCGCCGTTCCTGCAGAGCTTCGGCGGCGACATTGTCGACCGTTCGACTTACAAGACCGCGGAAGGCGCGCTGAACGGCGAGGCCGCGCAGGCGTTTGGCAAGTGGTGGCAATCATTGTTCAGCGGCGGCTATGCGCCTGGCACCAGCGAGGACCCGGCCGATCAGCAGACCGGTTTCATCGGCGGCAAGTTCGCCTTCCAGTGGAACGGCAACTGGCGTGCGGTGGCAACGATGGAAGCGGTGGATGACGTTGTCTTCCTTCCAGCTCCCGATTTCGGCGCCGGCAACAAGATCGGCGCGGGATCCTGGCAATTCGGCGTGTCGGCCAAGTCAAAACATCCGGAAGGCGCTGCTGAGTTCATCAAGTTCGCCGCGCAGGACAAGTACCTGGCCGCCTTCTCCGACGGCATCGGCCTGATCCCGCCGACGCCCTCGGCGGCGCAGATGACGAAGAACTACAAGGATGGCGGCCCGCTCGCGGTGTTCTTCGACCTCTCCAAAGCACAAGCCCTGGTGCGCCCGGTCACCCCGGGCTACGTGGTCCAGGCCAAGGTCTTCACCAAGGCACTGGCCGATATCGCCAATGGCGCCGACGTGGCCGACACGCTTGACGCAGCGGTCGATGAGATCGACGCCGACATCGAAAGCAATGGTGGCTACGGTCACCGCTAGTTCTGTCGCGCCGGGGTCCTCGCCAGCCGCGGACTCCACCCTCTCTGGCTTGCTGGGCGGATACCGCAAATGGCGTCGAAGCTAACCCTGTCGAACCGGGCGGGCTGGACATTCGTCCTGCCGGGCTTCGCACTCATTTTCACATTCATCGTGCTTCCGTTTTTCTTCGCGATCGGTCTGTCATCGACAAATCAGCGGCTGCTGTCACCAAACCCCACCCAGTTCGTCGGGTTGGAAAACTATCGGCAGCTCCTGGGCCTTGCGGTGGTGACCCTCGAGCCAGAGCGCGACGATGCTGGCAAAGTGGTCCGAAATGAGGCCGGCGAAATCCAGTATCCCCGCCTGCGCGAGATCACCCGTAGCGACGACTATCCTCAGTATCGCGGCATGCGCGAGTGGTTTCGCTGGCAGTCCGGCGAAAACGTCATGATCGTCATCGCCAGCGACGTTGTGTTCATGAAGGCGCTGGTAAACACCTTCCTGTTCGTCCTGGTCGTGGCGCCGGTACAGGGCAGCCTCGCGCTGATGCTTGCTTTGCTGATCAACCACAAGGTCAGGGGCATCAACCTGTTCCGGACCATCTACTTCATGCCGGTGGTGGTCTCCATCGTCGTGGTCTCGCTCCTCTGGCGGTTCATCTATGACGGCCAGAACGGGCTGTTGAACAGCATCCTCCAGGCCCTCACCTTCGGCCTCTTCCAGCCCGTCGACTGGCTGGGCAACCCCTCGACGGCGCTGCCCGCAGTCATGGCCATGTCGATCTGGCAGGCCGTCGGCTTCCACATGGTCATCTGGCTGGCGGGGTTGCAGACGATCAGCCCCACGCTCTACGAGGCCGCCGCCATCGAGGGGGCTTCGAAATGGCAGACCTTCCGCTATGTCACCTGGCCGGGCCTGCGCAACACCGCCGTGCTTGTGCTTGTCGTGATCACCATGCAGGGCTTCGCGCTTTTCGCCCAGATCGACGTGATGACCAATGGCGGTCCGCTCGACAGCACCCAGACCCTCGTCTTCCAGGCGGTCGAGCGCGGCTACGGCAAGCAGGACATCTCCGGCGGCTCGACCATCTCGGTCATCCTGTTCGCGATCGTGCTGGCGATCTCACTCATCCAGCGCTGGCTGACACGGGAGCGTTAGGATGGCCTTCAATCCCGACAATCACGGCCTCAGGCTGTTCGTCCGCTATCTGGTGCTGTGCCTGATCGCGCTGATCTTCGTCTTTCCGCTCGTGTTCATGATCAACTCGAGCTTCAAGCCGGACAGTCAGCTTCTCGCGGACACTTCCAGCCTGCGTGCATTCCTGCCCGTCGGGGACATCAGCCTCAACAACTATTTCGGTGCGTTCCGGCGGGCGCCTGTCGGCCTGTTCGTCCTGAACTCGGTTCTGGTCACCGGGGTGACCGTCCTTCTCTCGCTGCTGATCTGTTCGCTGGCCGCATTCTCCTTTGCTTTCCTGCGGTGGAAGGGGCGCGATGTCCTGCTCTCGATCGTCATCGCGACGCTGATCATCCCTTTCGAGACCATCGCTATCCCGCTCCTGCTCCTGGTCTCGAAACTGCCCTGGATCGGGCTTGATGGGCTGCATTGGGGCTGGCTCAATAGCTACCGGGTGCAGATCATCCCGTGGATCGCCGACGGACTGACGATCTTCCTGTTCGTGCAGTATTTCAAAGGGCTGCCGGGCGAACTGATCGAGGCAAGCCGGGTGGAGGGCGCGAATTGGTGGCAGGTCTACTATCGCGTCGTCATGCCGCTTTCAGGGCCGGTACTGGCGACTGCCGCCATCCTGAAATTCCTCGTCATGTACAACCAATATCTCTGGCCGCTCATCGTGGTGCAGCAGGAAAGCTATCGCCCGGTCATGGTCGGCCTCGGCTACTTCTTTCAACTCAACGTCGCCTGGGGCGAAGTCATGGCTTATCTCACCCTTATCACCGTCCCGGTGCTGATCTTCTACCTCTTGCTGCAGCGCGCCTTCATCGCGTCGATCGCCTCGACCGGCGTGAAGGGCTGACTACATGGTTCGCGCTCGAACACCCGTGGATCTGGGACGGCCGGTCTGCCCATTCCTCAAGGCCGGCCAATCGATCGGTGACCCCGAATTGCCGCACATGAATCAGGAAACGGGAGCCATCGCTCATGGCTGAGGTCTCACTCAAGGGCGTCAAGAAATCCTTCGGTCGCGTCGAAATCATCAAAGGCGTCGATATCCACATCAACGATGGCGAGTTCGTCGTCTTTGTTGGACCGTCGGGCTGCGGGAAGTCCACGTTGCTGCGCATGATCGCCGGACTCGAGGACATAACCGAAGGTACCCTCGAGATCGGAGGCCGGGTGGTCAACCAGCTCCAGCCCAAGCAACGCGGTGTTGCGATGGTGTTCCAGAGCTATGCCATCTTTCCGCACATGACCGTGCGCGAGAATATCGCGTTCGGCCTTACGATCGCGGGCGCTTCCAGGCAGGAAAAGCAGCAGAAGGTGGCCGAGGCCGCACGCATCCTGCAAATGGAACATTTGCTCGACCGCCGGCCAAGTCAGCTTTCGGGCGGCCAGCGCCAGCGCGTCGCCATCGGGCGCGCAATCACGCGGAAACCGGCTGTATTCCTGTTTGACGAGCCGCTCTCCAACCTCGACGCCGCGCTGCGCATGGACATGCGCATGGAAATCGGCCGGCTGCGCAGGCAACTGGGCACAACGATGATCTACGTCACCCATGACCAGGTCGAGGCGATGACGCTGGCTGACAGGATCGTCGTGCTGAAGGACGGTCAAGTCATGCAGATCGGAGCGCCGATGGAGCTCTATCACGAACCGGCCAACAGGTTCGTAGCCGGCTTTCTGGGAGCCCCGTCGATGAATTTCCTGAACGTCGACGTCCTCGCCCTCGATGGCGAGGCGGCAAT
Source organism: Mesorhizobium sp. WSM2561 (assembly GCF_000513915.1). Classification (NCBI taxonomy): domain Bacteria; kingdom Pseudomonadati; phylum Pseudomonadota; class Alphaproteobacteria; order Hyphomicrobiales; family Phyllobacteriaceae; genus Mesorhizobium; species Mesorhizobium sp. WSM2561. The sequence goes on from NZ_AZUX01000003.1 coordinate 34,883, forward strand.
GGTTGGCAACCAATCCCTGGAGCCGATCAGGGTAGCGACCAGAAGGCGCGCCTTCCGGAAAGACGGCAAGGCCATCCTGGGTGTCCGTCCGCAGTACCTGCGGCCGGTGCAATCTGGAAAAGGCTTGCTGCATGGCATCGTGGCACATGCCGAGCGATTGGGCAGCGAGACGGTCGTCGACCTGACCCTTCGCGATAACAGCGAACTCATTGCGGCCTTCAATGAAGACAAGGTCTTTGAACCGGGTGACGCTCTGGAGCTCACGTTCGACACGGCCTTGGCCCACCTCTTCCCCGACGAAGGTGAGTTGCAGACGCATTAGCATGAGCAACGACAACAATATGCGTCTGCCAATTTCGCGGGTGTCCGTTCCGGAACCCGAAACAAACCTGCCCGGAACAAACCTGCATGGCCGCGAGTTTCTACTTTTGCGAGAAGCGAGGGAAAGCCATGTTCAGACTTGTTTTGGCGACAGGCGTCGTAGTTCTCTTTTTCGGTGAACCGGCCCTCGCCGCAGACGGAAGTCCGTTGCCGCCGCAGAATGCCAGGAAACTGTCGGAAATAATCGCCAAGGTCGAGCAGCGCGACGACTTTCGCTATGTCGACGAGGTCGCCTGGGACAGCGGTGCCTACACCGTTACTTATTACACGACCGACAAGGCGAAGGTCGAAATCACCTACGATCCGGTAACAGCCGAGCCCAAATAGATCGCCACTCCAGGCAATAGGTGCCCAGCTCGGCGACACTCATGGCGGCCGGGTTCCGGCGCCCGCTCTCCCCCGCGTTAGCGTCCTCAGATCGCCGGCGAGCGCACTGCTTGCGTGCTGTCGAGCGCCTGCTGCAGCCGCGTGTCGCGGTCGTAGACGTCGCTGAAATATTCGACTTTGCCGGACATATCAGGCCAGGCGGTGAAATAGGCGACATAGACCGGGATCCTGCGCGCTACCTTCTCCGTCGCATGTCCGTGCTTCAGCTTCTCCGCGATGTCATCGACCGAGGTGCCGAGCACGGCCGCCGCCATGCCGCGCGGATCCTGCAGGCGAACGCAGCCATGGCTGAGCGCGCGCATGTCACGCTCGAAAAACGTCTTTTGCGGCGTGTCGTGCATGTAGATGGCGTGCTTGTTGGGGAACAGGATCTTCAGTTCGCCCAGCGCATTGGCCTCGCTCGGCAGCTGGCGCACGCCATAAGGTATCTTCGCGCCATAGGCGCCCCAATTGACCGAGGAGGAGGGAATGCGTTTGCCGCGCGCGTTGACCACTTCGTAGCCGGCGCGGTCGAGATAGCCGGGATCCCTGCGCAGCCGGGGCAGCATCTCGTTGACGAGGATCGACTGCGGCACGCCCCAATAGGGGTGGAAGTCGACCTGCTCGAGCTGATCGTAGAAGAAGGAAGTCTGGTTGGTGGTCTTGCCGATGACGACGCGGGTCTTCAGCTTCTCCTCGCCATTCTCGATGTAGCTCGCGGTAAAGGCCGGCTGGTTGATGAAGACACGCGGGCTGCCGAGATCGGATGGCAGCCAGCGCAACTCTTCCAGCGCGACATGCACCTTTTGAATCTTGTCGGCCTTGGACGTCCCGACCAGCGCCGCGACGGTGCGCGGACCGATGACGCCGTCGCCCTTCATGCCAGCCTTTTTCTGCACCGCCTTGATGACCGGCACCAGTTCCGGGGCATAGACCTCGCTGGTGGCGAGCCGGGCCAATATCTCGCCATAGGCGCTGCCCATCTCGTCGTCGAGATTGCGCGCTATCTTCGTCAGAAGCTTCGGCAGTTCGGGGCTGGTCTCCCCCGGCTTCAGCAACAGCTTGGGATCGACGACGATCTCGTCGTCGGCGCTGGCCTGAAGTGATTCCAGTTCGACGCGCAGCGCCTGATATTCGGCGTTCTGCGGATGCCGTGATTCGAGATAGGTGCGCACTTGCTGGGTCCGCGTCAGCGTTTTCAGCACGCCTTCCATGTCGAGCGGCTTGACCGGGAAATCATAGTAGCCGGTGATGCGATTGGGATCGACGCGGCCGCTTTGCGCGTCGTGGACATAGCGCAAGACGCGCGCTGACAGCGCCATCTCGAAGCGGACAAGTTCCTTCAGCCGCGCATCGGCGCTGCCGGTCGATGCGCCGGCGGCAGGCACTTCAACCGTATAGTCGGCCGGCGTGAGGCCATAGCTCGTCGCCTCGCCAAGCACCCGCACCGCATCTTGCGCGCGGCTGTTGGCATTGGCTCCCGTCACCCAGATGAAATCCGGATTGGCCGCGTAATAGGCGACGAGCGCCTTGGCGATGTCCTTCTCCGCGTAGAGCTCGTAATCGTCCAGTCCGGCAATCGCTTCGCGGAAGGCAGCGCCGGTGGAGGAAGATGGCTGGAATGCGGCGTCCTGTGGCATTGCCGGCTCCGGCGCTGCCGTCAGCGTCGAGAAGTCGACGCGCACGAGCGGATCGCTCTTGTAGGTGTAATAGGACGGGCTGCGGATCCGAGAGGCAGCGGGCGCTGCTGCATATGGCTTGTATTTCGGCCTCTGCCTTGATGGCGGCAGGGGGAAATCACCTCGCGGCGAATGCCTGACACCACCGCCGAAGAGCCTCTCGAAAAACCCTTGCGCGTCTGCCTGCGGCACGCCGAAGGCCAGCATTGCCGCGACCGCCGCAAGCGGCATCACGGTTGCTTTGTTTCCGAGGAATTTCATGGAATCACCCGATCCGGCTGCAACCGGCTCCCGTTCCGCATCGCTGACGGTCTCGCCACCGCATCATGGATGTAGGGCGCGACTACACCGATTCATACTGATTTCGTTAAGCTTTCATAAATTTCAGGAGGTCTGTTGCAGAACAGTTTCACAACGCTGGCAACCGAAGCGAATTGGGTCCGCTCCGGTTCCAGCAAATAGCGCTCAGGTCGGGCGATGGCGCCGCGGCGATGCGAATCAGCGCGCCCGGCCTCTACGCATTCGGCTGCAAGGAAATCTCTACACGCAGGTCGAAGCCGTCGGTGTTTAATGCAGCGATACTTGCGCCCGGTGTTCGGCAACGAAGCCGACCGCACGTTCGACCACGCCCCTGTCGGCGAGGATGCGGCGGTGGCCGAGCCCGTCGGCCCAGTAAAGCCGCACATGGTCGCCGGCCCCGGCATAGAGCTTTGCATGGTCGGCGGACACTTCGCGGTCGTCCGGAGCATGGATGACCAGCGTTGGCACCGGCGTGCTGGCAAGCTGGCGGTCGCCGGTGAATTCGTGCAGCGGCCGGCCGGCGATGCGTTCGACCCGGTCGGCCATGGCGGCCTGCGAGCGTGGGCCGACACTGAGCATGCGGCTGAAATCGTTGAAGATCGCCGGCAGCGAACTCGGTGCCGCGATCAGCACCAGCCGCTCGGCCGCCAGCGGCGGAACGTCATTGACCGAACCGGCGACGGCATTGGCGGCGACGGCACCGCCGAAGGAATGGCCGACGACCGCGACGAACGGGCCGAACCATTCGCCGGTCAGCCGTGCGGCTTCGACAGCGCTGACCAATGTGAGCCGGCGGCCCTGCGATTGGCCGTGGCCCGGCAGGTCGAGCGAGACAACTTTGTAACCGGCGTCACGATAGGCTTCGATCAGCGTGCGCATGTATTCGGTGCGCGAACGCCAGCCATGGATGACGAGCACCGTGCCGACGGCCCGCCTGCCCGGCTCTGGCCTGAATTCATGCACCATGACGCAGCCGTTTTTGGTCTTCAGCCGATGATGGCGCGCCTCGGCCATGAAGCCGGCGGCGCGGTCGACGGCGCGTCGTTCGCCGTCGCTGAGAATTTTGGCGTTCGGCGTGCGGCAGAACAGTTCGAATGCCGCGCGCCCGGTAAGGCGGGGAGCCACATGTTCGGCGGCGGCAAACACGCCCCGGATGACCTTCAATCCAAATGATGCCATAGTGGCGATCCATCCATTCGTTCAAGCATGAACATAATAGTTCAAACATGAACATTAAACAAGAGCTGCCCTGGGACAACCCACGTTTTCGCAACTGGGTCGCGGTGGCGCGCGCCTGCCATGTCCTGGAGCGCACGCTGGCAGTGAAGCTCGCGCCGCTGGACCTGAAGCCGGCGCAGCTCGACGTGCTGATGAACCTTTATCGCCATCCCGGCATGTCGCAGCACGATCTCGCCCGCCGGCTGCTGGTCGGCCGTTCCAACATCACCATGCTGCTGCCGCAACTCGAGACACGCGGCCTGCTGCGCCGCGAAGGCGATCAGAAGGACAAGCGCGTGCTGCGCCTGACCCTGACCGAAGCCGGCACGGAACTGCTGATGCAGGCGCTGAAGGTTCATATGGCGCTGATCGAGAAAGCGATGAGCCAGTCGACGCCGGAGCAATGCGACATGATCGGCGAGCAGATGCGCAAAATTACCGACGTGCTCAAGGAAGCGTGACCCGCTCACCACATCGACTTTTTCGCGCGCTCCGGCCATTCCCTGTCGTAAGCCTCGCCGTTGATGCCTTTCCGGCTGGTGATTTCCAGGATCTTTCCGGGTGTCGGCAGCGACTTCGGGTCGACATGCCTCGCCGGGTTCCACAGTTCCGACCGATGGACGGCGCGAGCGCACTGGAAATAGACCGAATCGACATCGATGACCGTGACCGAACGCGCCGGTCGGCCGTCGACGCTGAACGAGGCACACAGCGCGGCATCCGTGGTGATGTGGCCGCGGCCGTTGACGCGCAGCGTGGTGCCGCAGCCTGGGACCAGGAACAACAGGCCGACGCGCGGATCGCGAATGATGTTTTTTAGCGAATCGGCACGGTTGTTGCCGCGCCGGTCCGGCATCATCAGGGTTTTCGGATCATGGATGCGGACGAAGCCGGCGAGATCGCCGCGCGGCGAGCAATCCAGCCCTTCCGGCCCGCAGGTCGCGAGCGCGGCAAAAGGCGAGGCCTCGATGAAGGCGGCGTATTCGGGAATGACATGGTCGAGTTCCTTGACCAGCGACGTCTCGCCGGGCAGCCCATAGAGCGCTTCGAGCTGTTCGACCGTGGTGATGACGGACATGTTTTCGCCTCCGAGCATCCGCAGCCGCTACTCCAAATCGGTGACGCTTTGACGACGGGCTGGAGCTACCGATCGCGGCTTAGCCCCTTCTCTTCCAGCTCGGCGAGATAGGCGGCCCAGCGTGCGTCCTTCTCATGACCCAGCGTATGCAGGTAGTTCCAGGTGAAGATGCCGGTATCGTGGAAATCGTCGAAGGTGATGCGGACGGCATAGTTGCCGACCGGTTCGATCTTCAGGATCGCAACCTTGCGCTTGCCGGGAACGGTCACGCGCTGTTCGGGCGAATGGCCCTGCACTTCGGCCGATGGCGAGGCCACCCGCAGCAGCTCCGCCGGCAGCTCGAACGGCTGATGGCCAGGGAAGGTCACGGTTAGCAGCCTGCGGTCCTTCGAGACCCTGAATTCCTTCGGCGCCGTCATGGTGATAGGTTCCGCATCATCTGTCCTTCCCTACGCCGCTTCGCGCAGCGGGAAAAGGCTGCTTCGAAACTTCCGACACGATCCGTCGGTGGCGCGATGTTGCCTAATGCATGTCGCGCAAAAGTGTGCAGCGGTTTTGCGATAACGACATGCATAAAACAACAACCTAAAGCGCGTCGCATGAGACCGGTCGAACGCGACGCGCTTTAGGGATCGAAACTTCTTGACTTGAATGGCAGGTTGGATCGTATCACATAGCCATATATAACGAAGCCGTTCGCAGCCACGGGAAACGCACCAGCATGGACATGATCGATCCTTTTGGTCGCACGATCAGCTATCTGCGCGTTTCGGTCACCGACCGCTGCGACTTCCGCTGCACCTATTGCATGGCCGAGGACATGGCGTTCCTTCCCAAGAAGGATTTGCTGTCGCTGGAAGAGCTCGACCGGCTATGCACGGTTTTCATCGAAAAGGGCGTCAGGAAACTGCGTCTTACCGGCGGCGAGCCGCTGGTGCGCAAGAACATTATGCATCTGGTGCGTCAGATTTCGCGTCATCTCGAAAGCGGCGCTCTGGAAGAACTGACGCTGACCACCAACGGCTCGCAGCTTTCGCGCTTTGCCGCTGAGCTCGCCGATTGCGGGGTCAAGCGCATCAACGTCTCGCTGGACACGCTGGACCCGGAAAAATTCCGTCAGATTACCCGCTGGGGCAATCTCGACAAGGTCATGGATGGCATCGACGCCGCGCAGGCAGCGGGGCTGAAGGTAAAGCTCAATGCGGTGGCGCTGAAGGATTTCAACGACGCCGAGCTGCCTGAGATGCTGCGTTGGGCGCACGGCCGCGGCATGGAGTTGACGGTCATCGAAACCATGCCCATGGGCGAGATCGACGCCGACCGCACCGACCAGTATCTGCCGCTGTCGCTGCTGCGCGCAGCACTCGAGCGGCAGTTCACGCTGACCGACATCCCCTACAAGACCGGTGGCCCGGCCCGCTACGTCCACGTCGCCGAGACTGGTGGCAGGCTCGGCTTCATCACGCCGATGACGCATAATTTCTGCGAAAGCTGCAACCGTGTCCGGCTGACCTGCACCGGCACGCTCTATATGTGCCTCGGCCAGGAAGATGCCGCCGACCTGCGCGCACCGTTGCGTGCATCCGAAGGCAACGAACTGGTCGCCGACGCCATCGACGAGGCCATTGGCCGCAAGCCCAAGGGCCATGATTTCATCATTGACCGCCGCACCAACCGTCCATCGGTATCGCGGCACATGAGCGTCACCGGCGGCTGATCTTCCTGGTCGCACCGCCGAAATAAATCCTGCCGCTGTTGCGAGGAGCTTGCAGCGAGCCGCCGAAGGCCGTGGACCAGCCCTTTGCCGTTGCTGTTTTGCCGCCGCTGGTAGAGGCTTGATGCAGACCACAGTGGTAACGCCTTTGCTTTTTTCCCCAAATCTTCGCGGTGCACTGTTCATGGTGGTGGCCATGAGTGGTTTCACCCTCAACGACGCGATCACCAAAGTCGCGTCGGAATCCATGAACATGGCGCAGGTCATGCTGATCCGCGGCGCCTTCGCCTCGCTTTTCGTAGGCCTGCTTGCCTGGCAACGCGGTGCGCTTGCCCTGCCCGGCTCGATGCTGCAGCCGATGGTGGCGATACGCGTGATCGGCGAAGCCGGCGCTACCGCGTCGTTTCTCATCGCCCTTGCCCATCTGCCGATTGCCAATGTCTCGGCCGTGCTGCAGGCGCTGCCGCTGGCGGTGACGATGGGCGCAGCACTTGTGTTCAAGGAAGGCGTCGGCTGGCGGCGCTGGCTGGCCATCGCCATCGGCTTTGCCGGCGTGCTGATCATCGTGCGGCCGGGCTTCGAGGGGTTCAGCATCTATTCGCTGCTGGCGCTGGCCTGTGTCGCCTGTTGTGCGGTGCGTGACCTCGCCACCAAGCGGATACCGCAAGCCATTCCGACATTGCTGGTGTCGACCACCACGGCACTCGCCATGACAATGCTCGGCGCGGCGCTGCTTTTGCCGATGGGCGGGTGGACACCGATGACGGGGGAAAGCACGGCGTTCCTGGCATTGGCGGCAGTGCTCGTGGTCATCGGCTACCAGTTCATCATCATGGCGATGCGGGTGGGCGACATCTCGTTCATCGCGCCGTTCCGCTACACGGCCCTGCTCTGGTCGATCCTGCTTGGCCTGTTCATCTTCGGCGACGTTCCCGACCTGCCGATGATCCTCGGCGCCAGCATCATCGTCTGCTCCGGCCTCTACGCACTTTACCGCGAACGGATCGTCGGTCGGCGCAAGACAGCCGCCGAAAGCGCTGGACCTGATATGGCGCCGGACGGCATATAGGCTTGCCGTTCGCCACGAGTGACCTTGTCCGTGTCGAGGGTCTGTTGCAGAGCATGAAGCTATGATGAGACGCGTCTTCGGTATCACCGGCTGGAAGAATTCCGGCAAGACGACACTGACCGAAAAGCTGGTCGCCGAACTCGTCCGGCGTGGCTGGAAAGTCTCGACGGTAAAACACGCCCATCATGCCTTCGACATCGACAAACCGGGGGCGGACAGTTTTCGCCATAGGCAGGCCGGGGCCACTGAAGTCGCCATCGTGTCGGACAGGCGTTGGGCGCTGATGCACGAATTACGCAGCGAGGACGAGCCGACGCTGGATGCGATCCTGTCGCGGCTCGGCACCACCGACATCGTGCTGGTCGAAGGCTACAAGCGCGAGGCGCACAGCAAGATCGAGACGCGGCGGCTGGAGGCCAAGGACCGGGCACCGCTTTCGGCAAATGATCCGCACATCGTCGCCATCGCCGCCGACTTCGCCATAGCCGACGAAAGCCTGCCTGTCTTCGATCTCGACGACACCAGATCGATAGCCGACTTCATCGAGCGCGCGACAGGTTTGACGCGCTGAGGGTACTGCCGAAGAAGCATCGGCCGCCCCCTGTTTCCCCGTTGCTATACCTGCCGCAACGTCAGCATTGTCAGGGAATGCGAAACCCGCAAGCAACGGTTTTACAGTTGCTTTTTCTTGGGAAAGAATGGGAGTATCGCGCCAGCGGGCGGTCAACAGAACCGCCCACAGAGCCGTTTGGAACGACGGCCGGGAACATACAGAGAGGACTATCATGCGTACTGCACTGCGTATAGCGCTCGCCGCATCGGCGGCGCTGCTGACATTGGGCGTTGCCCAGGCTCAGGAGAAAACCTTGAGGATCGGCTCGGAGGGAGCCTATCCGCCGTTCAACAACCTGACTGCTGATGGCCAGCTCGTGGGCTTCGACATCGATATCGCCAAGGCGCTTTGCGACGAGATGAAGGTGACGTGCACTTTCGTCGCGCAGGATTGGGACGGCATCATCCCGGCGCTTCAGGCCGGCAAGTTCGACGCCATCGTTGCCTCGATGTCGATTACGCCGGAGCGTGCCGAGAAGGTCGACTTCACCAACAAATACTACAACACGCCGCCGGCGATCGCCGCGCCCAAGGACAGCGATATCAAAGGCGTGACCAAAGAGGACCTGGCCGGCAAGACGATCGGCGTGCAGGCGTCCACCACCCACTTCAATTATTCAACCAAGACTTATGCCGACAGCACAATCAAGCCGTACCCGACCGCGCAGGAATACCAGCTCGATCTCGCCAATGGCCGCGTTGATGCGGTCAACGACGACATCACCGTCATCGAAGGCTGGCTTGCCACGCCGGACGGCGCCTGCTGCAAGCTGATCGGCGCGATCACACCCGACATCGAGATCCATGGTCCGGGCGCCGGCATCGCGGTACGCAAGGGCGATACCGCGTTGGTCAATCAGTTCAATAAGGCGATCGACGCCATCCGCGCCAACGGAAAGTACAAGGAAATCAACGACAAGTACTTCAAGTACGACGTCTACGGCGGCGAGTCCTGATCCTTCCGGGTTGACGGCGAACGGCGGGACATCCCCGCCGTTTGCGCAAGGCGCGGCGCGCCCGGGCTGACGCCGCGCTCTCAAAAAAAGCATAGAGGAGAACAGGCAGGCGGATGCAAAGCGTTTGGACGCTGCTCAGTTGGGGACCCGAAGGCTGGCTCGACGACATCGCCTATGGTGTTTTCATCACCGTTTCGCTTGCAGCCGCGACCCTGCCTCTCGGTCTGGTGATCGGCTTTCTGGTTGCGCTGGCCAAGGAATCCAACGAGCCGTCGCTGCGGCTGGCCGGCAATATCTACACCACGATCTTCCGTGGATTGCCTGAACTGCTGACCCTGTTCATGATCTTTTACGGCGCGCAGATCGGCATCCAGCAGTTGATGCGCCTGTATGACCCGACCGCCGCCGTCGAAGTGAATGCTTTTGTTTCCGGCATGATCGCGCTCGGCGTCGTCTTCTCGTCCTATGCCAGCGAGGTCTTCCTCTCCGCATTCCGCGCCATCCCGAAGGGACAGTATGAGGGCGGCTATTCGGTTGGCCTGTCTGGCTGGCACACGATGCGCCTGGTGGTGCTGCCGCAGCTTATCCGTATCGCGCTGCCGGGTCTTGCCAATCTGTGGCTCATCTTGCTCAAGGACACTGCGTTAGTTTCGGCGATTGGTCTTGCCGATATTCTGCGGCAGACCGGTGTTGCTGCCCGCGTGACCAAGCACGCCTTCCTTTTCTATGGATTTGCGGCCCTTATCTATCTGCTCCTCGCCATCATATCGTCTTTCGGCATCAATGCCATTGAACGCAGGGTTGGCCGACAACAGGTGCAACGATGAGTGCGGCAGCGGCCGAGGTGGCGACCAAGGTCGAAAAACCGCCGGCAATCCCGCGCGGCTGGTCCCGGCAACGTGTATTGGGATATGCGTTGGTCGGTCTCTGGATCGTGCTCGGCATCGGCATGACTGTATACTTGGTCGAGGCTTGGAATTCCGAACTCTTCCAAAAATACGCCCCGGGCTACATCTCTGGCCTGGGAGTGACCCTCACGCTTGTCGTTGTGTCGATCGTATTGGGAGCCGTTCTTTCAGTTCCTGTCGCGTACGCGCGGATGTCCAGGAACCGGACCCTGTCCAGCTTTGCCTACGCTTACGTCTACTTCTTCCGCGGCACTCCGCTTTTGACCCAAGTCTTTCTTATCTACTATGGAGTGGGTTCGTTTCGACCGGCACTTGAAGCTGTCGGCCTGTGGGGCTTTTTTCGCGAAGCTTGGTACTGCGCCATTTTCTCGTTCACACTCAATACAGCAGCCTATCAGGCTGAGATCCTGCGCGGCGCAATCGAGAGCGTGCCCAGGGGCCAGTGGGAAGGCGCTGCCTCGCTTGGCCTGCACAAATTGCAAACACTGCGCAAGATCATCCTGCCACAGGCATTGATCGTGGCGCTGCGCCCCTACGGCAACGAGATCATCCTGATGATCAAGGGCTCGGCCATCGTAGCCCTCATCACCGTCTATGATCTGATGGGCATCACGAAGCTCACCTATTCGCGGACTTTCGACTTCCAGTCCTATGTCTGGGCGGCGATCATCTATCTGATCATTGTCGAAACGCTGCGCCACGCAGTCGAATGGATCGAAGGGCGCATCACGATCCATCTGCAACGCTGACTCCCATCGCTTTGCCTGATCCGCTAAGAAGGCCGGAAAACAGGATTGAAGGGATTCGAAAACATGGCATCGGTGGCATTTCTCGGTCTTGGCGTCATGGGCTATCCAATGGCCGGACATCTCAGGAACAAGGGCGGCCACGACGTTACCGTCTACAACCGCACCAAAGCAAAGGCCGAGCAATGGGTGGCCCAGTATGGCGGCAGTGTTGCCAACACGCCGGCTGAGGCCGCCGACGGCAAGGACTTTGTCTTTTGCTGCGTTGGCAATGACGATGATTTGCGCGCGGTGACGATTGGAGCCGAGGGTGCGTTCCAGTTGATGAAGAACGGAGCCATCTTCATCGACAACACCACGGCCTCGGCTGAAGTCGCGCGCGAACTGGCGGAGAAGGCGCAAGTTCGCGGTTTTTCGTTCCTCGACGCACCGGTCTCCGGCGGTCAGGCCGGCGCCGAAAACGGCATCCTGACCGTCATGGTCGGCGGCGAACAGAAAGCCTTCGAGCAGGCGAAGCCTGTCATCGATGCCTATGCCCGCATGGTCGGGCTGATGGGCCCGGCCGGCTCGGGCCAACTCACCAAGATGATCAACCAGATCTGCATCGCCGGCCTTGTCCAAGGGCTGGCCGAAGGCATTCATTTCGGCAAGAAGGCTGGGCTCGACATCGAAAAGGTCATCGAGGTGATCTCCAAGGGCGCGGCCGGCTCATGGCAGATGGAGAACCGCCACAAGACGATGAATGCCGGCAAATATGATTTCGGCTTCGCCGTCGACTGGATGCGCAAGGATCTCGGCATCTGCCTGGCGGAGGCCGACCGCAACGGCGCCAAGCTGCCGGTGACGGCACTTGTCGACCAGTTCTACAAGGATGTGCAGGGCATGGGCGGCAAACGCTGGGACACGTCTTCGCTGCTGGCGCGATTGGAGAAGTAGGTTTTGTCGTGGCCGAGCTTTCGCCTCAATCCAGCGCCGAGGAGATTGTCGCCCATCTGCGCTCGATCGGCTCGCAGGAGAACCGCCTTGGCATGCTGCGCTACGGCATCAAGATCGAACGTGCGCTCGGAATCTCGCATGGCGTGCAGAGGCAGATTGCCAAGAAAATCAAGCGCAACCATGAGCGTGCCTTCGAACTATGGGAGTCGGGCATCATGGAAGCGCAGTTCATCGCTTCCGTCACAGCCGATCCGAAGCGGTTTTCTGCTGCGGATGCAAGACGATGGGCGGCGACTTTCGACTCGTGGGATATCGTCGACGGCGTCTCCGATCTCTTTGTCGATACGGATTGCTGGAAGGAGCTGATAGAAGAGTTCGCGGCCGACGAACGCGAGTTCGTTCGACGCACGGCTTTTGCCATGATGGCCTGGTCGGTCGTCCACCGGAAGAAGGAGCCAGAGGCGACCTTCCTCGACTTCCTGCCGATCATCGAAGCGCACGCCAGCGATGCCCGTAATTTTGTGAAGAAGGCAGTGAACTGGGCGCTTCGCTCTATCGGCAAGCGATCGATGAATTTGCACGGCGCTGCCCTCGCCCTGGCGCAGAAGCTGGCCGGTTCGACGGACAAGACGGCGCGCTGGATCGGCAAGGACGCTGCACGGGAGCTTTCCGATGCCAAGACGCTCGAGCGGCTCGCCAGGAAAGGCTGACCGGAGCCAAATCCGCTTTACTGAGGTGACGCGATCCATGCGCGCCGATTTCGAGAACGTGTTCGAGCAGCCTGGCGGCCCGAAATATTGCTGGTGCATGGCCTGGCGACAGCTCGAAAACCGCGAGCACGCGTCAAACGACGCGAGGAGACGGGCCATGATGGCGCTCATCGAAGTCGGCACGCCGGTCGGTATCGTCGCCCATGCCGAAGGCAACATCGTCGGCTGGTGCTCCGTGGCGCCACGCGAGACCTATCGCAAGCTGTCGCAGGAGCAGGACGACAGCGAGGTGGGTGTATGGTCGATCGTCTGCTTCTATGTGCCGAGGGCGTCGCGCGGCCTGGGACTGGCAAGCGCCCTGCTCGACGCGGCCATCGATCACGCCTTCGCCAAAGGCGCCAGGACCATCGAGGCCTATCCGGTCGATCAGGCATCGCCGAGTTACCGTTTCATGGGCTTTCGAGAGATGTTCGTGGCCCGCGGATTCCACGAGATCGGCATGGCCGGCTCGCGCCGGCATGTGATGCGCTTGGAGCGTTGAGGACGCCAGCCGCTACCGGCGCGGGTCGCGAACATCAAGTTCCCTCCACATCCACTCAAAACTGTAAGCGGCCATAGGATGGGCGCGGTCAGGCTGCCTCGCGGTCTGGTTTTCCAGGTATTTGAGCCACTCGGCGACCTTTTTCCGGCCAGTTTTGGTCTTTACGGCCTGACGCGGTGTCTTGCCCCCAAGCATCCCGACCGGCCGATCGAGGGTTTCCCGATAGTGTTGATCCAGGTATTCGTGAATGGCCTGTTCAGCGAGTTCCGGCGGTATCTCCGATGAGGGCGTCCTGCCCCCCTTGGCTGGCCGTTCGGCCATCATCTGCTGTATGGTGCGGATTTCCGTAAGAGGTGTTCGGACCAGATCGCCAAAGGCTCGCTGGACAAGGGCCGTCCCTTTTTCCGCCCGCGCGGAGGAATTGGCGGATAGACACAGGAAACCGCCTTTCAACTCGACATTGCCCAACACGCGCCAACCGTTGTCCATCACGGTATCCAGGGAAAGCTGGCCCGCCTCCTGTCCTCGCCTTGCGGCGTGTATTCCAGCCAGTTCCAGAACTGTGCATTTTTCTGCGACATGCCCGCTATGCCGTTCAGCCGGGCGGCGATGTCCTTCTGCGTCACGCCGGAGGCCAAGGGAAAGCGGACATCATGAAACATGAATTCGTCGCCCTCTGCAGTTTGGAGCATCTGCATGTCCATCACCTTGTCCAGGGCGTCGAACACCCATACGAGCGTGAACATGAACGCCACCGCCCGCAGGTCTTCATCCCTCATGGCCGGCAGCTTTCTTGCGGCCTTTTTGCCGAACACGTCCAACAGGCCATCGAACAAGGATTGGGTGGCCTCTCGGGTGAACGGAAGGACACCGTCGGTAAGGATATTCTTTCCGAGGACGGGCACGATTCTCGCCGCGATCTTGTCCCACTGCTTCAACGTCTTGGTGGCGGTGGCCTCTTTGACGGCGATCGGCTCGCCACCGCGGAGAAGATCGCGTGCCATAAACGATTGTCCCGGAACGACGTCGCTCACCTCATACAAGCTCATGACGGAGGTACGCAGCGCGCCCATATAGGCTCTCGTTTGCGCATTTTCCTTCCAGCCTCTGCGCTTGAGATACTCATCGACGATGTTGCTGGGTTCGCCGTCGAAATCCTGGGTCAGGAAATCCTCGAAGGCGCAGCCCCAAAGAGTCATGACTCTTTCGTCACCGAGGACCTCGGCGAGTTCTTCGAATTCCATGTCCCCTTCGCCAAGGATCGGGCCGAAATGATCGTCGAACACTTCCTCGAAACATTCGCGCCATTTGTCACGGCTGAGGAATTTCATCAGCCCGTTGAGATCATGGCTGGTCGGCATTGAATTTCTCCAGGTTCAGGCGATATTCGAAGATAGGGTTTTTGTCGTCTGGCATCGCTGGGTCGGGTTATTCTGCGCCGCTGAGCCGACTGGGCAAGACTTTTTTTGGCGATTTCCTCGCCTTTCTTCGGATCGAACTCCCCGCGCCGGCGCCGCTCTGCCCTTCGGTGTGGGCGGCAGCCTCACCGACGGTTTGCCCCGGTTAGCCCACGGGCATGGCACTCTATGTTGCATTCTGCGATAACAAGTGCGTCACCCCGTTGCCGATACTTGACGACGGGTTTACCCGATCCAGCCACGGACTGGCGAAGCATGAAGCCAATGAACAATCGTCTCAAATCAGGCGCGGCCTTGGCTGTCGCACTCGGCCTCTCCATTGCCACCGCTTCCGCCGAAACCGCGCGCATATTCTGGAAAGACCTGCGCCCGGCGACCCAGCCCGCTGCCGAAAGTGTCGGATTGCCGATGGTCGCGGCAAGAATGCCGGACCGTGGCGAGACGCTGTCTGTCAATTTGCGAGACAAGGCCATTCAACTGGCGGGGTACGCGCTGCCGCTCGATCGGGACGGCGATCTCGTCTATCAGTTCCTGCTGGTACCGTGGACAGGGGCGTGCAGCCACATGCCGACGCCGCCGCCCAATCAGATCGTCCTCGTCACGCCCGCCCGCCCCTACAGGATGTCGCAAGCCTATCAGCCGGTTGCCGTGACCGGCGCCCTGGAGCCGGGCATGGAGAAAAGTCAACTCTTCATCCTCGACGGTGTCAGCGTGATCCAGTCGGGCTACACAGTGCGCAAGGCGGAGGTGGCGGATGTCGATCTCGTGCCGGACACGATCACGCTACCGGCAAACTCGCCTTGGAGTTTCCTCAACAAAAAGAACAACTAAGCAAAAAATCCTCAGGCAGCGTTGGCGCCCGATTCCTTGTCCAGGACCATGTAGTCGAGCGGCATTTCGGTCGTGTACTTGATCTGCTCCATGGCAAACGACGACGAGACATCGCGGATCTCGATCTTTGCGATCAGCCGCTTGTAGAAGGCGTCGTAAGCAGCGATGTCGGGCACCACCACGCGCAAGAGATAGTCGACGTCGCCGCTCATCCGGTAGAACTCGACCACTTCCGGAAATTCCTGGATGACCTCCGAAAAGCGGCGCAGCCACTCATGGCTGTGCGAATTGGTGCGGATCGACACGAACACGGTGACGCGCACATTGACCTTTTCATGATCGAGGATGGCGACGCGCCGCTTGATGACGCCTTCCTCCTCGAGCTTCTGGATGCGCCGCCAGCAGGGCGTGGTCGACAGTCCGACTTTCTTGGCGACATCGGCGACCGCGAGCGTCGCGTCCTCCTGCAAGAGGCGGAGGATCTTTCTGTCAAGGCGGTCCATTTTGGTGCTCCCACGGGGATAGATCAGGAATAGATTGGCTATAGTCCTTCTTATTTGGGCCATTCACAAGAAAGAAATTCTGTCAGATGGCGCAAAAGCGAGTGATTTCTTGCTTACGCGTCAGCCGAGGCGATAGCGGATTTCCGATCTCAGAAACGGCAGCAAATCCATTTCAAACCACGGATTGCGCTTCAGCCAGCCGGTGTTGCGCCACGACGGATGCGGTAGCGGCAGCACTTTCGGGGTGCTGGGCGCATCCCAGATGATGCGCCAATCCATCACCGTCTCGGTCAGCGAGGGCCGGCGCGCAGCGCCCATGTGCCAGGATTGCGCATAGAGGCCGATCGTCAGCACCAGGTCGATGCGCGGCATCAGCGCCATCAGCTCCGCACGCCAGGCCGCTGCACATTCGCGGCGCGGCGGCAGGTCGCCGCCCTTGGCATCCTGGCCGGGAAAGCAAAAGCCCATCGGCACGATGGCGAATTTTGTCGTGTCGTAAAATTCGTCGCTGCTGACGCCCAGCCAGTCTCGCAACCGATCGCCGGAGGCGTCAGTGAACGGCATGCCTGACATATGCACCTTGGTGCCCGGTGCCTGGCTGGCAATCAGTATACGGGCGCTCGACGACGGCCTGAGCACAGGGCGCGGCTCATGCGGCAGCGGCTGGCCGACCGGGTTTTCGACGCAGATTCGGCAGGCGCGCACCCTCGCCGCGAAGTTTTCCAGCTCTTCGCTCATGCCTGGGGCTCATCCTCAGGCGGCGGCGCTCGGCCGGCTGGAGATCGCCTGATGCCAGCGCAGCACGTTGACACAGTCTTCCGGCACCTTGATGCGCGCCGGCTTCATGAAGTCGATGGCAATCAGCCCGGTGATGTCGGCGATCGAATAGGCGTCGCCGGCGACGAATTCCCGGTTCGCCAGCTCGTCGTCGAGGAGTCTCAGGAATTCAACGGCTTTCGGCTTGTTGGCCTCGCCCCATTCGGGGATCTGTGGAACTTCCCATTCCTTCATCGCCGGATGGACGTGTCGGAACGCAGCGCTGACGCTATTGAGCAAGTTGAGCTCCATCCGTCTTTGCCACATCTCGACCAGCGCTTTGCCGAGCGCGCCGCGGCCGAACAACGCCGGTTCCGGGTGCAGTTCCTCGAAATAGCGGCAGATGGCGACGGATTCGGTGATGACGGTGCCGTCGTCGAGTTCGAGCACCGGCAGGCGCTGCAGCGGGTTGCGCGAACTGACCGGCTGCTCTCTGTGCTCCAGCGCGCCCATGTCGACGGGCACCAGCGGAACCTCAAGCCCCTTTTCAACGAGGAAGACGCGAACCCGCCGTGGATTGGGCGCCCGGCCGCCGTCGAAGAGTTTCATCCCATCCTCCTTTCGCACCGGCCAGACAACCGGAATCAATTCCCGGAAAGCACGATGCGAAGATTAAAAAATCTCAGCGCATGCCTTGTGTCGTCCGACTGAACGCACCTCGCTCTGTTGCAACACTATAGGGTTGACCATCACCAGAAGCGAAAAATTTCTCGCAAGCCATCGCCGATCGAAGCCAAACGGCCGTGCTTTCTTTCGACCACTTCGTGATCGTGGCTCTCGCGCCAATCGTGCGGCTCGTCGAAAGTGCCGGCCCAGATGCCAGCCTTGCCTGATCGGGCAGCGGCCTCCTCGGTTTCGAAATCGCCATAGGCAACTGCCCAGCCGGCCTCGACCTGGGCGCGGTTGAGATCCTTGCCGCCGGCGTTGCAATCGCCGAGCAGCCGGCGGTATCGGTCGCGCTGCCAGCCGGCGCAGGAGACGGGTCTGCCTGATATCAGACGTACCAGCGACTGCCGCGCCAGCTTGCCGCAGGGATAGTCGGCGCCGTCCTTGCGGCAGATTTGCGAATATTCGGGCGCGTCAATGCCGCGCATGCGGATGCGCTCGGTACCGAGCGTGATCGTATCGCCGTCATTGACGACGGCGGCACCCTCGGCCTTGCGCGTCTCGATCCGATCAAGCCGCGCCGCCAGAAGGATCAGCAGACCGAGGAAAAGCACGGCCAGTGCGTAGTCCACCAGCCGGCGCCAAAGGCTTCGCGGCCGCGGCGGGACGTATCGCCGTCCCGGCCGCCGCGACCACGAACGGCTCATATGGCAAACCGTTGGTTAATCATTCGAACGTAGCTTAACAATTTGAAACCGCTGCCCGCATAAATTGAAGTCTCATGCCCTCGCAACGCTCGACCACAGCGGACAAGTTTATTGTGGACCGCCGGAAACCCCATCGCAACAGCGATGTGGCGCGCGCGGTGCGCAAGACGCGCGACCGTCTTTCGCAGCAGGCCGGAAATCCTGATTTCGACCGCGAGCTGTTGAAACTGCACGCCCGTGCGATGATAGCCGGCGCGATCATCGTTCCGCTTCTCGTCCTGGCGACCGCCGCGACCGGTCTGTTTGCTGGCGTCGGTAAGGCAATTGGCGTCTGGGCGCTTTTCATCCTCATCTGCTACGCCATCGTCGTGTTCATGGCGAGGCGCATCGACCGGACGGAAGCTGCCGAACTCAACCCGCCGCAAACGCACCGTGATTTCCTGATAGGCCATTTCCTTTGCGGCCTGGGCTGGGCCTGGTTTGCCTGGCTCGGTTGCGACGCTTGCCAGGTCGACCAGTTCCAGTTGATCAAGGCGGTGGTGCTGCTGCTTGCCATGGCGGCGACGGCGATCACAGCGTCATCGTTGCGCGGTGCGTTGCTGGCGACTTTCGCCGTTCCGGTGGCCGCCTATGCCTATGCCGGCGCCAGGCAGTGGATGCCGGTCGAGTTGATCATGGCCGGGCTGCTGATTGTCTCGCTGCCCTTCTTCGCCTATGTGGCGCGCCGCCTCAATCGCTCGTCCTTGATGCTGCTCTCGTTCCGCTCCGAAAAGGACGCGCTGATTGCCGAATTGGACACGGCGAAATCGATGTCGGACGAAGCGCGCCGACGGGCGGAGGACGCCAATCTGGCAAAGTCGCGGTTTCTGGCCTCGATGAGCCATGAGTTGCGGACGCCGCTCAACGCCATTCTCGGTTTCTCCGAGGTGATGGCGAACGAGGTGCTCGGACCGATGAGCAATCCGACCTATCGCGACTATGCTCGCGACGTCCATGACTCCGGCCAGCACCTGCTCGACCTGATCAACGAAATCCTCGACCTGTCACGCATCGAAGCGGGCCGCTACCAGCTCAACGAAGAGCCGATGATGCTGCTTTCCGTCGTCGAGGATTGCTGTCACATGATGGAGCTGAAGGCGCGCAACAAGGACATCCGCATCGTCCAGGATTTTGAAAACGCCTTGCCGCGCCTGTTCGCCGACGAACGCGCGGTGCGACAGATCGCGCTCAATCTTTTGTCGAACGCCATCAAGTTCACCGGTACTGGCGGCGAGATCCGCGTGCGCGTCGGCTGGACGGCGGGCGGCGGCCAATACTTCTCCGTCAAAGACAATGGGCCCGGCATTCCGGAAGACGAGATTCCGGTTGTGCTGTCCGCCTTCGGTCAGGGTTCCATCGCCATCAAGAGCGCCGAGCAAGGCACCGGGCTTGGCCTGCCGATCGTCCAAAGCCTGCTCGCCATGCATGGCGGCGAGTTCGAACTCCATTCCAAGCTGCGCGAAGGCACTGAGGCGATCGCCATCTTTTCATTGAGCCGGGTGATGGAGGAATTGCCGGCGCTGCCGACCAGGGCCGTTGCTGCACGCCGGCGATAGACGCTTAATGCATGTCGCGCAAAAGCATGCCCTCGGGCCTGACCCGAGGGTGTGCAGCGGTTTTGCGATAACGACATGCGTAAAAACAACAACCTGAAGCGCGTCGCATGAGGCGGGTCGAACGCGACGCGCTTTAATGCAGCGCCGCCGCCATGCCCGAGGCGGTGAGCGCAGCAGCTTTGACTAGGCCGGCCGCAAGTGCCGCCCCTGCCCCCTCGCCGTGGCTGACGCCGAGATCAAGCAGCGGGCGCAAGCCGAGCCGCTCGGCGGCCAGAGCATGCGCAGGCTCTGGCGACAGACTGGCAAGCAGGCAATGGTCGAGCGCGGCGGGGTTGGCAGCATACAGCGTCGCGGCGGCGGCAGTCGCAACTAGCCCATCGAGCAGGATGGGAATCTTCTGCATCCGGGCGGCGAGGATGGCGCCGGCGATCGCCGCGAATTCACGGCCGCCAACCCGGCGCAACGCTTCCAGCGGATCCCTGAGACTTGTGCCGTGGAAGGCTAGCGCGGCATCGACCACATCCGCCTTGCGCGCCTGCATCGATGCATCGGCGCCCGATCCGGATCCGACCCAATCGGCGCCCTTGCCGCCAAACAGTGCGGCAAACAAAGTCGCTGCAACGGTGGAATTGCCGACGCCGAGGTCGCCAAGGCAAAGCAGATCGGTGCCGCCGGCGATCGCCTCCATGCCGAAGGCCATGGTGGCAGCGCAGCCGCGCTCGTCAAGTGCTGCGTCCTCGGTGATGTCGGCGGTCGGAATGTGCAGCGCAAGATCGAACACTTTCAGCCCGAGATCATTGGCGATGCAGATCTGGTTGATCGCCGCACCCCCGGCCGCGCAAAACTCGACGGCGTTAGCCGTGGCAGCGACAGGCCGTGGCGAAATGCCGTGGCGAGCGACGCCGTGATTGCCGGCGAAGATCGCCACCAGAGGCCGGTTCACTGCCGGCGGCGCGCGGCCGCTCCAGGCGGCCAGCCAAGCCGCGATGTCCTCGATGCGGCCGAGCGAACCCTTGGGTTTGTCGGCCTTGGCAAACAGCGCACGGACGCGGGCTTCGGCCGCCGTGTCGGCCCGTGGCACGGTCGCCAGAAGATTGCGAAAATCGTCGAAGGGCAGCGCGCTGGTCATGTCGTTGATGATCGTTCCCGGAGTTGGTGACCGGCATAGCCGCCTTGCTCGGCCGGCACAACTGCCTGCACTGACGCGAAAGCGGCTGCCGGCGGCGCATTCCGGAGGGCTTGCATTGGCGTTGCCGTTACACCATGTGGAGGCGAGACGAGGGATTCCTGACGGAACCCTGAGAGAATAAACATGACGGCCATCGAATCCCCATGCGTCCTGGTCTGTTCGATCGATATGAAAACCGGCTTCTGCTTCGGTTGCGGCCGTACGCGCGAGGAAATCGGCGCCTGGATCGAGATGACCCCTGAAATCCGCCGCAGCGTCATGGCCGAGCTGCCGGCCCGGCTGGAAACGGTTGAGCGCAGACCGCGCCGCGAAACCCGCCGCACCCGCCTGGCGCGCGAACGCGACGCTCTCTCGTGAGCCACATATGAACCGGGTTTTCTGGGTTTTGATGATCCTGATCGGGGTAGGCGTTGTCCTGCTCATGCTCAACGATTCCGCCGGCAGCACATTCGGCGTCGAGAATGACGATTTCAGCCGGCTGATCTGGCTTGCCGCCCTGGTCGCGCTCATCGGCGCCGGCCTGCTCAGATCAGGCAGGCCCTTGGGCACGATGGCCCGCAGCCTGGGCACCTGGGCCGTCATCGTGCTGGCACTGATCGCCGGCTACCAGTACCGTTATGAATTGCAGGATTTCGCCAGCCGGGTGACGGCCGGCCTTGTTCCCGGCAGTCCACTGGCGTTGGGCCTCGACGACGGCCATGCCACGGTGACCCTGGACAAGGCCGGCAATGGCCATTTCGAAGCGCGCATCCTGGTCAACGGCACGCCGGTCCGGGCTGTGGTCGATACCGGCGCAACCAGCACCGTCTTGACCGCGCAGGACGCGCAAGCGGCCGGCTTCAACCCAGCCGCTCTCAATTTCACCATACCGGTTTCCACCGCCAACGGCGTGGCGCGCGCCGCCGTCGTGAGAACCGACGAATTGGCGATCGGCGGGATCGTGCGCAAGGACATGCCGGTCATGATCGCCGCGCCCGGCATGCTCGGCCAGAGCCTGCTCGGCATGAATTTCATCGGCTCACTGTCCGGTTTCGACGTGCGCGGCGACCGCATGATCTTGCGCGATTGAACTGTCAGGCGGCTGCGCCGCTCAGTGAGCTGCCAATAGTGCGCCCTCGTTGGGACAGTCGGTCAGCGTAGCGAGCATCTCCGACACTTTGCAAACTCTCGATCTGGGAACTTCAAGGGCAAATCGTGACCCAAAGCCGACGAGAGCAGGACTAGGCTCCGAAGCGATACTCTTTTATCATGGTACAGTTGCCCAGCGCCGGAAACTACCATGGAGCGCAGGCTTGCGGCGATAGTTGCCGCTGACATCGTTGGCTACAGCCGCCTTATGGAAGCCGATGAGGCGGATACCCTCGCGCGCCTGAAGAGCACCCGCGAGAACCTGATCGATCCTAAGATCGCCGCTCATAAGGGGCGCATCGTGAAGCTCATGGGCGACGGCGCGCTGATAGAATTCTCCAGCGTGGTCGACGCGGTCGGTTGCGCCGTCGAAATCCAGCGGACGATGGCGGAGTGCAACGCCGAACTGCCGAAGGAAAAACAACTCGAATTTCGCATTGGCGTAAACCTTGGCGATGTGATTGTCGAAGGGAAGGATATCTATGGCGACGGCGTGAATGTCGCAGCGAGATTGGAAGGATTGGCCGAACCCGGGGGCGTCCTTATTTCAGGAACGGCATTCGATCAGGTCGAGAGAAAGCTGGATTTTGAGTTCGAATTCTTGGGTGAACAAAAGCTCAAGAACATCGAAAAACCTGTTCGTCTGTATCGGGTAGGCCCGCGGGCACGCGCCGCATCCGGAACAGTTCCAACAAAACGCAAGCGCTATATCGAATGGCGCCGGCCGGCGGTCGCGGCGACAGCGCTGATCCTGATCGCCGGAGGTGTAGCACTTTGGAAGGTCGTCGGGGACGGTTCAGGACCGCCGGTCGAGGTGGCCTCCAGGGAAAGAATGGCGCTCCCGCTACCTGACAAGCCATCGATCGCTGTATTGCCATTCACCAACATCTCGAGCGACGCCGGCCAGGAGCACTTCGCCGACGGCATGACCGATGACTTGATCACCGACCTTTCCAAGCTTTCCGGCCTCTTCGTGATCGCGCGAAACTCGACATTCATTTACCGCGGCAAGCCGGTAAAAATCAGCCAGGTCGCCGAAGAACTTGGCGTGCGTTACGTTCTCGAGGGAAGCGTACGGCGAGCCGGCGAGCAGGTGCGAGTCAACGCCCAGCTCATCGATGCCCTCACCGGCGGGCATGTGTGGGCGGACAGGTTCGATGGAAAAGTCGCCGATATTTTTGCGGTCCAGGACGTTTTTGTCGCAAAGATCGTCGAAGCGTTGAAGGTCAATCTCACCACCACCGAAAAAACGGAAATTGCCCGCGCCAAGCCGGACAATATCGCAGCCAAGGAAGCTTTCGAAGAGGGTTGGAGCCTTTATCTCCGTTACAACGCAAAGGACACAGCTGCCGCCATCACTTCCTTGAAAAAAGCAACCGAACTTGATCCCGAATATGGGCGAGCTTATGCCGCCCTGGCGCTGGCCTTCTTCCGCGTCGTTGACTCACTCTGGGGTAAAGAACTCGGTAGGGACGAACCATATTTCTGGTGGGGAGCTCACGATTACGTAGAGCTGGCCAAGAAATATCCAACGTCACTGTCTTACACGGTCGAGGCATTGCGGAACGTTTATCAAGGTCTGGCCGAAGATGCACGCAGGAATGCCGGTCGAGCGATTGCATTGGATCCCAACGACCCCGAAGCACACATCGCAACGGCTTGGGCGCTGACGATCTCAGGCGAACCTGCCGAGGCGCTGAATTTCGTTGCGTCCGCCATGCGGCTCAACCCGACCTATCCAAGCCACTACGTTCTCGCTCGTGGATTGGCGCTTTTTGCAATGGGCGATCTGAAACAAGCGGCTGAGGTGTTCGGAGACGGCGTTAGGCGAAACCCAGACGCAACTGCGCTCTTTCTACCACTCAGTTCCGTGCTGGCGCAGCTCGGGCGCCGGGAAGAAGCCGGGCAAATGCTCCTGAAGTTCCGACCGGGTGCAGACCAGAAAGGGCTCGAAAATCTTCCCGACACCTATATCTTCTCGTTCCAATGGGATTATGAACACGCAGGCGTGCGGGAGCGCCTGTATGATGGTCTCCGTATCGCTGCGCTGCCGCTGGCCATCACCGTTACGAGCCTGGAAGCAGAGCTTGAGACCGGCAATCCCTTTTCCCAGCAATATGCGGCAGAGCGACTGGGCTGGTTTGGACCAGCGGCAGCACAAGCCGTTCCGGCTCTGGTTGAAGCGCTTAAGGTTGAATATCTCCGCCGGGATGCCATCGAGGCGCTGGGAAAGATCGGGCCTCCGGCACGAGCTGCGATACCTGCGCTCGTGGCACTCCAGAATGAAGCTCTAACTGGCATTCACGCAAAGGACGCGCTGTCCAAAATCAGAGGCAATTGATCGACCCTGGACGCGCACCCGGGATTTCCGCTTGTGGTTCAACGCGGACCTGCTGCGATGTCCGCTCGGGAGCCGCTGGTGGGGGCAAGGAGACATTAGACGCGTCCAGTCCGCCATCCCAGTTTATGAGCAGACGGCCTAGGCGAACCACCAGCGTTCGGCGATCTTAAGCCCGTCCATCGGCCAGTTCGACGCCACCTCGCCATGGGCGAGAGCCTTGGTGTGGGCATCGACATAGGAGTTGAAGACGACATTAATGAGCCCGCCGTCGTCATGCAGCAATTGCTGCATTTCGGCATACATGCCGGCACGCTTGGTATCGTCGGTCTCCGAGCGGGCGGCGACGAGCAGCTCATTAAAGCGCGGATTTTTCCACAACGTTTCGTTCCACACCGCTTCCGCCGCATAGGCGGTGGTGAACATCCAGTCGCACGTCGGCCGGCCGGCCCAGTAAGAGGCGTAGAACGGCTTCTTGAGCCAGACATTGTCCCAGTAGCCTTCATTGGGCTCCCTGATCACATTCAGGTTGAGCCCGGCCGCCCGGGCATGCTCCTGCCACAGGAGAGCCGAGTCGGTCGCACCCGTGAACCCGGCATCCGCGACCGACAGGTCGAACTGGGTGTTCTCGGCCCCCGCCTTCTTGAGAAGGCGCTTGACTATGTCCGGGTCGTAGACGTGCTTCGGCTGTGGATCGATCGCGAACTTGACGGTCGGTGCGATCGGATTGTCGTTGCCGACGGCGCCGTGGCCGAGAAACACCTTCCGCACGATCTCGTCGCGATTGAGCGAGTACTTGATCGCATTGCGCACATCGGGATTGTCGAAGGGCGCCTTCTGGACGTTCATGACATAAACGTAGTGGCCGTAGCCCGTCGTCTCCGAGATCACGAGATCGGGGTTCTGTCTCAGAATGTCGAGCGTCTTCAGATCGCAGCGATCCATGTAGTGGACCTCGCCAGTGTTGAGCGCGTTGGTGCGCGCCTTCACATCGTTGATCGCCAGGCATTCGACACGGTCGAACCAGCCCTTGTCGGATTTGAAGTAGCTCGGGTTCTTGTTGAAGGTGGCGATGACGCCGGGCTCGAATTTCTCGAGCATGTAGGGCCCGGTGCGGATGCCCGACTCCCAGTCGACGCCGCCCTCTTTCGCCGGCATGACCGGGATGTCCGACATGATGTAAGGGAAGTCGGCATTGCCGCCGTCGAGTTCGAACACCACCGTCTCGGCACCGTCGGCGACGACATTCTTGACCGAAGCCAAGAGCGATTTCATCACCGATTTCGTGCCCTCGATGCTGTGATGCCTGACAGAGGCCACGACATCGTCGGCGGTAACCGTCTTGCCATTGTGAAAGGTGGCTCCTTTCCTCAGTTTGAACACCCACTTCTTGGCGCCGTCTGACGGCTCAAAGCTCTCTGCGAGGTCGGGGACCACATTGCCCTTGGAATCGATTTCGGTCAGGCCGTTCGACAAGGTTCCGAATAGCGCGGTGGCGATGAACGGGTTGACGTTGGTACTACCCGGTTCCAGTGTATCGGTGGCGGCGGCATCGCCGATGCCGATCTTCAAGGTGCCGCCCTTCTTGGGCTCGGCGTGCACCGCCTGGACGAACATCGCATTGGCGGCCGTGGCGGCAAGGCCGGCGGCGAGCGCCAGCTGAACAAAGTCGCGACGCGAAACCCTGCCTTTCGCGGCAAGCTTGGCGGCCAACTTCAGTTTCGTTTCAAATTCCGTCACAGATCCTCTCTCCCTCGAACGGAAGATCATGCGTGACCCTTGGCGGCCCGAGAGACTTTAGGACGATAGCACAACAGGCATTCCCGAGCTAACGAGGAACCTCGGCAGCGCCCGGTCGGACTCGTGTCATCTCGCTTGCTCCCGCGCGGACTGGGCCTCGCCCGGGGCGGATGGATCGGTCGATATCCAGTTCGTTAGCTGCGACGGAAAGATTGCCAACTGTATTTCGATTACACCTGGCTGGAGTTACTGGGTCCGCCTCTATCACCCGCGCACGCAAATTTTAGATCGCACATGGTATTCTCGGAGCCGAAGCTGATGAATTGATATGAGGATGTCGAATGTCCGCTCTTCCAAAGCTGCCCTGGAATCGCTTCGCTAATGTCCGTTTCTGGCGCTACTTGCCCGTTCGGGTGGCCGCTACTGTTGATTGCAAGCGACCCTGGGCAGCCTTTCGAAACGAACGCCCAACAGAATCATCATTTGTTCTCGCTTAGCGTTGTTTGGCGTACCGTCAACGCGATGCCCTCCACATGATCTTGTGCGATTGGACATTCAGGCTGCTTCGGCGTCCGTCCCGCTAAAATCGACTGCGGCAAAGGCCGCCTTCAGCACATCGGGTCCGGCGCCGGGCCTTGTCGCATCGGTCGAAAGGATTTGCCGGTAGCGGCGCGCACCAGGCAGGCCGTGGAACAGGCCAACCATGTGACGAGTGACATGGCCAAGCCGCCCGCCCCGCTCGATATGGCGTGCAGCATAATCCGCCATCGCATCGATCAGCGCGGCAAAATCGAACGTTTTGGGTGTGTCGTCGTAAAACGCCGCGTCGACGCCTGCCAGAATGCCCGGCGTATGATAGGCGGCGCGGCCGAGCATGGCGCCGTCGACATGATCAATGTGGTCAAGCGCCTCTTCAAGGGATTGAATGCCGCCGTTGATGCCGATGAATTTGTTTGGATTTTTGGCCTTCAGCCGATACACCCTGTTGTAGTCGAGCGGCGGGATGTCGCGGTTTTCCTTCGGGCTCAGCCCTTCCAGCCACGCCTTGCGGGCATGCACCCACAGCGCGTCGGCGCCGGCCGCGAAAACCCCGTCCGCCAGCGTATCGAGCGCCGGCTCAGGATCCTGCTCGTCGACGCCGATGCGGCATTTGACGGTAACCGGAATGCTGACAGACGCCTTCATCGGCGCGACGCAATCGGTGACCAAGTCCGGTGCTTTCATCAGGCAGGCGCCGAACGTACCCGACTGGACGCGGTCGGACGGGCAGCCGACATTGAGGTTGATCTCGTCATAGCCGAAGGCTTCGCCGATGCGGGCCGCCTCGGCAAGCTTCTGCGGATCGGAGCCGCCGAGCTGCAACGCGACCGGATGTTCCGTATCATCGAAGCCGAGCAAGCGCTCGCGCTCGCCGTGGATGACCGCGTCGGCGACGACCATCTCGGTGTAGAGCAAGGCCCGGCGCGTCAACTGGCGATGCAGGAACCGGCAATGCCGGTCCGTCCAGTCCATCATGGGCGCCACGGCCACTCTATGACCTTGATTTTTCAGCATTTTTTCTTCAACATCAAATCGTTAGAACCTGCCGAGTGCACACGAATTTACGCCAGAATACGACCCTTTTCGCCACGTTTCGATCTCTCAGTGCACACGGAGCGCACACGAAAAAATGGCCACCTACACAAAGCTCTCGTCCGGTTCCTGGCGTGTCCAAGTCCATCAGCGAGACCTTCCTGCGCCGAGACGACGCACGGCGCTGGGCAACTGAAACCGGGCGTCAAGTCGATCGCGGTGAGACGCCGATTAAGTCCCGTATAGCGCGCCTGAAAACTTTCCGCGAACTCATCGACCTTCATATCGACGACATGTGCGATGTAGGCAAGTCCCCTCGCCGCTCCAAGGCCGCAGCCCTCGATATGCTCCAAAGACATCTAGGGAAGTGCAACATCGCGGCTCTCGATCGCGAACGGCTCATTCGTTTTGGTCGCGAGTGGGCCGCTCAAGGTGCCGGACCGACAAGGCGGCGGCCGTTCGAGAGCACCTGAACCGTGCCCTTGAGCCTGACGGGCTGGCTGTAACGGTCGTGGGCGGAAAAGCGCATCTGACCGTTCGTGGTGCCTCGGGCATGATCATCCAGCCCTTTATCATCAAGATCACCGTCTTCAACTTCGACACCGTGCAGGCCGAGATTGCCGGCGCGTTGCCGAATGCCAAAGACGACCCGGAGGATGCGGTCACCGCAGCCTGTTCCCTGGTTGAGGCCGTGTGCCGGTCCATTCTTATCGAACTCGGGCTCCCGCTTCCCCCGAAAAGAGACGTCGACGGATTGATCCGCGCGGTTCAGGAGCCGCTCGGGCTTTCGCCAGGCCGTCTGACCTGCCGGCCGAAGTCGAGGCTGACATTAGGACAGATTCTGGGCGGCCTGACCTCTGTGGCATCGGAGCATTGCGCACCCACGCCGGCGACGCTCACGGCCGCGAGAAGGGCTTCAAGCCCATTGACCCGCGCATCGCCCATTTCGCTATCAACGCCGGCAGCTCCATCGCCCTGTTCCTTATCGAGACGTGGGAGCGTAAAGAACATCGGACTCTGCCCCAACATCCGGCATGAACGAGCCTACGTCACGGACGGTTTCTACAGTTTGCGGGTAGCCGTCATTTACGATTGCGTCGCACGAGGGGTCACCAGGTCACCCGTCATCTTTCAGGAAATGTCACCGACACGATATCCTTGTCCGTCAACGTAAGAACGGCTGCGTTGTACCCCGATCTGTCGGCACAGCCTTTAAAAAGATGGCACACACGTCCGTAGTGATGGGCGATCAGATCGAGCACATCCCTCTCCCTGCCATCGGACAGCAACATTGGACGGACGTACCTGAAGAGACCATCCCGAACGTCTATTGGCTTGGCATGTCCCCATCGTTCTACGAACTTATCGCCATAGGGACGCCGATGCATGAATTCATTGCGCAACTGGGTGACGTCCATGAGCCAGCCGCAGATTTCAAACTTATTTTCGCTCGTCGGTTTGGGCTGTATGTACCCTTCCGACTTTAGCAGCCCTAGCAGGGCATCTGCACCAACGTTCTCCGCCCTGATGCCATCCACCAGCCTAGCCATTGAGTCAGTCTTGCTTGGATCCCGGCCGAGTCGCACAGCTATCAGAGCCCCGAGATAATCGCGCGCAGCGCCCAGATGCATGAAGAACGAATGCACGTATGCGTACAGCATCTGATCAGACGTGGTTGCAGACCGTCTGCCATCAAGCATTCCGGCAGCCATCAGGTTGACGAGCTGTTCGTTATAGAATTCGGAAATGTTCTCGATGCTGATATCCATGCTTCGGAGGCTCAGACTGATCGATTGAGCAAGACGCTCTGCCTCGTCCCGGTTGTCGAGGAGGCTGCTAATCTTCTCGTCGGTGGGGGCAATCATCTGCTCGAGCGCACTGCCAGTCCTGTCCTTCGACAGGTTTCCGGCAATCTGGCTCCAATCATCCGCAGGTCCTTGGAGATGATTCGTCTGGCCGGGGACAACGGGGGACCAACTTGAATTGTAGACTCCCCGATGCCAGCCAATCCGGTGGAAGGCAATTGGCCTTAATCCCGCCCGGGATAGAAAAGCCTCTATGCCTTCCCTCGGCATGAATCCCTTTGCACATGCCGTCGTGCCGTCGAACAAGGGCTCAATGTGCCATCGGCCATTGCCCCTCTCTATGGCTCGAACGGCGCCTGTATAGATCACGCTGAAGGCATCGCCGTCGGATTGACGCGGAATGCTTTGCTTCCAGTCATTCAACAGCGGAATCTTTGCACTACCTGTAAATTGTACGGGACGAGAGTCAGTTCGGAAGCGCAAGTAACACCTCATGCGCATCAAACCATCCGTTAGCTATCACATGCGCCTGCACTGCAGCGGGATTCTCCGTGTACGCTACCAGTGCGAGGCTGGTTCTTGCGCGGCTGCAGGTCACATAAAAAAGGCGTCTCGTTCGTTCAATGGAGTTGTCTTTACCTTCTTGCTGGCTCTTTAAGTCGCTCTGAGTCGGGGCCTTGGCACCGAGTAGCTTGTCATAGCCAAACATGAAGCCACGCGCTTCGCTGTCGTCCATCAGGACCAGGACCCGATCGAACTCGAGCCCTTTCACGCCTTGATGCGTGTCGTAAGATGCTTCATGCGCAACATAGGCAGCGTACGGTTCGATCATTGAAAATGGACACTCAAGGAACTCGAGCAGCGCCGCCGTATCCTCGCTGGGTGGGTCGGCCTTCTCGTCTTCCGCCTTCACATTCTCCGTTGAGGTCATTCGTACCGCGAGCACTGCTTTGAGCCTTTCGGGTATGTCAAAGAGTTTCGTCTCGGCTATGCTCTCCAGCACTTGGCCGCAGGATGGCTCGCCGGTCTGCCATGTGGTGTTCGAGCGTCAAGATTTTGCAATCACCAATGCTTTTCCAAAGCGGATCGCTGGTGATCTCCGCCATGTATTCCCGGACTTCTGCTCCAGCGCAGGTTTATCGTCGGTGCCTGTGGGGAATACGAAGAGGCCCACCCCTCGATCGCGTCGTCACGGGGCTCTTGGGTATGCACGTCCGCTGACGAGCGGATCTGGTTGATCAAACGAACGACACGTTTTGGACTGCGATGATTGAGTTTTTTTGCGGGGACTGCCCAGCCCGCGGGGATTTCATCCTCGATACGGTCTTTTGCGTCAGCGTAGATGCGCTGCATTGTGTCGCCGATCAAACCAAGGCTGAAACGCTCTTTATGTGCCTGCTGAACGCTGAGTAATGCATCCACGAGGGCGCCGTGAGTGTCTTGGCTTTCGTCGATGAAAAGGAAAGGGAATTTTTCGACCAGAAGCCGTTGCATAAGTGGTTTGGTATGGAGGAATGACGAGAAAATCTTGATCACTTCGCTGTGGTTCAGCGCATTTCGTTCCCGATTGTCGCCGTTGGGGTTGTAGGTAAATGTTTTGATCTGATCCAAACGATCCAGGCGATGTGCTTTGGACTCAATCTGCGCGAGGCGGGATATAGACGCCTTTGTGCCAGGCTGGCCTTTGACCTCCTCTTCCTGAAGTTCAAGGATTTGGCGCTGGAGCGCGTCGCGCAGCCATGTTCGTATATCGGTGTTAAGGCCTTGGATCTGCTGCCAGGCAAAACTGTGGATGGTCCGGACAACCAAAAGAGGGTCATATTCGGTTCGCCGGATGATCTCGTCACAGGCAGCGTTCGTGTATGTGATGACCGCGACCTGGCGGCCACGCAGGCGAAGCTTTTCGCGAAACTTTTCGCGAATGTGTTGGAGCGCTTTCACCAGCGTCCGGGTTTTGCCGGAACCAGCCCCGGCAAACAGGAAAAAGCTCTTGGGATCGTCCAGCCGAAGGGCATCGGCAATCGTCCCATCAACATGATCGTCCATGCTCATGTTGGAGTTGGATTGTACCAACTCTGTCATGCCGCCACTCCGGCAAGTTCACTTACTACTGCTGGAAGGGGATTTTCGATCACTTTCACGATGCCGAGTTCAAGCTGCTTGTGTTCGAGCTGTTCGGCCAGCCATAGAAGCCCAACACGGATGTAAGGTGGTGGAGCGAGTGCGATTGGGTTTTCAATCTCAAGCAGGTCTAATGCGAACTCCGCCTTGTTCCCTTCCTTCAGATGCTCTTTCAGGGCTACCGCCAATGCAGCACTATCTGCGCTGTCGGTGATGGCTGTGCGGAATTTTGCAATGAGACCTGTGCCATCGAGGCCAGCGAAGAGGGGCAAGTTCGCATAGACGATCGAATCTTCAAGCGTGTAGGCCAGCGCCTCTGCCGCTGTGCCTTTGAAAGTAACTTGCACCGGACTTTGGTAAGCCACGCAAATCGCGAAGCGCTCATCGGTGTAGGTCAGAATCTTGTCCGCGTCAGGCTTGTCCAAAAGCTCATCGAGGAGAGTGGCAGCCGGACACCAGGTTCGAAGGGTCTGATTGCGGGAGGTATAGTTCTGGCCCCTAACCGGTACTGCGACCTTTCCGTCAGCATCGCAAGAGTCGAGATCGGTGATGATAAGGGTTGTCAGGCCAATTCGCTCGACCAGTGCCTTCATGCGGTGGGCGTGGCTTCCACCGATTTCTAGCCAAGTGATGTAGCTCTCAGACAACTTGGCGAATTCAGCATGCTCGTTCACAAAATGAGGGACGAGAATACGTTCGGCTGGCCCCTCGATGAAAATGGCCGCATCGGCAAAGAGGAGATCGCAGTGCGTCACCTTAAGGTAGCGGGTGACGAAACGCTTTGTCTCTGGATCGCCGCCGAACGCATCGTTGAGGTTCAGGACGCATGAGGTCGGAATACTCGTTGCATTGCCCGGTAGACGCCGGAAATACTGGAGCGAGTCGAACTCGCATTCGTGCGCGATGTGGCTTGAATGTGTACTTACCACCATCTGGGTGCGGAAGGGTTCTTTGGCTCCGAGCTCGTCGTGATTGCGGAGAATCTTGTACGCCTGGCGGATGAAGACCTGCTGGACCTGCGTATGGAGGTGCACCTCGGGTTCCCCCGCCTTTGCCTTCGCCTTGCCGACTTTCATCCAGCTGTCGCGAAATGCCATTAAGCGAAAAACCATCGATATGAGATTTTGATATCCGAGACCGTTAGATTCTTCCGGCAGATGGAGATTAACGTGTTTCTCTCCATCATGGACCGCGATCTCGAAACGCACTGCGGCCTCATGATTAAGCCCCTCCACCGGTCGCAATCGTGTGGAGATATTCAACCTTGGATCAGTTACACCCGGATATCCTAGCGTATGCATTTCCTTGAGCGGGCTTTCAAAGCCGTCTGTCAGGCGACTGTCAAAAGCCTGTTGGGCCTGCTCGATCGCCCTTAATGCGTGCAGGTCTTTCGCATCCGGTTTTTCATATGGATCAAGATGGTGGGCGTAGTACTGGCGCAGCTGGGTGGACAGCTTCCGAGAACCGGAAGCCGTAGCAGCCTTGTCATCCTCAAAACCGTCGTCACCGTATCCGAAGCCCCTCTGGGCGCTGATCTCGTCGATTCGAATGAGCCCCTTGAAGGGATCTCCTTCGATTGGCTCATTGCCGTCTAGCTGCTGAGGCTGGGCTACCCCATGCACCGGATCTGCGATGGCCTCCGGGTCCAGCACGTAATATCTATGGGTGAAATAGCTTGTAAGCCGCCGCTGGAGAAAATCGACCAGGTTTTCAGGCCACAGCTTGACCTCGAAAGCGGGCGCGCCCGCCCCCTCTTCCCCGGCAAGTGCCGCTCCCGCCTTTTGGAGCGATAGCACTTCCCCGCGAGCAGACACGTAATCCATCTGCAGCTGCTTGGCATCGCTCGGCTCATAACGAACGCGAACGCCCAAACGGCCAGCGACCCATTCGAGCGTGGGCAGGAGTGGTTGCACGTAGTGCAGCTCAGTCTCGGGGACATCGAGCCAGATATCCACTGATGGCAGCACCGCGCCCCAATCCGGGTCAGGCATCGGTTCCTCTGTGCTGCTCCCAAGCCAAGCCCATCGTATTGATGGCGGGCCAATGGCTCAGAGTGAAGTCGTTGAATGTTTCTCGCTGAACGAGAAAGTACCGAAGCGCCGTAATGGCCGAAATTTTCCCGCTGTTATTGGCTCCTACAAAGACTGTTGTTTTCTTCGATAGACCAATTCGTGTTGAAATCAACTTCCGGAAATTTGAAATCTCAACAAACTCGATGTGCATGGCTGTCCCCCTCCAGCCTTTATATAGCAAATTACACGTACCGCGGAACCTCTTCTGCGACTTCCCACCGATTTGAGTCGGAAAAGGAATATTATTTTTCCAATTCAATCTGGGCCTACCGGCTTCGCTGTCGCCCGACCAAACGCACAACGAGCATCATTCAACCGATATTTGAGGCGCTTTCCAATGCCAGTCTGGCAGTTGCCAGCTAGGATATCCTACGGCCGACGCTGGCGACGTCGGCTCTCGGGGCAGCCGGTGAAGACTGCGCCGCAGCCGTGCCGAGCGCGATCGCGAGTCGCCGCAGGGCAGGTCGACGAGGTTCTGACGTTGACTATCCAACAGGTCGCTATCTGTCGACGAGAGGCTATCTCAGGGCCATATCTTACCACGCATCCCTTCCCGGCCTCACCCTCCTCAAAGCGCCGGCAGAGCCCTTTGCACATTGCACTAAGCGGCGGAAATAGCTGAGAAATCGAGATTCTGGCAAGGTGCAGTAAACATCCACACATTGCGAAATCACCCGTAACCCATTGAAAAACAGACGCCCGACCGCAGCGCAATGTGCTCCCTTTTATCCTGCCATCGGTCTTCGGTCGTGTTTCCCGGCCCTCTCTCGACAACACAAAACCCTCGCTCAACCACGAGGCAATGTCCGGCAGACCCCTGTTGCCCAAGGATCTACGAAAGGAAGCAGATGACTTCTAAAGCATCCCGCTGACGCTTGCGGAGGCTGGTGTTTCAGCTGCGGCCGATCTGCAGTCGCCATGACGATGAATGCGCATTCCTGGCACGATCGGGGCCCGTTGGAAATGCCAGGCTTGACCTCAAGTGCGAGTGGCTGGCCCTGTCATATCGACACTGCGAAGACGTGTCAGAAGCGACCTGGCTGAACAAATGGAGATAAGCCAACGTGTGGCAGAAAGACATCCTTGTGTTGCCTGACGATCTGATTGAAGCGGCGCTTGAGCCCGGATTGGTCACCTGAATGTGCACGAAAGCGATGAAGGCCAGGTCATCCGAAAGCTGACCACCCAGCGCGGCCCGCTATCAAGGGGATTTAGCAATCGCCGAGGCGTCCTGCGGAGTCAGCGCTGCCGCATTTCCTGCGGTTTCCGCCGCGCAGGACGACTGATTGTTGCAGGCCCATGGCAAGGGCCGCTCCTCCCGGCGCGGGGGCGGAGCTACACTTCGTCCTGTCGGCGCCCCCCGGAGCGCGAGACGAGCGCGAGAGGTGTTCAAAATGAAGTTTACCTCCTATTGGCATGATACGTCGAAAGCCTTTGCTGGGGCGACCCGCGAACCCCTCGCTGGGGATTTCGAAGTCGCCGTAATCGGGGCGGGCTTCACCGGTCTCAATGCCGCGCGCAAACTGGCCAAGTCTGGCGTGAAGGTCGCGCTCATCGAGGCCGAGCATGTCGGATACGGTGCATCGGGGCGCAATGGCGGGCACCTCAACAGTGGTCACTTCGCCAGTTTTGGTGCGGCCAAGGCCCACTTTGGAGAGGCGAAGGCTCGTCGGTTCTGGCGCTCCTACGATGACTCGATTGACATGATCGAAGCCATTATTGCGGAAGAGCGCATCGACTGCAGCTTCCGCAGAGGAGGCAAGCTCAAGCTTGCGTCCAAGCCATCGCATGTCAAGCAGCTGCAGGCCATGTGCGAGGAGCTTCGCCGCGAAGTGGACCCCTCGGTGGAGTGGCTCTCACGTGGCGATGTCCGCAAGGAACTGGGTTCGGAGGCCTTTCACGGCGCGGTGCTGTCACCCAAGTCGGCGATGATGCATATGGGCCGGTATGCCAATGGCATGGCGGAAGCCGCCGCTCGCCATGGTGCGGCGATCTGGGAGCACAATCCTGTCCAGTCCTGCATCCGGGTGTCAGATGGCTGGCGGATCACTTCGCCGACCGGCTCGCTCGCTGCCCGCCAGGTCATCCTTGCGACCGACGCCTATACGTCAGAGAATTTTGACTACTATCGGCGACGGATGATGCCGATTGCATCTTTCATCGTCGTGACGCGCCCGCTTACCGCCGAGGAGGTCGCGGCAACTCTGCCCGGCAATCGGAACTACACGAACTCGCTCAACATCGCCAATTACTTCCGGCTCACCCCGGACAACCGACTGTTCGGCGGGCGTGCGAAGTTCTCGGCTGCATCGAACCAGAAGACAGACGCGCGTTCAGGCGAGCTTTTGCGCAAGCAGATGCTTGATGTGTTCCCGCAACTGGCCGATGTCGAAATCGACTATTGCTGGGGCGGTCTCGTCGGCTGCACGCAAGACCGCTATCCGCGCGCCGGCACCGCCGATGGCCTGATCTACGGCATGGGCTATTCAGGACATGGCGCGCAGCTCTCGACGCTGATCGGAAATGTCTTGGCGGACCTTGCAATGGGCCGCACGGATACCAATCCAATCGGCGGCATGGACTGGAATGCCGTCCCGCTGCATACCGGCAAGCCGTGGTTCCTGCCAATGGTGGGCACCTATTATCGGTTGAAGGATATGCTGGCCTGATCCCGCCGACAGGCCCCAAATGGGCCGACCGACACCGCCAATCTCGGCACGCATTGAACCAGGACCTGGGAACCAGGGCCTGGCCACCCGGTCGCAGCTATGCGGTTTAGCCCGCGACCTTGATGAGCGCCCGCTCCATGGCTGCAAGGAAGAGGTCGACATGCTCGGCCTGGCAAACGAGCGGCGGGCGCACTTTAAGCGAATCCTCGTTGGCCCCTGTCGTGCTGACAAGGACGCCGTCGTCGCGCATTGCGTTCACCACATCCAGCGCCATTGCCCGCCGGCTTGCCGCCGCGGCGCCTTCAGGCCCGATGTCGACGCCAAAGAACAGACCGGCGTTTCGGATGGCGCGAACTCCATATGGCTGCTGCGCGATTTTCTCCAGCCCGGCTCGGAGGCGCTGGCTCATGGCAAGCGCTTTCTGGGGGATCTGGTCGCGCTGCAGGATCGCCAGCACGGCGTCCGCGGTCGCTATGCCAACCGTATTTCCTGCGAACGTGTTCGAGTAGCGAGCGGTGGCGCCAAATTGCTCCATCGGTGCTTTGCGACCAACGACCGCGCCAATTGGAAATCCGTTGCCCATCGGCTTGCCGAGGGTAACAAGATCGGGAACGATCCCGTGCCGTTCAAAGCCCCACATATGAGCGCCGGTTCGCCCAAAACCGGGCTGAACTTCGTCGGCGATGACGAGACCACCTGCCTCTCGCACCGCCGCAACTCCCCTTGCAATGAAGCCAGGAGGATCGACCCATACGCCATCGCTGGAAAAAATACTGTCGATGAGCAGGGCCGCAACGCCGATGCCACGACGGTTCAGATCTACAATGGCCGCGCGTACTTGCGCCTCGAAAAAGTCCGCAGCTTGTGATTCCGGCACACCCGCCGGCCCCGGTAGGGAGACCATGCGCACGAATGGGCTGAGCTTGACGGCGTCGCCCAGGTTCGGGGAAACGGCGGCGACAGCCGCGCTGGTGCCGTGATAGGCGTAGCTCGAGACGATCACGCCTTCATTGCCGCTCGCAAATCGCGCGATACGCAGGGCCAGATCGTTGGACTCACTTCCCGTGCACGTAAAAACCACCCGGTCGAGCTCGATTGGGAAAGTGTCGACCAGTCGCTCGGCATAGTCGATAAGTTTTGGCTCGAGATAGCGCGTGTTGGCGCTTATCCGGCCCGCCTGCTCAGCCATTGCGGCGTTTACTTCGGGGTGGCAATGGCCGAGCGACGGCACGTTATTGTAGAAATCAAGATAGGCACGCCCGTCGGGGTCGTAGAGCCACATGCCTTCGCCGCGGACGAAGTGCACGGGCCGGCGGTACTGGAGCCGATAGGAGGCCCCAAGTACTTCGTCACGGCGAGCAATTAGGTCGGACTCGCGCCTCGGAAGGTCGGATTCGCCGGGCCTGTAGCGATTAGGCATGAGATTTGTGGACATGTGCTGCTGCCTATCTGAAAGAGTTACCTTGATCATTTCGCGGTTCGTCTTTGGGTTAGCGTGCCGGTCGAGCAAACCGAAATGCGTTAGGGCTGAAACGACGATATTGCCGCCAGGACGGCCATCTCGCCCGATGCGACACCAAGAGGCGCCAGGATGGAAAGTCCGTGCTCGGCACGCGCGACATTCTTTTTGATGTACTGGGCATCGGCCGGAAAAAGGTGGGACCGCCAGTAGTTGACCAGGATCAATGCGCTTTGTCGCGCCCGCATCAGTCCGACGAGCAGTTTTGCTTCCAGTGCCGAAAGTGCAATGACCGAGGCGTAGCCGGCAATAAGATGCTCGGCTCCACCCAAAGGAAGTGCCGGATCCCTTACGACGTGACTTGCTGCGATCGCCAGGTCCTGGATCCTGGGGCTCCAGCAGCCATCGCCGAAATCGATGAAACCCATTCCCTGGCCGGTCACCATCATGTTGAATGGGCTGGGATCATTATGCGTTACCTGCCACGCCACATCAGAGAGTTGCGGCTCAACGAACTCCGCATACTCCGCCATCGCGACGCGTGCGCTCTCGGCAATGCTCCCGGATGGCAGGTAATGCTCCAGTTCCATCAACCTCGACCAGCAACCGACATGCCAAAGAACGGGACGGTGAGCCGCGGGCACACTGACCAGCTCAAGAGCTCGGTCCAGCCGGGCGAGAGCACTGCCGGTTCGAAAAAGCAGGTCGGGGGTTGGCGTCGCCTGGTGCAGCGGAATGCCCTCGATCCGGGTCTGCAAGTACCCGCATGTCCCCTCTTGCTCAAACATCAACGCGCCGCTGGTCGTGCGGAGCACTTCGGGTGCAACGAAGCCCGTGAACCCTTGCAATCCGGCCATGGCGGCGGTTTGAAAACGAAAGCTGTCGACCGCCTCCGCTGTTGCCGACGTCTTCAGGATCAACCGGCGGCCGTCCGACAGGTTGACCTCAACGGTGCGCTCAACCTCGGAGGACAATGTCGCGACCGATCCCGTCAATCCGTAGTGGCGCTTCAGCAGTGCCGCCGACATGTCCGGTTCGGAAGCGCCCGGCCGCATCGCCAGGCTTGCGGCGGCAGCCCGAAAATAGGCTTCGGTTGAAGCTGCCGCGAAAGGCAGATGATCGCGTCCTGCCGCCATAGAGCCATCGAGCTGACCAGCTTCTTCATCGGGGACCAGATCACCATAAGCGCCCAATTCGAAAGATCCTCGCCTGTTGGGGAACCGTTGTTCTTCATGCTTCGACAGATGGAGCGCTCCAGCGATGGCGCCCCGCAGGTCTATTTCTCGGGGACGGCGCCGCTGGCCGCCCTCGCAAAAAACTGCCCCGTGCCCGGCAAGACCCGGCCCATCCTCAGAGTCCGAAGACACCCGGTAGCTGCGTCACATCGCGGATTTCGGTGTATTCGTAAAAGGGATTGGCCGGCTCGTGGCCGCGATTGACCAGACCTTGCTCTTGATTCCCAGATCATAGGCGGACATCAGGTCGTGGCGGAAAGACGAGGACACATGCGTGATATCCTCGGGGCCGCAACCCAGCATGTCGAACATGTATTCGAACGCCTTGAAGTGCGGCTTGTAGGCACCCGCCTCTTCAGCGGTCAAGACGGCATGAAAGGGCGCACCGAGCTTTGCCACGTTCGACGGAATCTGGGCCACCATGGAGTTCGTCAGGGTGACCAACGGAATTTCCTTGGCCAGTTTGGCCAATCCCTCGGGGACGTCCGGATGCGGCCCCCAGGTGGGGATGCGGTTGTAGATCGTTTCGGCGTCTTCGGCACCGAACGCGACGCTGTTGCGGCGGCAGGTGCGTTCCAGTGCGTTGTGAACGACATCTGCATAAGGCTTCCAGTCCTGCAGCACCTCATCGAGGCGGTAGCCCTGGAAGTTTCTGATGAATTCATCCATGCGCGGCCCATCAAGAAGATGACCGAACAGATCCTTGGCGGCTTCCGCCATTTGGAAATTGATGAGCGTGCCGTGGCAATCAAAAGTCACGTATTTCGGCCGGAAGCGATCCATGTCGTTGGTTCCTGTCAATCTGCCCTATTGGCCGAGCATAATCGCAGGCGCTTGGCAGAATGTGCGGCAATGCATGGTCATTCAGCACAAGGCCCTCAGGTCGACCGCCAAACCAGCACGCCCTTTCGCAGCGCTGTCTCTTTCGCCCCGCCTGAGCCGATACGGGCGCAAAGGCGACCTTATTTTCTTAGTTTAGCTGTTCTCAAGCACCTGCCGCTTGAACGATCCCTCGGACTCTGCGGTCAGCCAATCGCGCAATGCGGAGAGGCCGCTTGAAACAATGATCGACTTCGGATGGATCAGGCCGTAGTCCGTCCCGTCGCGATCAAAGCCGAGTGGTGCTTCCAATCGTCCATTCGCTACGTCATCCGCTGCAATCGCCTGGGGGGCAAGAGCAACGCCAAGACCACCCAGGGCCGCTTCTGCCATCAGGAAATGATGATCCAGCAATCGGGTCGTTCGAGGACGCGGCGCATCCATGTGCGCGTCGAGCCACGCTTCCCAAGCATCCGGTCGCGTCCGTGCTCCGAGCGCCACATAGTCGCCACTCTCGAACCGCTTGTGCAGGGATGGCAGCATGACCGGACCAACCCGTTCCGGCATCAGCCTGATGATGGTCCATTCCGGGTCGACCAGAAAATCGAGTCGGCGGATCGCAAGCGTCACCCGGTCGCGCGCGAAGTCGAGCCCACCGCCGCCGGTCGACAGGTGCACCTCGACATCCGGGTATCGATCCTGAAACCCAGACAAGCGGGGGATCAGCCAGCGCATTGCCAGCGAGCGCCCGCAGGACAGGATGATCGGAATGGGCGTCGAGCTGGATCTGATTTCTGCCAAGGCATCAGTGATTAAATGGAACGCCTTGCCGGTTGCCTCCGCCAGCTTCGCGCCATCGGAGGTCAGACGCACCCCGCGCCCGTCCGCTTCGAGCAACCGCAGACCAAGATCGGTGGCCAGTTTGGAGACGCGGCGGCTGACTGCACCATGCGTCAGAGCGAGTTCGGCAGCCGCAGCACGCACAGACCCCAGACGCGCCACTGTTTGGAAGGCGCGCAGGTCGTCGAGCGAAGGTACTTCAGAGCGCTTCATTGGTGATTTCATATCACCATAAATCGTCAGATCATATGGATAATCGATGCCGATCGTTCTGCTATTCTCACCAACATGAAGCAGACCACATCTCTCCTGATCGGGATAGTCGCCGACGACCTGACCAGTGCTACCGACGGCGCGGCGGCCTTTCTCGCGAGAGGCTATGCACCTGTGATCAAGCGACAAGTCGACGGCGCGGAGAATGGAGCTGTCACTTCGATCGATACTAACAGCCGCACCTCCGACATCTCGCAGGCAAGAAAGGCTACGGCCGACGCCGTGTCTGCCCTCTCGAATGCCCGCCTTCTCTTCAAAACGATCGATTCGACCCTGCGCGGCCATATCCGCGTGGAAGTCGCCGCCGCCTTTCGCGCCAGCGGCCGGAGCAGGCTTGTCATCGCTCCAGCCTTTCCCGCAGCGGGGCGGCTCACCGTCGGCGGGATCCAGACGGTGAACGGCATTCCCGTGAGTCAAAGCGTCTACGGCCGTGATCCACTCCATCCCGCAGGCACCTCGGACATTGCCGAACTGGTCGATCCGTCCCTGGGTAAACCGATCATTATCGCCCCAGACAGTTCCGGCGATGCGGCGACGAAAGGGTTCATTCTGATCCTCGACGCCAACAGCCAGGACAAACTGAACCGGCAGGTCGCCGACATTCCCGATCCCGAGACTGTCCTGTGGGTGGGCTCGCCTGGTCTCGCCATCGCGCTGGCATTGCTGGTCCCTGCCGTGCCGGATGGACACCCATTAACGGGCAAAGCCGCCGGGCGGGTGGTGATTGTCGCAGGAAGCACCAATCCGGTAACGCGCGTCCAATGCGAGACCTTGCGTGTACGAGGCGTTCCCGTCGTCGGCGACCTGGCCGACGCTCCCGGCGACGCCCGTGTGATTTGCCTTCGGGCACCGCTGCAACGGCAGGAGAATGCCAGCGCGGTGACGACGAACCTCGCCGGACAAGCAGCCGCAGCGGTCGCCCGGCATGACTATGACGCGGTGATCGCCACCGGCGGCGAGACGATGGCGGCGATCCTCGACCGCCTCGGCATCAACGGGTTCCTTCTCACCCGCGAGTTGGAGCCCGGCTTTCCGGTCGGCCGCGCCGAACGGGCGGACGGAACGCCGCTTACCATCGCCATGAAGGCGGGAGGCTTCG
This sequence comes from Mesorhizobium sp. WSM2561, assembly GCF_000513915.1. NCBI lineage: Bacteria > Pseudomonadati > Pseudomonadota > Alphaproteobacteria > Hyphomicrobiales > Phyllobacteriaceae > Mesorhizobium > Mesorhizobium sp. WSM2561. The sequence goes on from NZ_AZUX01000003.1 coordinate 76,932, forward strand.
GCTCACCCTCGACACTCCTTGATGCCGCCCGCGACCTGCTGGCCAAACCGCTTTCACGAAAGGCTGATTCATGACCGCCCATGACGCTCCTCTCGCCGTGACCATGGGTGATCCCTCCGGCATCGGCCCCGAGATCATCGCAAAAATGTATCTCCGTTGCCCGGACAAGCGGCACTGGATCGTCGTCGGTGATCCGCTGGTGATGACCCGCGCCCTTTGCGCGCTCGATGCTGAAGTGCGGGTCCGGCCGATCGCTTCAGTCGATGAGACCGTGCTCGATGACGGAACCCTCAACGTGCTTTGCTCCTCGCAGCTTTCCGCCCTGCCACCGGTCAGCCAAGTTTCGGCCGTCAGTGGACGCGCGGCGTTCGACGCCATCGTTGTCGCGATCGGACTGGCGCGGGACGGTTGGGTGGGCGGCATCGTAACGGCGCCGATTCACAAGGAGGCGTTGGCAGCAGCCGGTCTGCACTATCCCGGCCACACCGAAATCCTGGCCGATCATGGCGGGGCTCCCAAGGTCGCCATGATGCTGGCGAACGAGGACATTCGCACGGTCCTCGTCACCATCCATTGTTCGTTGTCCGAGGCGATCCGCAAAGGCGATTTCGCGTCGCAGATGGACGCGATCCGGTTGGCCCATGCCGGTGCGCAGGCGCTCGGCATCACCCATCCGCGCGTCGCCGTCGCGGGCCTCAATCCGCATGCCGGCGAAGGCGGTCTCTTCGGAGACGAGGAAATCCGCATCATCCGGCCGGCGATCGAGGCGGCCCGTGCCGAAGGTATCGACGCCTCCGGCCCATGGCCAGGCGACACTGTGTTCATGCAGGCCCGCAAGGGCCGGTTCGACATCGTGGTCGCGCAGTATCACGATCAGGGTCTCATCCCGGTCAAATATATGGGCCTCGACCATGGCGTGAACGTCACGCTGGGCCTGCCATTCGTGCGTACCAGCCCCGACCACGGCACCGCCTTCGACATCGCGGGGTCTGGCGTCGCCGACCCCTCCAGCCTGGAGACCGCCTTCGACTACGCCCTTAGGCTGAAGGCCTCCCTCCCGAACCAGAAAGCCGTCACCCCATGACCCAATTCGACTACATCTTCATGCTGACACGCAACGACCGCACCGTGACCGACGCCGCCGTCCACGCCAAAACGGCGCTCCGGGCCGGAATCCGCCACATCGGCTTCAAGGACATCGGCCTGCCGCTCGACGCGCTCGCCGCCCTCGCCCGCCAGATTCGCGGGGGCGGAGCCAGCACTTATCTTGAAGTTGTATCGCTCGACCGCGACAGCGAGATCGCCTCGGTCAAGGCGGCGATCGACCTCGGCGTCGACTATCTTCTCGGTGGCACCCATGCCGAAGACGTGCTGCCGCTGCTGGAAGGGACGCCCATCCGCTACTATCCGTTTCCGGGTCGCATCGTCGGGCATCCGAGCATTTTGGAAGGATCGCAGGCCGAGATCGTCAAAAGCGCGGTCGCGCTCGCCAGCCATCCCGGTGTCGCCGGTCTCGACCTTCTCGCCTACCGTTCGGCAGGCAATGTGCCATCTCTGATCGACGCTGTGTGCCGGGCCGTGCCCAAGCCCGTTATCGTCGCGGGATCGGTGGACCGGCCGGATCAGATCAACACCATTCGCAACAGTGGCGCAGCGGGGTTTACCGTCGGCACCTCGGCGCTGGACGGCCGGTTCCCTGCAGAGGGCCCCGCACTGGAATTCCAGCTGCAGGCGATCTCGGCGTGCCTCGAAGGACATCAAGAGAGCGTGGGAGATCAGTCCTGGTCAAAATAATCACAAATGAATTCAGCACGGCGGAGCTTCGAACGATCGAGGAAGCTCCAGGCCAGAGTTCTCTGCCACTACATTCGATCGCATAGACAGCAAGACAAACGCCCTGGCGACGCACCCGCCCGCGCGGCGCCGCAACATCGAGGTCATTGATGCCACGCCCGATCGTCGAACGGGCCAGACCGGTGATCTCAGACACCACCGCAAGCCACCCCAACCCGCAGCACGACCGCTGCTCGATTCTGCGTCGGTCGATCATGCCCGATCGGAAACCACAAAGCGACCGAACAGAATCGCAACCTGATGAGTCAAACCGACGCAGACGTCACCAAATCCGATTCAGTTATCAATCCATAACTGAATAGCGATCCGCCCGGCCTATGGGCGTAGACGGCGCCAGCCGCGCCTCCGCGCTTGGCAAAAATGTCGCCTAGAAATAGCCGAGGATGGATTTGACCTCGAGGTACTCCAACATGCCTTCGATGCCATATTCGCGTCCGTTTCCGGACTGCTTGAAACCGCCAAACGGGGCGTGCGGGTCCCAGGCCGGGTAGTTGAGATGAACCTGACCGGCGCGGATCCGCGAGGCGACGTCCCTGACGGCGCCCATATCCTCGCCCTGCACATGGGCCCCCAGGCCGTAGACCGTATCGTTGGCGATAGTGATGGCCTCCTCGACTGTGTCGTAGGGGATGATGCACAGAACTGGTCCGAAGACCTCTTCCTGGGCAATGCGCATGTTCGTAAGCACGTCGGAAAAGATAGTCGGCTTCACATAGAACCCGACGCTCATTTCGTCCGCGCGACCCGACCCGCCGGTGAGGAGCCTGGCGCCCTCCGAAATGCCGACGCCGATCATGGTTTGGATGCGGTCGAATTGGGAACGGTTGGCGATTGCACCGTGCGTGGTGGCTTCTGAAAGCGGATCGCCGACGATGATCTGGGCCGCGGCCCTCCTGGCGACCGCCTCGATCTCGGACAGCCGCTCGCGCGGCACGATCATGCGCGTCGGCGCGCTGCATGACTGGCCGAGATTGCGGAAGGCGGCGGCTACGCCCAGCGAAACGGCGCGATCGAGATCGGCGTCGGGCAAAATCACGTTCGGCGACTTGCCGCCGAGCTCCTGTCCGACGCGCTTGACCGTCGGCGCGGCGGCCTGGGCCACCGCAATGCCGGCACGGGTCGAGCCGGTGATGGAGATCATGTCGACATCCGTGTGCGAGGCGAGACCCATACCCACGCCCGGGCCGTCACCATTGACGAGGTTGAAGACACCGGCAGGGAAGCCGGCTTCCTCAATCGACTCGGCAAACAGCAGCGCGTCCAAAGGAGAGAGCTCGCTTGGCTTCAGCACGACCGTGCAGCCTGCGGCGAGCGCCGGCGCAACCTTGGCGGTGATCTGGTAGAGTGGCCAGTTCCAGGGCGTGATCAGGGCGCAGACACCGATCGGCTCGTGGGTGACGGCGGTGTGGCCGCGCTGCTCGACGAAGGGGAAAGTTTTCAGGACATCGCGAGCGACTTGCACATGGGCGATCGCCAGCGGCACCTGCGCGGTGCGCGCATATCCGATCGCCGCGCCCATTTCGAGGCTCAAGCATTGCGCAAGCAGTTCATTGCGCGCTTCGAGCAGCGCCTGCAGGCGATCAAGCAGACCCGCGCGGTATTCCGGCCGGGTACGGCTCCAGGTGGCGAACGCCCGGCGGGCCGCTGAAACGGCCGCGTCCACATCCCAGCTGTTTCCGAGCGGAAACCGTGTCACGACCTCTTCGGTGGCGGGATTCACGACGACGCCCTCGGCGGTGCCCTTCGGCTCGACCCATTGACCGTCGATGAAGAACTTGTCCAGGCGGCCATTGCGGGACAGGTGTTCGAGGGGCGAAATCATGTGACAAGGTCCTTCATGCGGTAATAAGCGCCGAGGATCGGCAGGAACCAGGGTCGCCCGAAATAACCAGGGATCGCCGGCCAATCGAAATCCTTCCAGGGGTTCAGGTCGGGACGCCCGTCCATGACATCGGCCATGATGCTGCCCATCAGCGTCGACATCTGGGTGCCGTGGCCGCTATAGCCCATCGAGTAGTAGATTCCGTTGCGCTCTCCGGCGCGCGGCAGCCGGTCGCGCGTCATGTCGACCATGCCGCCCCAGCAGTAGTCGATCGGGGTGTCGGCCAGTTCCGGATAGACCTCGACCATCGCCGCTTTCAGGATCCGGCCGCTCTTTTCGTCGGATTGCGGATTGGACACCGCAAACCGGGCCCGCCCGCCGAACAGCATGCGATTGTCCGGGGTCAGCCGCCAGTAGACGACGAGGTTGCGCGTGTCGACGACATTGCGGCGGGTCGGCATGAGGCGCTGAAGCTGCCCAGGCGACAGCGGTTCCGTCACGACCAGAAAGGCGCCGACCGGCACGATCCGGCGGCGGATCCATCCGAGCGGACCGACCTGGGAAATGCCGCTCGCCAGCAGAACCTGCCGCGCGACGATCTTGCCCCTTGGGGTCTCGACCTCATGCCCGTCGGCGATCTTGCGCAAAGCCATGACGGGGGCGCGTTCATAGACCTCCGCGCCACGTCGTGCGGCGGCGGTCGCCAGCCCCCGGACGAACCGGCCGACATGCATGCCGGCACTCTTGGGAAAGAGCAGCCCGCCATAGTAGCGGCTGGTGCCGACTTCGTCACGCAGGTCGGCGCGCGCGATCATCCTCGTTCCGGGATCGACATTGGCGGCGAGCAGTTCCTGGCTGCGCGCCAGCACGTCGTAGTGCTCGAGCTTGGCGGCAAGCTTGAGCTTGCCGACGCGGGAGAAGCTGCAGTCGATCTTTTCTTCCTGCACCAACCGCTCGACCATATCGACGCCGGCGTCGAAAGCCTTGTAGAGCGCGTTTGCGGCCGGCTTGCCGTGCTTGCCGGCCATGATTGCATAGTTCTGGGCAAAACCGTTGTTGCACATGCCGCCATTGCGGCCGGATGCGGCGTTGCCTATGGTTTCGGCCTCCAACAGTGCAACCCTGGCGCCCTTCTTGGCAAGGGCCAGTGCCGCGGAAGATCCGGTCAGGCCGCCGCCCACAACCGCTACATCGTAGTGGCCTTCGAGCGGTTTGGACGTGCCCTCATTGAACGGCTGAGAGGTGTCCAGCCAATAAGATGTAAGCTTCATGATTGCACCACCAGTGCGTCAGTTTGCATGGGCGCCATGCAAAGCGTTGCGATTGGAGCCCCTACCATCCGCGGATCCGCTCCCAACGCGCTTCGATCCTGGGACTGTCCCCGTTGACGACGGCGTAGAGGTGATGCTGGGCGGCCATCGCGCAGGCATGGTTGGGCAGAATCCGGACCCGAGCCCCGAGCGGCAAATCGGGCATGGACTTTCCAGAACCGGCGCGAATGGCGAGGATACCGTGTTCCTGGCTGGCCTGCGCCACGATCACATCTTCGAGCACCCGCCCCTTTTCGTCGCAGACCACGCCGTAACCCTGGTCGATCTGCTGGTTTGCGGTTCCCCGGTCGCGTGAAAGCGCCATCCACCCGGCGTCGACCAGCACCCATCCCTTTTCCGGCTTGGACCCGATCACCGTGGCCAACACGGAAATTGCGATATCGTCGAGACCGCAGACCCCTACCCCGTGCTGGACGAGGTCAAAGAACATGTAGACCCCGGCGCGCAGCTCCGTGACGCCTTCGAGGTTCTCGGCGAAGTGCGCCGTCGGCGTCGAGCCTAGGCTGACGATCGGGCAGGCATGGCCGTGGGCGCGCAAAGTGTCGGCGGCGCGCACGGTGGCCAAACGCTCGTCCTCGGCTGCCTTGACCAGCGCATCGGGCGTGCTCAAGCCATAGGACTCGCCGGCATGGGCGAGGACGCCGACCAGGTTGGCGCCCGCTGCGACGATCCTGTTGGCCACCTCGATCAGCTTGGGATCGTCCGGCTTCAATCCACCGCGATGGTCATCGCAGTCCAGTTCGATGAAGACGGACGGCGTCACGCCGGTGGCTTCGCGTACACCGGCCAGGGCGTCGGCCTGCTCGACGGAATCGAGCAACAGCTTCACATCAGCGCCGGTACGGCGACAAAGCTCCATGGCGCGGACGGCCGAAGCCGGCGACATGCCGACTGCATAGGTGATGTCTCGAAAGCCGTGGCCGGCGAAATACTCCGCCTCGGCGACGGTCGAGACCGTGATCGGACCGGGTTCGCCGGGGAACACGTGTCGGGCGACGTCGATGCTTTTGGCCGTCTTCATATGCGGGCGCAGCACCACGCCAAGCTTTCTGGCATGCTCGGCCAGACGCTGGATGTTGCGCTCAAGCCGCCCCCGGTCCAGAAGCAGCGACGGGGTGATGAGGGCATCGATCGTTTGGGCCGCCTCACGCATCTTTTCGTTCGTATCCATCGCTCCCCTACCTCATTCCTTAACCGAACGACTGATTTGCCAAGGCATACATGCGGGCCGTCCCGTCGGAGACGGGCCGTCGCCCCTTGACCATCGCGATCACAGCACCGACACGCGCGAGCCCCAGGCTATCCAGCCAGTCGCCCAATCCGTGTTCGGCATAGACGTCGATGCGCACGAATTGGCCGTGAAGCTTCGAAAGCTGGGCCAGGATCAGAAGCCGCGCGTCTTGGCCGCTCTCGGCGGCAACAGGGCCCAGGACATAGCCGCGGCCGAACCGCCTGGCGATGGCGTAGCCTGCAATACGCCCCGCGCGTTCGATGACCAAAACATTGCCCGCATCAGCGACGCCAGCCACCATCGAGGGCCGGGGCATGCCTGTCGCCCGTTCGTCGAAGTCCTGGATTGCCGCGAGGTCGGAGACCGTCGCCTGACGGATGTCGTCGCCGGTACTCTGCGTCACGGCGACGGTCAGCGGGCCCTGGTGCTGAAGCACCGCGCCCCAGGCAGTGAAGCCGCGTCGCTTGTAGAGCGCGAGACCCTCTTCCGTCGAATTGAGCAGCACGTTGCGCCCGTCCGTGGCCTGAAGCAACCCGTCAAAAAGCCGGGAGCCGTTGCCACCGCCTTGCGCCGAGCCAGTGACTATGATCATCCCGGCAGTGGCATAGGCCTGTCCGTAATTCCAGGACATGGCAGTGCCGATCACCTGCCCTGCCCGCTCGAGGACCAGGCCATTGCCGACCGTCACGGCAAATTCCCAGTCCTCCTGGCGATACGGCCAGCCCATCTCCTGCGACAGCTTCAGCGCGCCCGGCACATGGCGGGTCTCGAATTTCATCAGCTCGGTCGGGGCGCTGACGATATCCCTGTCGTGATCAACGGCCATAAGTGCAACGCTGTCGCTTGATCCAAAGTCAGATTGAAGTCGGACCTTAGAGTGGCGGCCGGCGGACAGATTTGACTGCTGTTTTGCCCCTTCAATTCAGCGGGATCATTCGTTTTGAGCTGTCCGTCGGCATGCCATATGGCGCAAATCGGGCGAGGAATGCGGCAAGACCACTCGGGCGCCGCTCAGGTGAGGTGCAATGCAGACCTCAGCGACATCGTTCGGTCGCAGTCTGCCACGCGCCTGACCGACGTCAATGCAATTTGAGACGCGGACGGACGACGCGGTTGACATGGCCGACCAAGATAAGAGCCAGGCCCTTGATCCAGCCATGTATGGCCACCAGGTGCATGCGGTACAAAGACACGTAGATCATCCTGGCCAGCCGCCCCTCGATCGCCATCCGCCCTCCGACGAGGTTTCCCATCAAGCTACCGACGGTGGAAAACCGGCTTAACGACACTAGCGAGCCGTTGTCCCGATAGACAAATGCCTCCGGCGTTTTCCCGGCAATCAATTGAAGAATGTTGCGATAAGCGGTCGATGCCATCTGGTGGGCAGCCTGAGCTCGTGGCGGCACCGGGCCGCCCGCCCCTTCCGGCTTGAAAAAGCAGCAATCGCCGATAGCGAAGATGCGCTCGTCCCGGCTCGTTTGGAGGGTGGGAAGGACGACAAGTTGCCTGCTACGCGCCATCTCGAGTCCGTCGAGCTCTCCTAGAATACTTGCCCCCTGCACTCCTGCAGCCCACACGCAAATATTGGCGTCTATCTGCTCCCCGGTAGCGCACCTCAATCCCTTTTCCGTTGCTTCGGATACAGCTGTGTTTGCGAGCACCCGGACGCCGAGGGCCTCAAGTTCCTGATGCGCAGCCTTTGCTAAAGCATCTGGGAGAGCCGGAAGAATCCGCGGCCCGGCCTCTATCAAAGTGACCCTCAACCGGGTCTCGTCGAAGACTTCCAGGCCATAGTGTCTGAGAGATGATGCAGCGTTGTAGAGTTCAGCAGCGAGTTCGACGCCTGTCGCGCCGCCACCTACGATAGCTATGTCAACAAAGGCGTCGTCGGTTGGATCAGCTGACATTGTCCTGGAAACTCGAAGACAATGATTCAACAACTTCAATCGAAAGCGATCCGCTTGATGACGGTCTTCGAGGAAAAGACAATGGTCCTTGACTCCGGGAGTACCGAAGTCGTTTGAAACCGACCCGATTGCGATAACCAGGTAATCGTATCGGAGCCGATGTCGACCAACCAGTTCCGACCCGTCATCGTCGAAAATCGGCGCCACTGTGACCTGCCGCGCTGTGCGATCGATTGCCTCCAGCGACCCGTAGAAGAAGCGGTAGCCCCAACGGTGCCCGTGGCCGCGGTAGCCCACTTCGTCAAGATTTGCGTCGAGTGATCCGGCCGCGACTTCATGGAGGAGCGGCTTCCAGACATGGGTGTGGTTACGCTCCACAAGAATGATATCGAAATCCTTGCGGCCGAGCCGTGCTCCGAGCCGCCGCACGAGCTCAAGACCTCCAGCCCCACCGCCAACGACGACTATTTGAGTCTTCATTCGTGCTTGCCCGGTCTCGTTGAGGAGTGCCCCTCAGAAAGTATATCCGCCGTCAGCGGCTGGCGCGCCACCAGGCGATACGGTCCTGCAGGGCGTAGCCCTTGATAACGGCCGGCAGGAACCACGGATTGCCGCGATAGAGCGGGATGGCTGCAGGCGGCCGGAAATCGAATGCGGTGCGCGCCCGATCGCCATGTCCCATCAGCTTGTGAGCCGCACGCGTGCCGACCCATGGCGCCCAGACCACGCCCGAACCGCAGAAGCCGGTGGCATAGACCACGCCATCCTTCTCGAAGATGCGGGGCAGCATGTCGCGGTGCATCGCCACATTGCCGAACCAGCTATGCGAAAGGCGAACGTTCTCCAGTTCCGGGAAAATTTCGCCCAGCCCGTTGCGCAGACGGAGCGTCGGGGCTGCCGGATCGCCTGCACGCGAGCTGTCGCGCCCGCCGAGCAGGATGCGTCTGCCGTCCGGCGAAGGGCGGTAATAGAAGCCAAGCTCGCGGCCCTCGCCCATCATCATCCGCTTCGGCATCAGGCGCGCCATCACCTCAGGCGCGAGTTCCTCGGTGGCAATGATCCGGCTGCGAACCGGCACCAGCCGACGGCGCAGGAAGGGACTGGCGCCATCCGTATAGCCATTTGTGCAGACCAGCACCTGCCGCGCCTGCACCGTTCCGGCCGAAGTGGCGACGCGGAACCCGGAGCTATCCCTTTCAATCGAGGTCACGGGGGTGTTCGAATGCACCGCCAGTCCCGAAGCGAGCGCCACCCGCAGGAGCTCGGCGTGGAATTTGGCCGGGTGCAGCCCACCGATGTCCATCCGGACTATGCCGCCGCGATAGAAGTCGGTGCCGACGTAGGTGCGCTGCTTTGCATATGGAACAGCGTAAGATTCGATCCCCAGTTTCCTCGCCAACGACTCGGCGCCGCGGGCCATCTTCTCGTACTGTTCATATCCGATGGCGCCCTTGAACAGGCCAACCAGTTGAAAGTCGCAGTCGAGCTTTTCCGACTTGATGAAATCGTAAAGGAATTCGCGCGCGACCTTGCCCTCGGCCTCGATCGCCATGGCTTTTTGTTCGCCGAAGCGCCGGGTGATCGTGGCGTAGTCCAGCCGGATGCTCCCGCTGGTAATTCCGCCATTGCGCGACGAGGCCCCCTCGCCCGGATTCATCGCATCAAAAGCTGCAACCGAGCGCCCCTCGCGCGCCAGCGCAAGCCCGGCCGAAAGCCCCGCATAGCCGGCGCCGACAATCGCCACATCAACCGTCCTGGCCAGGGGCTGCGGCGGCAGCGGCATGACGGGCGCCGCTTCCCACCAGTAGGGGGTGCTCTTGTCGGCGACTTTCGGCTCGTGCATCAGAGTCACTTCTCGCTGGGTTTTCGGGTGAGGCGCGGGCCGCTTTTGTCGACGAGATCAGACACGGTCGTCCCGCACGTCGAGCGCATCGCGCAACCCGTCGCCGATGAAATTAAAGCTTGTCACGGCGATGGTGATGGCGGCCCCGGGAATGATCGCCAGCCAGGGCGCACTGTCCAGATACTGCTGGGCGCCCTCGAGCATGTTGCCCCAGCTGGGCAGCGGCGGCTGAATGCCATAACCCAGGAAACTGATATAGGCTTCCAGGAGAATAGCGTGCGCGACTGTCAGCGTCGCGGCCACGATGATCGGGCCCATGGCGTTGGGCAGGATCTCGCGGAACATGATATGCGCACCGCTAAGCCCCAGCATGCGCCCGGCCAGCACAAACTCGCGCTCGCGCAATGACCGCACCTCGGCCTCGACAATCCGGGCTACCTCCATCCAGCTGGTGACAGCGACGATGACGGTGACCATAGCCGGGCTCGGCTTCAGTGCCGCGGCCAAGGCCAGCAGCAGGAAGATGGAGGGGAATGACAGGAAGCCGTCGACCGTGCGCATCAGCGCTGCGCCGATCCAGCCGCCGCGGTAGCCCGCGATCACGCCGACGAGCGTTCCGATCAGCGTCGAAAGCAGCATGGCAAAGAAAGCCACCAGCAGTGAAGTCCTCCCCGCCATGAACAGTCGTGCCGCCACGTCCCGCCCCAAAGGATCGGTCCCGAGATAGTGGTCGCCGGTCAGCGGCGGTGAAAAGCGGGCGCGCAAATCGATGTAGAGGGAATCATAGGGCAGGAGATGCGGGCCGAAGACGCATGCCAGCGTGAGAAGGGTGATCATCGCCACCCCCAGCAACGCCAGATGATGGCTCGTGAAACGGCGCACGGTGCGGCTGCGCCACCAGCGGCTTGGTCCTGCATTTGCGGCGAGAGCGGTCATTTCGGGTGCCTCCTGTTGGACGTGAGGTTACGCGCTCAACCCAGACGAATGCGCGGGTCGACGATCGCCACGGCAATATCTGCGATCAAGTTGCCCAGAATGACGAGAATGGCCGAGAACATCAGCAGTCCCATCACGACCGGGTAGTCGCTGTAGCCGAGGCTGTCCAGGAACAGTCGACCCATCCCCGGCCAGGTAAACACGGTCTCCGTCACCAGCGCGCCGGTCAGGATGCTGGGAAGCTGGACCCCGGCCAGTGTGATCATCGGCAAAAGCGCATTGCCGACGACGTGCTTCATTATGACTCGGCGCTCGCTCAGGCCTTTGGCGCGGGCGGTCTTGACGAAATCCTGGCTGATGGCGTCGAGCGTCGCCGTGCGCATGTAGCGGCTCCAGATCGCGACATGCACCAGCGACAGCACGATGCTTGGCAGGATCAGGTGATGCAGGTAGTTCAGGACCGAACCGTCGCCGATCGTGTACATGTTGCCTGCAGGCAGCCAGCCCAGCTGCAGGGAGAAGACGTAGATGCCGACGAGCCCGAACCAGAAGGTCGGGATCGACAGCGCGACCATCGCTCCGATCGTCGCCATATGGTCGAACAGCGAATAGCGGTGCGTGGCGCCACGAATGCCGATCCAGGTGCCGATGGCGATCGCAATCGCGGTGGACGTCCCCATCAGCAGCAGCGTCGCAGGGACATGCCGGCCGATCACTGCCAGCACAGGCGCGCCGTCGCGGAAGGAGTGGCCCCAGTCGCCCTGGAGAAGCCGCCAGGCCCAGTCGAAATATTGCACCAAAAGCGGACGGTTCAGCCCCAATTGCTCTTTCAGGCGCTCGAGATCGTCCTGCGTCATGCCGGGATCGAGCCCGAATTGCGCCAGCGGCCCGCCCGGCAGCAGGTTCAGGACGAGGAACCCGATGACCGAGACGATCAGGAGCAGGATGAGGCTCTGTGAGAGCCGGTTGAGCAGGAAGCCGCGCATTCATCTCTCCTCTTTCAAGACAGTGCCGAAGACTGGCCGCCGCCGCGAGGCGGCGGTGGCGTAATGGATGTCAGGCCTTCCAATGCCATCCGGCGGCATGCCAGGATGCGACGCGGGTGTTGGAATTTGCCTCGAAACCCTCCAGCCCTTCCTTGCGGCCGAACACGTTGGTGTAGGCAAACAGAGGCAGGAACGGCAGATCCTGCCGAACGATTTCCTGCACGCGCAGATAGATGGCGCGCCGCTGTTCCCGATCGAAGGTGCGGGCGCCCTTCTCGAGCAGCGCATCGACCTCCGAGTTGGAGTACTGGCCTGTGTTCGAGCCCTTTCCGCCCTTGGCGACGATCGCCTTGGTGTGCAGGCGGTTGGAAACGTCGGGGTCGCCCGCGATGACATTGGTTACACCCGAGATGGCTGACTCGTACTGCGATTTGAGCCAGAAATCCCCCCACATGACGGCGGCCGGCAGGTTCGAGATGGTCATCTCGACCCCGATCTCGGCGAATGTCTGCTGGAGGAACTGCTGCGTCTGCTCGCGCAGGTGGTTGCCGGAAGTGGTGGAGTTGGCGAACGACAGACGCACCCCATCCTTCACCCGTATTCCATCGGCTCCGGGTACCCAGCCGGCCTCGTCGAGGATCTGGCCCGCGCGCTCGAGGTTGAACTCCTGTGCCGGCAGGTTCGGATTGTAGTAGTAGGAATTCTGCGGCATGAACGTCTCGGTCGGTTTGTGAACCCCGTAGTAAAGTGCTTCGAGGATCGCTTTCCTGTCGATTGCCGCGTAGAGCGCCTGGCGGACCGCCGGGTCCTTGAATTGCGGCTTCTCAAGATTGAGATAGATCGACTCGACCGATGCCCCGGGCTCCAGCTTGACCAAACGATCCGATAGTGTGCTGGCTTCCGCGTAGTGGTCGGCGGTTATGAATGCCTGGTCGACAAGATCGATGTCGCCGCTTTTGAACTGGGTGTAGAGCACCGTCATGTCGGGGATGTATTTGAAGACGAGCCGCTCCAGATAAGGGCCCTCCCCGGCATAATCCGCGTTCGCGACGAGTTCGATATGATCGCCGGCAACGCGCTGAGCCCACTTGAATGCACCAGTGCCGACAGGCGCCTGATTGAAGGCGGCAGCGTTGGGGTCGGCCTCTTTCTCGAGGATGTGCTTGGGAACCATGAAGGTTTCGGCGAGAAACGACTGGTAGGGGGCGAAAGCCTCCTCCATCCGCCAGGTCAGCTCGGTCGGCGAGACCACCTTGATATCGCGCACCAGCGAATGGCCCGCCGTGCGCCACGCGCGGAATTTCGGATTGGTGATGAGCTCAAGAGTAAATTTCACGTCCTCGGCCGTGAACGGCTTGCCGTCGTGCCAGCGGACATCGTCACGCAGGCGAATGCGCCACACAAGCCCGTCCTCTGAAATGCCGCCGTTCTTCTGGCTTGGCACTTCGACCGCGAGATTGGGCTGAAGAACGCCCTTGGGGTCCATGCGAACGAGTGCATCGAACACCGAGAAATGCACAGCCTCGTCGGCCTCGATATGCGGCATCAACGGATTGAAGACGGTGGGTTCCTGCGAAAGTCCAACCACGACGCGGCCGGTTGGGCTCGCCGGAGGGTTCTGGGCGAAGGCGGGTTTGCCCAGCAGATTGGGCGCAATGAGGCCTGCAGCCCCGCCTATCGCCATCAATCGCAGTGCATCGCGTCGCGAGTAGTTTGATTTGGTGTTTGAGCGTTCAGTCATTGGAATTCCCCTTGTTTTGGCGGTGTCCGCCGTGGCTATTATCCGTTTGCTGCAACCGGGCGGGTGGTTCCCGGCTGCTCTCCAGGAATCGCCGCCACCAGCTCACGTGTGTAGGCTGATTGCGGGTCGAGGAAGATTTGCGATGGCGGTCCCCGTTCGACGATCCGCCCTTTCTGCATCACCGCGATCTCGTCGCAGATCTGGCTGGCGACGCGCAGGTCGTGGGTGATGAAGATCATCGACACGCCGGTCTCCCGCTGGATCTGGTCGAGCAGCTGCAGGATCTGGGCCTGGATCGACACGTCCAGCGCCGACACCGCCTCATCGGCGATCAGCAGCTTCGGCTTGAACATCAGTGCCCGAGCGATGCCGATGCGCTGGCGCTGCCCACCGGAAAATTCATGCGGAAAGCGATCAAAGGCGCCGGCATCGAGGCCGACATGGGCCAGGAGCGCCCTCGCCTCTTCGCGCGCCTGGGCATAGGGCGTCCCGTGCGCGACTGGGCCAACGGTCAGGATGTGGCCGATCGTCGAGCGCGGGTTGAGCGAGGCGAACGGATCCTGGAAGATCATCTGGACCCGCGGCCGCAGCGGACGGAATTCGGCTTCGGAAAGCTTGGCGATGTCGCGACCCTCGAACAGAATCCCGCCGCCGTCGCTGTCCAGCAGCTTGATCAAAAGCCGACCAAGCGATGATTTGCCGGAACCGCTTTCGCCCACAACGCCCAGCGTGCGCCCGGGCGCCAGATCGAACGAGACCTCGTTGACCGCGGGCACGACGCGCTGCGCGCTGAACAGGGAACTGCCGCTTCGGTAGGTCTTCATCAGGCCTTCGACCTTCAGGATCGGCGCTTTGTCGGCCGTCTCCAGAGGAACGCGGTTCTCGCCGGTCAGGTGCGGGACGGCTGCGATAAGGCGCCTTGTGTAGGGATGGCCAGGCGACTTCAGGACCTGTTGAGCGCTACCCTGCTCGACGATGTGGCCCTTCTCCATCACTACGACGCTGTCTGCGATCTCGGCCACCACGCCGAAGTCGTGAGTGATGAACATGACGCTCATTCCCTTCCGGCGCTGAATGTCGCGGATCAGCTCCAGAATCTGTGCCTGTGTGGTCACGTCGAGCGCGGTCGTCGGTTCATCCGCGATCAGGATCGTGGGTTCAAGCGCCAGCGCCATGGCGATCATCACCCGCTGCCGCTGCCCGCCGGAGAGGCGGAACGGATACTGGTGGTACATGAGTTCCGGGTCCGGCAGTCCCACCTCGGTCAGCAGCCCGACAGCGCGGCCGCGACGCGATTTCGGAGTTCCGACGCCGTGCGCCGCCATGACCTCGTCAATCTGTGCGCCCACGGTCATCAACGGATTGAGCGCCGACAGCGGGTCCTGGAAGATCATCGACACCACTCGGCCGCGCAGGCTGCGCAGCTTGTCCTGCGACATGCCTATGATGTTCATCCCATCGAGGTGGATGGCGCCCGAGGAGACGCGGATCACGTTGGGCAGCAACCCCATGATGGCGTTGGCGGTGACCGACTTGCCGGATCCGGACTCGCCAATGACGCACAGAATTTGGCCGCGTCTCAGGTCAAACGAGATGTTCTCGACGGCATGGGTCCGTTCCATGCCTTTCGGCAAATTCACCGTGAGGTCGCGCACCGAAAGCGCCACATCGTGGGGGGCTACAGGCTGGATGCTTGCGACCATTGCGATCATCTCCCGTTTGAACCGAGCGGGTCCACGCTGTTGCGGACCACATCATCGCGCTTTGAGCAGAAGCGCCTCACCATAGCGTCCGTCGTCTGGTCATCTCGGCGCTTTGAGCGCTGAGGCTGCGAGAGACTGATTCTGCTCATCCTGGCGGCTCCCTTGATGAAATTCGGTCCGTGGACCGGACACTGTTCCCTTTTGTTGGAGAACTCTCCGAAGGCGTAAGCCCTGCCTATCGGAAGTTCTCTGGAGCTTACCCGTTATAAGGAAGCTTGCTCCGTTCTTTCAGCCAGTTTGACTGTTCTGTATCCGCATAGTCGTCGAAATTTGGCCCTCGGGCGGCAGGAACTTCTGAAAAGAACGTCAGGTTCGGCATTTCACTCTGCTCCCGTTCCGGCGCAGAAAACCGGGATCAGACAACCAGGTCCTTCTTCCGCTGATTTGTGCGCGACAGGCCTTGCGTCACTGCGCGCCGCGTCCCGAAAAGCCCATGCCGCAGATCGCGCGACTGGATGAAGTGTACTCCTGCTTGCCCCTGCGAGGTTGGGGCCAGCGAGCGCTTTTCGGCAACAATTGCCTGTTCCAAGGGCTGCAAACCGCAGGAAATTCCGTCCAGGCATGAACTCCGCAGCCTGCCTCTGCGGGCCGCAGGCTAGGATGTTTCAAATTTACCGGAGTCCCATCCATGCCCGCGCCGCTCATTCACATCGAGTCCAGCCCATCCCTGCCTCGCGAGGCGGACGTCGTCGTCATCGGCGGCGGCGTGGTCGGCGTATTCACGGCCTATTATCTCGCACGCCGCGGCGTCAGCGTTGCCCTGCTGGAGAAGGGGCGCGTTGCGGCCGAACAGTCCAGCCGCAACTGGGGCTGGTGCCGTCAGCAGAACCGTGACGCACGCGAGTTGCCGATGGCAACCAAGAGCCTCGATCTCTGGGAAAAAGTAGCGCAGGAGACCGGCGAGGACACCGGCTTCCGCCGCTGCGGCCTGCTCTATCTCTCGCAGGACGAAAACGAGTTGGCAGGCTGGGCAAAGTGGCGCGATTTCGCAAGGACGGTTGGCGTCACGACGCATGTGCTGAGCGCGCAAGAAGCCACCGAACAGGGCAAGGCGACCGGCCGGAAATGGAAAGGCGGCGTGTTCTCGCCAACTGACGGAACGGCGGATCCTTCAAAGGCGGTGCCGGTTGCCGCGCGCGGCATCATGGCGGCCGGCGGCACCGTACATCAGAATTGCGCGGCGCGCGGGCTGGAGCTGAGCGCCGGCCGGGTCAGCGGCGTCGTTACAGAAGCCGGAACCATCCGGACAACAACCGTGGTCATGGCCGGAGGCGCGTGGGCGTCTTCCTTCTGCAACCAGCTTGGTATTCGTTTCCCGCAGGCTGCCGTACGGCAGTCCATTCTAGCCGTAGCGCCTGGCGCAAATGGCCTGCCGGATGCCCTGCATACCGCGCGCGTCTCGCTGACGCGGCGCAGCAACGGTGGATACGCGCTGGCGATCAGCGGGCGGGCGCGAGTCGATCCAACGCCGCAGCAGCTCAGGTTCAGCCGCGAGTTCGTGCCCATGTTCGCCCGCCGCTGGCGCAGTCTGGCCCCGGGAGCGTTCGAGGGCTGGCGTCAAGGTCATGAAAGCCTGAGGAAATGGGTACTTGAAGACGTGACTCCAATAGAACGGAATCGGATTCTCGACCCCAAACCTGACATGAGGCAGATTCGCCTGACCTATCAAAGAGCCTGCGAATTGCTGCCCGAGTTCCAGCGCGTCGCGATTTCTCATGCTTGGGCGGGCTATGTCGACAGCACGCCCGATGGCGTCCCGGCAATTGGTGAAGTGGAGGGGATTCCGGGCTTTCTTCTCGCCGCGGGATTTAGCGGCCACGGCTTCGGGATCGGCCCCGGCGCTGGACATATGATCGCCGATATCATCACCGGCAGCGAGCCGATCGTCGATCCGCGTCCCTATAGGCCGGAGCGTCTGAAGACAGCTGCGTGGGGCAAGGTCGCTGAATTCTGAGAAGACCGTTTGCCAAGCTACATCAGGTCGCACACGAGATCGAGGCCGCGAGGCGGCCAGCACTGAAGGGAAAGTGACGATGCGCGAATATGAGATTGCCGCCATTCCTGCCGACGGGATCGGCCCAGAGGTCATTGCCGCCGGACTCCAGGCGCTTGAGGCGCTGCAGCGGCGCTGCGGCGACTTCAAGCTGCGCGTCCAGCACTTCGACTGGGGCTCAGACTACTACAAGGCGCATGGTCGGATGATGCCCGAAGATGGGGTGGCGCAACTGAAGCGCTTCGACGCTATCTTCTTTGGCGCGGTAGGCGCTCCCGATGTGCCCGACGACATCACGCTCTGGGGCCTCCGGCTGCCAATCTGCCAAGGCTTTGATCAATACGCGAACGTGCGGCCGACCAGGATATTGCCCGGTATTGTTTCGCCGCTGGCGGGCGTTGGCCCTGGCGATCTGGATTGGGTGATCGTGCGGGAGAATTCCGAGGGCGAGTATTCGGGCCACGGCGGCCGAGCCCATCGCGGCCTCCCCGAGGAGGTCGGAACCGAGGTCGCGATCTTCACGCGCGTCGGCGTCACCCGCATCATGCGCTATGCATTCCGGCTGGCGCAATCACGGCCGCGAAAGCTCCTGACAGTCGTTACAAAATCCAACGCGCAGCGTCACGGCATGGTAATGTGGGACGAAATCGCAGCCGAGGTGGCGCCGGAATTCCCGGACGTCGCCTGGGACAAGATGCTGGTCGATGCTATGACAGTGCGTATGACGTTGAAACCTCGGAGCCTTGATACGATCGTCGCCACCAATCTTCACGCCGACATATTGTCGGACCTTGCGGGCGCGCTCGCGGGCAGTCTCGGCGTTGCACCGACCGCCAACATTGATCCCGAGCGGCGCTATCCCTCGATGTTCGAGCCAATTCACGGCTCGGCATTCGACATCGCCGGCAAGGGTATTGCCAACCCGGTCGCCACCTTCTGGACCGCTGCCCAGATGCTCGAACATCTGGGCGAGAGCGCAGCGGCCGTCCGGTTGATGAACGCTGTGGAATCGGTGACGAGTGAGGGCGTGCTGACGCCGGACGTGGGAGGGACAGCGACCACGCAGGAGGTGACGGACGCCGTCTGCCGGACGATCCGCGGTTCCAACGTTTGACAGGTTTCCAATGAAGCTCGACAAGATCGACATCAAGATCTTATCCCAACTGCAGAAGAACGGGCGGGTCACGAATGTCGAGCTCGCCGACCTGGTGAACCTTTCACCGAGCCCTTGCCTGATGCGCGTCAAGAAGCTTCAGGCGGAAGGCTTCATCACCGGCTATTCCGCCCAGATCGATGTGTCCAAGCTCGGGCAGACTCTGACGATCTTCACCGAAGTCACGCTCAAGCACCACCAGCAGAACGACTTCGCGAGATTTCTCACCGCAATCCAGAAGGTCGATTCTGTTATCGAATGCCACCTGGTTTCAGGCGGTTACGACTATCTTGTGAAGTTTGTCACAGCGGGCATCAGCGAGTACCAGACGATCATGGAGCGCATGATCGAACTGGATATCGGAATCGACAAATATTTCAGCTTCGTCGTGCTGAAGTCACCGATCGTCAAATCCCATTTGCCTCTCGACGCGATATTCGACAGATGAGAAAGAGGCTGCCGCGCGCATGCGGCGGCAGCCTGGACGATCATCCCTTCATCGCCGACCGCACGTCCTGGTCCTCCAGGGTTTGATCCAGGGTCATCCGGGTACGTTCGAGGATCCCATCAATATCGGCCTCGGTGCAGCAGAGCGGCGGCGCAAAGCCGAGGATGCCGTTGTTGAAGGCGCGGATGACAAGGCCGTTCGCCCACGCGCGCTCGAAGATGCGGCGCCCCGGATCGGCCGCCGCCGGGAGCGGCGTTTTGCGCTCCTTGTCGGTGACCAACTCGATTGCTGCCAGCATGCCGCGACCGCGAATGTCGCCAACCAGCGGGTGGTCGGCGAGCGAGCGAAGGCCTTCCATCAAGCGCTTGCCGGCCTTGCGCCCATTCTCGAGCAAGCTGTCTTCGTAGAGACGCAGACATTCGAGCCCGACCGCCGCGCTCACGGGATGGGCCGAATAAGTATAGCCATGGCCGACAGGCGCTTTGCCGGCTCCGTCCGCGATCGTATTGTACACATGGTCCGAGATGAAGACGGCGCCCATCGGCACGTAGCCCGAGGTCAGTCCCTTCGCCGTGGTCATGAGATCCGGCACGACCTCGTCTTCCTCACAGGCGAAGAGGGGGCCGGTACGGCCAAAGGCAGTGATAACTTCGTCGGCAACGAACAGAATATCGTGTTCCTTGCACACGGCGTGCAGAGCCTTCAGCCAACCTGTCGGTGGAACGAGGACACCGCCCGAACCCTGGATGGGTTCGGCGTAGAAGGCCGCAACGCGGCCCGCGCCGAGTTCCGCGATTTTGGCCCGCAGGGCCGCGACCGATGCATCGATGATCGCCTGCGGGTCGGAACCAACCGGATTGCGATAGGCGTAGTGCGAAGGAATTTTGTGCTGCCAGTCGTATGGAACGCCGAAACCCGCATGGAAAGCCGGGATCGCGGTCAGACCAGACCCTGCCGTCGAGGATCCATGGTAGCCATGCTCGACCGAGATGAACTGGTCCTTTTGCGGCGTGCCCCTGACATGGTAGTAATAGCGAATGAAGCGGATCGTGCTGTCGACTGCATCGGAGCCGCCAAGCGTGAAATAGACGTGGTTCAAATCACCGGGCGCCAGTTCGGCAAGCCTGGCAGCAAGGCGAATGGCAGGCTCGGATCCCAGCCCGAAATATCCCGTCGCATAGGGAAGTTCTCTTAGCTGCTTTGCGGCTGCTTCAACGACACTTTCCTGGCCGTAGCCGATGTTTACACACCATAGACCGGCGAATCCGTCCAGCAGGGTTTTCCCGCTTGCATCGGTCACCGTTGCGCCCTTGGCGGATTTGAGCACCCGCACGCCCGTCTCCTCGTGGCTCCGATAGCATGAAAACGGGTGAACCAGATGCGCGCGATCGAGTTCGATCAGTGAATTTGCCAGCATTTCTTCCTCCGATTCAGCGTTGTGCCTGATTTAACCGAGTGCCTGACTGACCAACGCATATGTGCGGTGATGCGCGGGCTTGCTTTCTTTGTGCGTGGCCATGGAGCGTCGCATCGTGATCCCACCGCCGACGTGCGCCAGCCCGCGCCCGGTGAGCCATTCAGCAAGATCCGTTGAGACGTCGGTGTCGACACGCACGAACTTGCCCTGATGATGGGCGAGCAGAAAGTCGATCAGTGCTTTGGCCTCGGCACCGTTTCTCGCCACCACCGGCCCGATGACCAGCCCCCGGCCGAATGGCCGGATGGCGGAAAAGGCCTGGGTATCGCCTTCATCGCGAATGACAGCGAACTTCGCGCGCTCGAAAAGCCGCTTCATCAGCGCCGAACGGTCATGGCCAAATGCCTCGCGATCCAGCACCTCGAGGCGGGCAAGATCGCCGCTCTCTGCCCAGGATACACGGGCCGGCGCCGAAACTGCCAACGCCTCGCCCTGATGCTGCACGATCTCGCCAGTCGTGACGAAGCCCAGCTTCTCATAGAGCGGCAGGCCTTCCTGTGTCGCCGTCAGGCAACAGGTGCGCTCACCCGCCTTGGCCAGCGCCTCTTCCATCATCTTTCGGCCGAGTCCGCGGCCGCGCATGGCCGCATCGACGATCACCATGTTGATGGCGGCGGCTTTGTCGCCGTAGGGGGTCATCATGATGGTCGCCACCACGCGTTCTTCTTCCAGAGCGACGATCCCCCGGCTGATCGAATGGGCCAGCTCCCAATCCTCGCGGCGATGCGGCCATTTGACTTGGCGAGACAACTCGACAGCACCTTCCAGGTGCCCCGGTGTCATCTCTTCAAGGATGATCTGTTGTGTGGTCATTAAGAATTTCCGGCCTTCGTCTTCAGTGCTGACGGTAGACCACCAAAGACAGCAGTTCCTCCCGACCGGCAGCCATGCGCCACGCGTTTTCACTATCCTTCGCTGCTCGCGCCGCATCTTCTGCCGAAGCATGGCCGACAGGCCGCGCTGCTCCCAAAGCTCGAAAGGACACCTGGCGCAACTCTCTGCCAAACCGGCGATGCAATACGAAACGATCTGCTTCAGGTCGCAGCGAATGCGGCCGTTAGTCTTCCAGATCTCCGACTATGGTGGTTGTGGTACAGGCACGCTGTGCCGAGAAAACCAGGAGGATGGTCGCCATGTCGACGTTCAGACCGAAATACATCACCTTCGATTGCTACGGCACGCTCACCAATTTCGATATGGCCGGTGCCGCGCGGCGCGTCTACGGCGAGCGCCTCTCCCCAGAGGCAATGGCCAGCTTCGTGGAGGCTTTTAGAGGCTATCGCCTTGACGAGGTGCTGGGGCCATGGAAACCCTTCCTCGAGGTGGTGCAGAATTCCATCGAACGCAGCTGCAAGCGCATCGGTATCCAGTTCAAACCCGAAGATGCCCAACGCATCTATGAAGAAGTGCCGACCTGGGGTCCGCACCCCGACGTCCCGGCGGGACTGGCCAAGGTCGCCAAGGAAATCCCACTGGTGATCCTGTCCAACTCCATGAACAGCCTGATCATGTCGAATGTGGAGAAGCTCGGCGCGCCCTTTCACACCGTCATCACCGCCGAAGAGGTTGGCGCCTATAAGCCGCTGATGAAGGGCTTTGAATACATGCTCGACAAGCTCGGCTGCGGCCCGGAGGACATTACCCACGTCTCCTCCTCCTTCCGCTACGATTTGATGACCGCCTACGATCTCGGCATCAAGAGCAAGGTGTGGGTGAACCGCGGCCACGAGCCTGCGAACCCCTTCTACGAATATACCGAGATCAAGGATATCGGCGGGCTGGCCGCCGCGGTCGGCCTGGAGCCCGTCCGGAAAGTTGCTTGAGGCTGGCGGGCCTCCGGCATCGCGGCATCCGAAGTATCGAGATGAGAAAGGGGCGGTTCGACCGCCCCTTTCTCATTGCTGATGCATGTCGCGCAAAAGCATGCCCTCGGGCCTGGGATTGATCGAACCACCCCTCGCTCGTCGTCCCAGGGCGGAGCAAGGAGCGAAGCGACGCGGCGTAGACCCTGGCATCCATACGGCGGTGGACCTTCGCTGCCTGACGGTCCGGCAGCCAAATCTCCAAGGCTGGCGATTGGCATAAGCCACACGACTTCGGTCGAGTAGAGGCGATGGGCGACCATCGCCTCTACTCGACCGAAGTGGAGGGATGCTTCGGCCAATCCCGGAGGTTTGCGATTGTCACTGAAAATCGGCCGCTGAAAAGGGGACTGTGTTCCAATGCATGTCGCGCAAAGGGATGCCCTCGGGCCTGACCGAGGGTGTGCAGCGGTTTTACGATAGCGACAGCATTAACAACAACCTAAAGCGCGTCGCATGAGGCCGGTCAAAACGCGACGCGCTTTAATTCGCTGTTGTGACTCCGGTAAAGCCTACTGGTTCAACCCGCCAACATGAAGCGTCTTGACCTCGAGGTATTCCTCGATGCCGAGCTGCGACCCTTCTCGCCCCACGCCTGACTGCTTGACACCGCCGAAAGGCGCAACCTCGGTCGAGATCAGGCCTGTGTTGAGCCCGACCATGCCGAACTCCAGCGCCTCGGCGACACGCCATGACCGCTTGAGGTCGTCGGTGTAGAAGTAGGCGGCAAGGCCGAACGGCGTAGCGTTCGCGATCGTGATGGCCTCTTCCTCCGTCTCGAAGCGAAAAAGCGGCGCCACCGGACCGAAGGTCTCTTCCGATGCCAGGAGCATCTCGGTAGTAGCCCCTCCCAGGACGACGGGCCGCGCATATTGCCTGCCGTCGGGCACTGCCTCGCTTTGGGCGAGGATCTGCGCGCCTTTCTTCTTCGCATCCGCAATGTGACGCTCGATCTTGTCGATCGCGGCCGTGTTGATCATCGGGCCGATCTCAGTGCCCTCGTCGGTCCCCGCGCCAACCTTCATCCGGGTGACGCGCTGGCTCAGCTTTTCGGCGAAAGCGTCGTAAACGCCTTCCTGCACGAGAATCCGGTTCGCGCAAACGCAGGTCTGACCGCCGTTGCGGAACTTGGATCCGATCACCCCTTCAACTGCGTTATCAAGATCGGCGTCGTCAAAGACGATAAAGGGCGCGTTGCCGCCAAGCTCCAGGCTCAGCCGCTTGATGCTATCGGCCGCGCCACGCATGAGCAGCGCACCGACGCGGGTCGAACCGGTGAACGAGATCTTGCGCACCGTCTCGTTGGCCATGAGCTCTTTGCCGATCTCTCCCGGCATGCCGGTCACGATGTTGATAACGCCGGCCGGGATGCCCGCCCGCTCCGCCAGCACGCCGAGCGCCAGCGCCGAGAATGGCGTAAATTCCGACGGCTTGATGACAACCGTACAACCTGCGGCCAGCGCCGGTGCTACTTTGCGCGTGATCATCGCGTTGGGGAAATTCCACGGCGTGATGATGGCACAGACGCCGACTGCTTCCTTGAGAACCAGAATGCGTCGATCGGCGGTGGGTGACGGAATGGTCGAGCCACCGATGCGGCGCGCCTCCTCCGCAAACCATTTCACGAAAGATGCGCCGTAGCGGATTTCCGCCGACGCCTCGGCAAGCGGCTTACCCTGCTCCAGCGTCAGCAGAAGCGCCAAATCCTGTTCGTGCTGGCGAATGAGGTCGTGCCATCGCTCCAGCAGTCTCGCACGCTCGGCATGGGTCGTCTTCTTCCAGCTTTTGAATGCCTCGGCCGCAGCACCGATCGCGGCCCTGGTGTCGTCGCCGCCCATATCGGGAACGCTGCCAAGAACGGCCAAGGTGGCAGGGTTGGTGACATCGACAACGACCTTTGTATCCGCTTCCCGCCACACACCGCCAATCAACGCCTGCTGGCGGAACAGGTCCGCATCGTCAAACGTGCCAATCTTCGTTATCGCATTCATGATCTTTCCTCTGCCCTTTCAGCTCAATGCCGCAAGCACGGCTTGCGTGATTGTTTCAGTCCGGTCCTTGCCTGCGATCGTGCCTATGCCCCGCGCGGTTATGGACTCGGTTGCCGACATCACTTCTGCCGCAGCATGCCCCTCGCCCAGATGCTCAAGCATCATCGCACCGGACCAGATCGCGGCGATCGGATTGGCGACGCCGAGATGCGCGATGTCGGGCGCCGATCCATGGACCGGCTCGAACATGGAAGGCGCGCTGCGATCGGGATTGATATTGGCTGAGGCGGCGTAACCCAGCCCGCCCTGAATGGCCGCTCCAATATCCGTGAGGATGTCGCCAAACAGGTTCGAGGCGACGATCACGTCGAGGCTTTCCGGCGCAAGCACCATGCGGGCAGCAATGGCGTCGATGTGGTAGTGCGAGACCTCGACATCGGCATAGTCCTTCGCCACCTCGCGCGTGAC
The DNA here is from genome assembly GCF_000513915.1 of Mesorhizobium sp. WSM2561. Classification (NCBI taxonomy): domain Bacteria; kingdom Pseudomonadati; phylum Pseudomonadota; class Alphaproteobacteria; order Hyphomicrobiales; family Phyllobacteriaceae; genus Mesorhizobium; species Mesorhizobium sp. WSM2561. The sequence goes on from NZ_AZUX01000003.1 coordinate 101,738, forward strand.
CTCATCCCAAAAAACCATGGAATGCTTCTGTGCGTTGGATTTGGTAACGGATGCGAGCTTCTTGCGGCGCGCCCGCGCTTTTTCGAAACCGAACCGGATGATCCGTTCCACACCCGCGCGCGTGAAGATTGCTGTCTCAACCGCGACCTCATTGGCCGTGCCGGAATGAATGCGCCCACCGGCGCCGGAATATTCGCCTTCCGTATTCTCGCGGATGCACAGGATGTCGAAACCGTCAGAGCGGAGGGGGCCCTGAACGCCTGGCAACAGCCGGTGCGGCCGTATGTTGGCGTACTGCGTGAACCCTTTCCGGATCGGCAGGAGCAGTCCGTGAAGCGATACTGAGTCGGGCACTTCCGCGGACCAGCCGACAGCGCCGAGATAGATCGCATCGAATTTTCGAAGTGTCTCGATGCCGTCTGGCGGCATCATTGCGCCGGTTTCCAGATAGTAGGCGCAGGACCATGGGAAACGTGTGCCATCAAGGGCGAAACCGCCCCGTTTGGCCGCGGCCTGCATCACCTGCCATGCCGCCCCGGTCACGTCCTTGCCGATGCCGTCGCCGGGGATGAGCGCTATGTTGTAGGTCTTCATTGATCGAGGTCCTCATTGGCACTAGCGGAACAATAGTGGATGGCGCGCCGCATTTTTCGTCGAGGATGAGCGGCCCGACAGCGTCGAATCGCGTCGGGCCGAACTTGAAAAGTCGATTGTTCTGGAACCGCCGCGCGCGCTATTCGGCCGGAGCTTGAGCACTGAACTCAGTCATAAACGCAGACGTAGATCTTGCGCACGGTCTCGATCGTGCGCCAAACGCCGACGAAACCGGGCTTCATCACGAAACTGTCGCCGGCGCGGTAAGTCTTGGTCTCACCGCCCTTCTCCTCGATTTCGACGAGACCCGAAATGATGTGGCAGAACTCGTAGGTAGTGCCTTTGATCGAATGCGTCTCGCCGGGGGTCGCCTCCCAGACGCCGGTCAGAACCTTCTCACCTTTCGAGGCATCCTGCGCCCAGGTCTTGAAGGATGGAGTGCCGGAAATGAGCCGCTCCGGCAGCGGCAATGCCTCCCTGGGCGTGAAGGCGGGATTTGTGTCAATCGTGGTCAGCAGTGACATGTGGGGTTTCCTGGTTAATAGCCGAGTGTCCGATCGACGAGGCCGATCAGTTCTTCGCCGGCGCGGTGGCGCCGGACGTTGTCCACGGCGGCTTGCGCCGCCGTATGCGGTTGTGTCACCGAGGCAATGTGCGGCGTTATCATCACCTTCGGATGCGACCACAGCGGATGGTCTTCCGGGAGCGGTTCTGGATCAGTGACATCAAGCATCGCCGCAGAAAGGTGACCGGTGTCGAGCGCGTCGATCAACGCGGCCTGGTCGAGTTGCGGACCCCTGCCGACATGCAGCAGCCGCGCCCCAACTGGTAGCAAGGAGAAGAGCCCGGCATTAAGAATGCCGCTCGTTTCCTGCGTCAGCGGTAGCAGGCAGACGAGAATGTCCGTCTGCTTCAGAAAGCGGGGCAACTGATCGGTGCCGTGAAAACAGGCAACGCCCTCTATCCGCTTTTCGCTGCGGCTCCACCCGGCAAGCGGAAACTGGAACGGCGTCAAGCGCTCGATAGCCGCCTGCGCCAGCATGCCAAGACCAAGAAAACCGACCCGGCGCTCGGCCGCCGGTCGAGCGGCAATCGGTTGCCAGAGGCGCCTTTTCTGCTGCTCGAGATAGGCGGGCATCTCCCGGTGGAGCGCCAACACGCCAAGCGCGACGTATTCCTGCATCATGCGTATGATGCCGTCCTCGACCATGCGCACAAGCTTCACATGGCTTGGCACCACGTCCTGCTTGAACTGGTCGACGCCGGCGCCGATCGAAAACAGCACTTCCAGATTGCGATAGCGGGAGATGTCGTCCGGCACCGTCCAGGTGATGAGATAGCGCACCTTCTCGGGCTCGATCTCCTCGCCGGAATGGAAGAATTCCATATCCGGGAGTTCGCGCGCGAAGATCTCGCGGAACACCGCGGCACGCGCCGCATCGGAATTGAAAAGGAATGCCATGGAACCTGCCTTCCCTCAGGCCGCGAGACGCGCGCCGAGATCCTCGATCATGCTCTGGCAGGCAGCAAGTTCACCGATCTCGATGTATTCATTGGGACGATGCGCGCGGGAAATTTCGCCGGGGCCGCAAATGATCGCATCGATACCGGCCTGCTGATAAAGCCCGGCTTCCGTGCCGTAACTCACCGCTGTGAGCGGCTCCTGCCCCGTCAGCTCGGTCAGAACGGCCGCCAGCTTACTCCCATCGGCAGGCGAAAGGGCGGGATAGGAACTCAACTCGTGCCAAGCCACCTCGAAGCCGCTGTCGCGTAGATCGAAAAGCCGGGCTTTGACCGGCTCAAGCAGGGATGCTGGGGAAACGCCCGGGACGGCACGCACCTCGATATCGGCTGTGCAGTGGCCAGCGATGATGTTGACCGCTTGTCCACCGGCGATGACGCCCACCTGCAAGGAAGAATATGGGGGCTCGAAATTATGATCGAGCGGGCCGCCGGCGAGCGATTGGCCGTAGGCCACGGCGTGCGAGATGACGCCGGCCATGGCGTGCACGGCATTGAGTCCGAGATCGGGGCGTGACGAATGGCCGGATCGACCGATCACCTCGAGCCGCGCGGCGGCCTTCCCCTTGTGCGCGCGCACAGGCTGCATCCGGCTCGGCTCGCCGACGATCGCGCCGAGCGGCCTCTCGCATAGGCCCGGCAACGCAGCTAAGAGATGCGGCACACCACGGCACCCCGCCTCTTCGTCGTAGGAGAATGCGAGATGGACTGGCTGCCGCAGGTTCATCGCCGCAAGCCCTGGCAGCGCGGCCAATGCGCAGGCGAGAAAGCCCTTCATGTCGGTGGTGCCACGGCCGAAAAGCCTGCCGCCCTCGCGACGCAGGACGAACGGATCCGAGCTCCATTCCGGCTCGCCGGCCGGCACGACATCCATATGTCCGGAGATGATATAGCCCCGACCGGCACGCGGGCCGACCGTGACGAACAGGTTGGACCGATCGCCCTCGGGACCGGGCAGAACCGTCACCTCGGCTCCGGCTGCCTGACAGTAGTCGCGGATCCAATCGACGATCTCACCGTTTGGCGTGCCCACAACGGAGGGAAATGCAATCAGGGTCGCGAGGATTTCTTCCACGTTCATGGCGGTCCGCTCTGCTTGCACACTATCACCGGGTGCGACCAGCCTATCCCTGCGCAGCAGCGTTCCCTGCCGAATCTCGTCGTGCTTTGGCTGAAGATTGCGAAAAAACGCCTCGAACCAGCGAAACCTGCTGGCTTTCCCATGTAATGCTGCGGCAAATGAGGCCTGTCGCAAACATGGCTGTCGCAAACATGGCTATCGGCGCCAGGATTAACACCGCGTGCCCTGGTTCATTCGTTAAAGGACTTGGGGCATTCGTTGAAGGAGCGGATCGACTGAGATGCAGAGATCAGTACGCCTGAAATCCTTTGAGCTGGTTGCGCGCGACATCAATGATGTCGATGTCGATCTGCTGCATGCACTGTCGATTTCGGTCCGCTGGCCGCATCGCCCAAAAGACTGGGATCTGTTGCGCCGCGCCGGCCATGGCATCGCCGCCGTTGACGGAATTGGGCGCGTCTTCGGAAGCGCGATGTGGTTTCCCCAAGGGGACGATTTTGCCACCATCGGCCTGGTGATCACGACGCCTCGCGCGCAGGCGCAGGGAGGTGGCCGATGGCTCATGGAACAGGTCCTCGAGCAGTGCGGGGATCGCAATCTGGCGCTGAATGCAACCCATCCCGCCTATCCTCTGTATATTTCACTCGGCTTCACCAGCGAGGCGATCGTCTACATGCGCCAGGGCGAGATCCCACAAAAACTCCCGCCAATGCCAGCTCTGGATGGTGAATTAAGTGATCTGCCCAGCGGCAGGCTTCGCGAGATCACCGAGCTGGACGCGCGCGCATTCGGGACAAACCGTGCAAGGCTGCTTGCGTTGCTCTCGGAGGATGCCTCGATCACCACTTTGAGTCGCGGCGGCGAGGTCGTTGGCTATTCCATGTGTCGCGAGTTCGGGCGCGGCCATGTGATTGGTCCCACAATAGCCCGAAACGACCAGGACGCGGTCCACCTCACAGCCGTCCATCTGAAGAAGCTGGCAGGTCGATTCGCCCGCGTCGATACGCGCGAGAAGGATGGCGTGTTTGCCGAGTTTCTGCAGCAGAGCGGCCTCGGCATTGCCGAGACCGTGACGACAATGTCCAAAGGCCGCCGCTTTCTGAACCGCGAAAGCAACGGGCCCTGGGTCTATGGTTTGGCCAGCCACGCCTGGAGCTGAATGCAAGCACGCTGTCGCCGGTCCCGTCAACGCTCTCACAACGACTCCAGCGCCCTGGACATGCGTTCGAGCCCTCTCCGCAACAGCGGACGAGGGCAACCGACATTGAGGCGAATGAAGCCTTCACCGCCGGGTCCATAGACGCGCCCGTCGTACAAATTGACCCCGGCTCGGTCGACGAAAAAGCGTTGAACGCCTCCGACCCTCCGATCGAGCCCGCGCGCATCCAGCCACACCAGAAAGGAAGCGTCCGGCCGCATCGGTGTGATGCCCGGCAGGCGATCCTCGGCGAACTTGAGGACGAGATCGACATTACCGCTGATATAGCGCGTCAGCTGATCCAGCCACGGCCCGCCGGTGCTGTAGGCGACCTCTAGCGCCAGCCGTCCAAAGAAGTTGGCATTGACCATGAACGACGCCTGCATGGTGGCCAGAAGCGCCTCGCGCCGCTGCTTGTTGGCCACCGACACGGTTGCGGAGGGCACGCCGGCCAGATTGAAGGTCTTGGTTGGAGCCGTGCAGATGAATGACTTTTCCGCGGCATCCTCCGAGAGGGACGAGAAGACGATGTGCGGGCGATCCGACAATCTGATATCGCAATGGATGTCATCAGATATGACAAGGATGCCGTAGCGCTCGCAGATTTCGTTCAGCGCCGTCAGTTCCTGGCGCGTCCACGCCTTTCCAGCTGGATTGTGCGGATTACACAACAGGAAGGCCTTGGCGCCGGCTGCCAGTTTCGCGAAGTCCTCAAGATCGAGCTCGTATCGGTTATCTTGCAACCTTAGCCGGTTGACCAGCAGCTTCCTTCCGTTCCCCTGAATCACTTCGAAATAGGGCGAGTAGATGGGAGACTGCACGATCACCCCGTCCCCAGGCTTCGTGAAGCTCCGAAGCATCGCGGCTACCGACGGCATGATGGCAGGCGCCGGCAGCAGGGATTCCAGTGCCGGCGACCAGTCGTGCCGACGCGCGAACCATGATTGCACAATCTCGTAGTGACGGGGGTCGCGGCGGGTATAGCCATAGATTCCATGGTCCGCCGCTTCCCGCAGCCGCGCGATGACGGTTTCAGGCGCGCGAAAATCCATGTCCGCGGTCCACAGCGAAAGCAGATCTTCGCCCTCGACCCGAGGCGAGAATTCGTCCCACTGATTGGCCCATTTGACTGACCCAAACTGGTGGCGATCATAGATCCTGTCAAAGTCGATCATTCCAGCATTTCTTTCCGCAACCGTCGGTTGCGATGCATCTGCACAAGCCATTGCCTGGTTTCCGGTGTGGTTTTTGCCGCTCGCGGCTGCTCGAACTTTTGGCGGGCTATTTGAGGATTTGCGCCACGTGCCTCGCTGCTGAAACTGCCTGTCGCATATTCCGCTTCCTAGCTCTTGTGGCCGCGCACCAACGCGCGCTCCATCGAGTGCGAGTACCGGGACATTCCGAAGCAGAAGATCCAGTAGACCAGCCCGGCGAAGAGATAGCCGGTCGAGGAGATCGTCGGCCCGGCCCAGTTCGGATCGACTCGCGCCGTTTCGACGGCTCTCAGGAAGTCCGCAATGCCGACGATCGCTACCAGCGTCGTGTCCTTGAACAGCCCGATGAAGGTAGAGACGATGCCCGGGATAACGATAGTGAGCGCCTGCGGCAGGATGATCAGACGCATCATGGTGAAGTAGCTGACGCCGAGCGCCTTTGCCGCCTCATATTGCCCCTTGGGGATCGCCTGAAGGCCGGCGCGCACCACCTCGGCCATGTAGGCGGACGAGAACAGCGCTATCGCAATCAGCGGACGCAGCAGCCGATCGGGCGTCAGATAGTCGGGGACGAAGAGCGGCATCATGAAATTCGCCATGAACAGCACCGTGATGAACGGCACACCCCTGACGACCTCGATGAAGATCACACACACTGCTCTGACGAAGGGAAGCTCCGATCGTCGGCCAAGCGCGAGAAGCACACCGAGCGGCAGCGAGAAGACGATGCCCACGATCGACATGAGCAGCGTGATGAGCAGACCACCCCACAAGACGGTATCGATGACCGGCAGATCGAGCGACGCGACACCGCGCAACAACGCGAAGGCGACGACCGGGTAGGCAACAAAGAACAGCAACGCCGCCACGTTGCGCCGCGGCGCCCGTTTCCATAGCAGCCAGACGATCAGCACGGCGCCGATTGCCAGCGTCAGGTCCACCCGCCAGCGCTCGGGCAACGGGTAGGCTCCGTACCGGAGATAGTCGAATTTCTCCACGATGAACGGCCAACAGGCGCCGTCAGGGTTGGCGCGGCATTCTTCCCGTCCGCCGGCCCAGACTGCGTCCAGGACTGCAAAACTCACGAATTGATGCAAAAGCCATGCGGCGAGAACTGTGAAGCAGATCGTGAGCACGCCGGAGAACGGTGTCGAGAACAGGTTCTTTCTGATCCAGGTCGCCGGGCTCGGCCGGATTCCAGAAGGCGGCGCCATAGGAGGCAGAAGCGGAGCGCCAACGAGGGGCGGATGCAGGGACTGGCCGCTCATGCATCACCTCTCGACGATCGCGAAACGTTGATTGAAAGCGTTCATGGCCATCGACATGACGAGGGAGATCGCGAGATAGACCGACAGCGTGATCGCCATCACCTGGACGGCGGCGCCGGTCTGGTTGAGCACCGTTCCCGCGAAAATCTGGACGAGGTCGGGGTAGCCGATAAACACGGCGAGTGAGGAATTCTTCGTGAGATTCAGGTACTGGCTGGTCAGGGGCGGTATGATGATGCGCAGTGCCTGCGGAACGATGACCAGGCGAAGCGTTTTGCCCGGCGCAAGCCCGAGCGCATGGGCAGCTTCGGTTTGGCCTTTCGGCACAGCCTGGATTCCGCTGCGGACAATTTCCGCGATAAAGGAAGCGGTATAGACGGACAGACCGATCAGAAGAGCGGCGAACTCCGGATAAAGCTGGTGCCCACCCCGGTAATTGAACCCTTTCAACTCTGGCGTCACGAACGACACCGGCGAGCCGGCCAGGAGGAAGACGGTCAGAGGCAGTCCAATCAAGGCAGCGAGGCTGACCCATAGCCCGGGCAACTGCTTTCCGGTGCGGTTCTGTGCGCGCCTGGCGTAGGACCAAAAAGCGACGCAGAAGATGCTGGCCGCCAGGAACGCGAGTCCCACGGTACCTGCTCCTGCGTAGAGCTGGATTTCCGGAATGATGAGACCGCGATTGTTCAGATAGATGCCGCCGGGGAGTTCGATCGACGCCCTCGGCGCAGGCAGCGCTTTCAGGACTGCATTGTACCAGAACAAAAGCTGCAGCAATAACGGGATGTTGCGTATGATTTCGACATACGAAGCCGCGACCTTTGAAACGATCCAGTTCGGTGACAGGCGGGCAATGCCGACGACAAAGCCCAAGACTGTGGCCAACACGATTCCAAGCAAGCTCACATAGAGGGTATTGACCACACCCACCCAGAACGCTTGGCCGTAGGTGGAGAGCGTGTCGTAGGGGATCAGCGTCTGATTGATGTCGAAGCCGGCGGCCTCGTTCCAGAAGCCGAAAGACAGCGGAATCCCGCGTGCCCTCATGTTCGACGCAGTCTGAACGGCAATACCCACGGCCAATGCCAGCAGGCTGCCCGCTAGCAAAAGTTGATAGATGATGCCCCGGACCTTGGCGTCGTGCAGAGACAGGCTCCTGCGCGAGGGCGCGGCGAGCAGCACATCGGACATGACCCTGTTCCTGTGTTGGTGCAGAACTAATGCATGTCGCGCAAAAGTGCGCAGCGGTTTTGCGATAACGACATGCATAAACAAGAACTTAAAGCGTGTCGCATGACTCCATTCAACCGCGACGCGCTTTAAGACGCCGGCGCAATCGCCGGCGGCTTGTGACCGACCCGGCCTAGCGGATCGGCGGGGCGTACTGGAGACCGCCCTGATTCCAGAGAGCGTTCAGGCCGCGCTCCATCTTGAGCGGCGAGGCCTTGCCGATATTGCGATCGAACACTTCGCCATAGTTGCCGACCTGCTTGATAACGTCCACGGACCAGCTATCGCCAAGCCCGAGATCCTTTCCGAGGCTGCCCTCCGCTCCAAGCAGCCGGCGAATGTTCGGGTTGTCCGACGACTTCATTTCATCGACATTCTGCGAGGTTACTCCCAATTCTTCGGCAGCGACCATGACAAGGAGCGCCCATTTGGCCACGTTGAGCCAATGATCATCGCCCTGCCGCACGGCAGGCCCGAGTGGCTCCTTGGAGATAAGTTCCGGAAGCACGACGCTGTCGTCGGCCTTCGCCATGCGCTGGCGCGACGCATTCAAGGTGGACGTGTCGGCCGAGAGGACGTCGCAGCGACCTTCGTCGTAGGCCTTTACCACGGCTTCTTCATCGGCAAACCCGACGGTCGAGTATGTCATCGAATGCGACCGGAAGTAATCGGCGAGATTCAACTCGGTCGTCGTGCCCTGAGTGACGCAGATGGACGCGCCATCCAGATCTTTGGCCGAACCGATGTTCTCCGCTTTGCGGACCATGAAGCCCTGGCCATCGTAGAAATACGTGCCCGCAAAAAGTATTCCGAGAGACGTGTCGCGGGATGACGTCCAGGTTGCGTTATGTGCGAGTATATCGATCTCGCCCGACTGAAGCGCGGTGAACCGGTCCTTCGGCGTAAGCGGAATGAACCTTACCTTCTGCGCATCGCCCAAAACCGCTGCTGCAACAGCGCGACAATAGTCGACCACGAACCCGGTCCATTTGCCCTCATTGTCTGGAAGGCTAAATCCGGCCGTCGCTGAGTTGGTTCCGCAGGTCAGAACTCCGTTCTTCTTGACATTTTCGATCGTCGCGGCGGACGCGTTGGATACAACGAGCCCTACCGCTGCTCCGACCAGACCCTTGAGAATTGCTTGCATCTTGGTTCCCCTTATTTTTTTGTGGAGCACCAAGGTTGCGCAGGCCTCATTATTGGTCAAATTCATTCTCGTCATGATGACTATGAGGTCTGCTCATACAATGCTGCACTCGTAATGGTTTCAGCCGTGTGTCTCCTGTTTATTTCTTCTGTTCTCTCTCAGAAACAATTTCTCTCTTTTTAATCTGTGACTCAGAGTAGATGTTTGAGAGAACTTCTTTGAGCCAGATCGTCCCTGGGTCCGTGGCCATCTGCGGATGAAGGAGCAACCACGCGCTCACATTTGGGATCGGCAGGGGCGGCGAAAGGAGAGTCACTTCACTCGCTTTATCAAGGATTTGGAGGATTCCGTCACCACAATGAGCAACAAGTTCGGTGCCTCGCAAGACCCACGGAAGTGCCAGATAATTCGATATCGTCGCGACCACGTTCCGCCGCAAACCAAGATCCTTGAGCGCGGCATCCGCAAGTCCGCTGGAAACACCATCGGCGGAAACCTGCAAGTGAGACGCTGACAGGTATGTCTCCAATGACATCGCCGAACTTGCGATTTGGCTGCCGCTCCAAACTGCGCAGAAGAGACGATCCTGGCCCAGTTCGATCTTCAGGAGGCTTGGGTCATCCTTGATCACTGCTCCAGTCAATGCACAGTCGATCTGTCGAAGATGAACCGAGGACGGGATATCGAGCCCGTTCGCTGGAATAATATTCAACGTGGCACCGGGCGCCTGCCTGGAAAACTCCCGCAGAAGACGTGGTATGATTATCATCGCATGGTAGTCGGTGAGTCCGACACGAAAGTTCCGCCGAGTGGTTGCGGGATCGAAAGTTTGATGGCGATCAATCGAGGCTCGAATCGTTGCCAATCCGGCCGAAATGTCTGGCAGAAGTTCGACCGCGCGCGGGGTTGGCCTCATAACGCCTCCATCGCGCGTGAACAGCTTATCGCCGAAAAGGTGCCGCAGCCTGGACAAGGAGTGGCTGATCGCAGATTGCGTTCTTCCCAATTCGCATGCCGTGCGCGTAACGCTTCTTTCGCGCATCATGACGTCGAACACGCGCAGCAAATTCAGGTCGAGGTCATCGAAGCTCATGAGATTGCCTACGAATGGTTTGTCATGAATGGTTTGTCATGAATGGTTTGTCATGAATCAGCACCGAAAAATGACCCCCACAGAGAGCCGATAAGGCCTTGGGTTTCATGATGAGGCGAGAACGCTCGATTGCTGGCCCTGCCCTCGCCAGGGATTTGCAAGCACATTGTGCACTTGCTCGGGACCTCGGGTCTGACGGTTACATCCGTAGGAATCGATACCGGATTTCAGATGCTTGAGTGCTGCTTGCGTGGGCAGCACTCAATATAGCTTCCCGCGGATCTCACCGATGTTCACGGCGTGCCTCCTTTTCCTCGCTGTTCTGCTCCTCACCACCGTCGGGACGGTTGATTGTCACCGTGCACGCAATCAGGGTGTTCCAGTCCGGGCCGTGTTCAATGATGTTATGAAGCTCGGAAATCTCTTCAAGATAATGTTCGATCGTAATCGGGCCGTTCTGGTGGCCGTAGACAAGAACCGCTTTCCAGCGCTTGTCACCATGCAGCGTTACCACGTTACTCATGCCGACTATCTCCTGCGATCATCGAACAAATCCGGCTGGATTGCCGTGGGCCAAAAGGTAGCGGAACCGACCCGGCATGCAGCCGGTTGAATCGGCATGAAGAGTCGTCCTCTGACAACCAGCAATGCAGGCTACATCATGAGCATTCTGCAGAGTACCAAGAAAGCTGTCGAGCAGGTTACCGGTGTCGCAAGACCGGGCAAGCAAGGAGTAACCGATCTCGTAAGGCGGCGAAAAGCGAATGAGTTTTGGTTCAAGGATGATGGCCTGGTCCCCAATCATCCGTTTTGGCCGCTTGTCGTCTATCGCAGCGCAGTGAGGCTGCCCGAAGAATTTGATCCCGCAGCCGTCTTGGAGGAGCTTTTTGAGGCCAATGGATGGGGGGATAGCTGGCGGAATGCCATCTACGACTACGTTCACTACCATTCACGAATACATGAGGTGCTCGGGGTTGCGGCCGGTACGGCCAAAGTCCAGTTTGGAGGCAAAAAGGGACGAACCCTGTCACTGAAGGCCGGCGACGTCGCGGTTCTTCCGGCCGGTACCGGGCACCAATGCCTTTCGGCGTCCGACGATTTTCTGGTTGTCGGCGCCTACCCTCCATTTGGGACCTATGACGAATGCACGACTGCCCAGGAGCATGATGGCGCGCTGGCCACGATCCGGAAGGTAGGTCGTCCACGCAAGGATCCCGTCTATGGGAGCAAAGGCCCGCTTCTGCAAAATTGGAGGAAGACTTGAACTAGGCGCAGATCGATCGAAGACCCACAAGCACAGAATGCGACGAGCGGGGGAGTGCGCAGCTCAGGCTACCGGCCGAGCGCCGCATTGCAATCAACTGTCCGTCGGCGGCAGGTGAACAACCATCCCGCTGTCTGGCATCACGGCCGCACGGCCGGCGTCTCGACCAGAAGGCCGCGGGCCCGCTCTGTCAGATGGAGCTCCAGGTCGACGAGTTCGGGCGCGCCGAATGCGAAGGGCTCGGCCCTGACCCCGATCATGCAGTTGCGCAGGCGCCGCTGCAGCGAACCGACCGTCTGCCACTCCAGTCGGTAGAGCGGATAGCCGGTCGGATGCGCCTGCGGGATGACACTGCCGCCGAGCCGTTTGCCCCAATTGTCGTCGTGGCAGGAGGCGCAGGAGAGCTCGAGCTGTCCGATGCGGCTCTGGAACAGACGCCGGCCGTTGTCGCGAAACGGCGCGAGCCGGGCGTCGGTCGCCGGTGTGATTGGCATGCCGCGCGACTGATGCGTCACATAGGCCGTCAGGGCGAGCAAAGCGTCGGACTCCGGCGCCAGCGGCTCGCCCTGCTGCCGCCCCGCTCGACAGGAGTTGATACGTCCGGCAAGGTCGATCGGCCGGCCCGTCGCCGCATCAAAGGCCGGGTAGCGCGCGGCAACGCCGCGCATCGTCTGGCGCGCATCGTCATGGCAGCCGGAGCAGGCGACATCGGCCCTGCCCTGCGCCTGTTGCCAGAGCTGCTTGCCCTGCAGCACCCACAGCATGCCGGGATTGCTCATGTCGTCGGCCTGCAGCGCCTGCGTCTCCGGCGTCATGAAGTCGAAGCCGGAGCGCTTCTCGCCGACTTCGATGCCGGCGGCGATGGCAATGCTGCAGACGACCGCCGCGACAATCCCCACCAGGCCCCAGAGGGCGCGCATCAGCTCACCGTGATCGTCGCCGACGCTGTTTGGGTCTTCCCGGCATCGTCGGTCCAGGTGAAGTCGATCGTGCCGCTCGTCGTGGCAACCAGCGTGAAGGCAATGAACGGATTGGCCGACACCGCTGGAAAGAGATCGGCCGAAAACACCTCGGCGCCGTCGTAGGTGCAGGTGAAACGGCGGATGATGTCGCGGGGGATGTTGGAGCCGTTCGGGCCGATGCGATAGCCGGTTTCCATGGGATGGGCGATCATCGCCTTGATCTCGACGACTTCGCCCTGCTTGGCCACTTTCGGCACATTGACGAGCGCGCGCGCCATTATGAAAGGTCCTCGATACAGGCGGCCAGCGTGACGATGGCGCTCGCCCGGCTCGACCAGAAGCTGCCGTCGCTCATCTCGGCGACGGCGACAACGACCTGCGAGGTCGCGAGCCGGATCCGCGTCGAGACCATGGCGCGGCCGGAGCGCGGCCCGAGGTGGAAAACCGCGACATTCGCCTCCGGGTTTTTCTCGTTGAAGACCGCGATGCGCCGGACATGGTCGTCTGCGGTCATCGGGCTCTCGGCGACGACTGCGATCCCGACCGCGTTGCCGTTCTCGACCAGAGGCGGCAGGTCGAGCCGGATGCGGCCGTCGAGAACGTTGGCTCCCCCGGTGAATGTCCGGATCGCTTCCTCGAGGCTCGGACGGGCGACGGCCCAGCGCGGCAGAGTGATCACCAGCAGGCCGGTCATGCCGGCCCGAAGAAACTGCTGCCGTCCGACCAGGCCTGCGTAAGCTCGAACCGGGTCTTCGTGCATGATCACCCCTTCAGCGTCGTGAGATAAGCGACGATATCCTCGATGTCGGCGCCGTCCAGGATCGGCTTGCCGCGCCAGGCGGTGGCGACACGCCGGCCTTGCTCATCCGCGACCCGATAGTAGGAAGGCATGATCGTGTTCGGCACGAGCCGCTTCATGTCGACCACGCGCAGCCGGATCTGGCCTTCCGAAAGTCTTGCCCCGACGCCGGTCAGGTCGGGCGCCAGCGTGCCGTGCAGATGCGCGTCGGGAAACGGCCCGCTGTGGCAGAGCGTGCAGAGGCTGCGCTGCCGGTCCGCGATCAGCGCGGCGCCGCGCGCCGGATCACCCTTGCCGCCGACCAGAGGCTGCATGATCGCATCGCCGGTCACGACATAAGACCCCGTCTCCTCGCCGGCAGCGGGCGAGGCCGCAAGCTGCAATCCCATCAGAGCCAGAAAAGCCACCCTCATCATCCGAACACTTCACTGGTGATGGTCCGGAACCAGTCCTGCGCATAGGCCGCTTCCAGTTCGCGGACGGAAAGCGGCGCTTCGAGCGGGCTGGTGCCGCCCGCTCCCTCCACCTCGGCAAGCAGGCCGTCACGCGGCTGGTAGACGCCGGCGATCGAAATCCCATAACCTGGCGCGACCAGGCTGTAGCAGGTGTTGATGAGTTTCGGCTGCGCCGGCGGCCGCTCCCTGACAAGGGCGGCGACCGCCGCGGCGCAAGCTTTTGCCTGGGCGTTGGCGCTGAAGGCGGATTTCGGCATCGCCCCGCCGATCGCCGCGTCGCCGATGACGTGGATCGCCGGCTGCAGGCGGGACTCGAAGCTGACCGGGTCGATCGGGCACCAGCCCGTCTGGTCGGCAACGCCGGCCGACTGCGCAATCACGCCCGCACGCTGCGGTGGGATCACGTTGGCGACATCGGCCTTGTGATTGCCGAACTCGGTCACCAGCGTCCTTGTCGCGGGGTCGACTTCCGTCACCCTGCCCCCCGATGACAGCGGCACCCATTCGATCAAGCCGGGATAGAGCTCTTGCCAGGCCGCTTCGAACAGCCGCTGCTTCGAAAACGCGTCCTTGGCGTCGAGGATGATCAGCTTGGAGCGTGGCTTGCTGGTCTTGAGGTAATGCGCGATCAGGCTTGCCCGCTCGTAGGGACCGGGCGGGCAGCGGAACGGATTGGCTGGCGCGGCGAGGATGACGACCCCACCGTCCGGCATCGCCGCGAGCTGGTCGCGCAGCAGCAGCGTCTGCGCGCCCGCCTTCCAGGCATGGGGCATGATCGCCGCCGCAGCCTCGTCGTAGCCCGGCAAGGCGTCGAAGCGCAGGTCGACGCCGGGCGCCAGCACCAGCCTGGTGTAGCCGATGTCGGTACCATCCTCCAGCCGAACGCGCCGGCGCTCGGCATCGACGGCGACAGCCCGCTTGCGGATCATCGCGATGTCGCCGAACTGGTCATAGCGGAAGGCCTGTGCCTCGATGCCGCGTAGCCCGGCAATCACGGCATTGCTGAACGGGCAGGCCAGATAGGCGGCCTCTGGCTCGATCAGCGTCACGGCAAGATCGCGATCCAGCCGTTTCAGCGCGCGGGCGCAGCTTGCCCCGGCAAAGCCGCCGCCGACGACGATCACGCCGGGCTGCGTCTGTGCGCGCACCTGCGGCGCGGCAAGAACGGCCGCGGCGACGCTGGCCGCCACGCCGCCGATCAGGGCTCTACGGCTGGGCATGGCGTGCCGCCTCCGGCTTGGCGAGCCATTCGGCGATGGCGCGCGTCTCCTCCTCGGTAAATCCGCTGGCGATGCGGTCCATGACCGTCGCCTTGCGCTCACCGGAACGGAAGGCTTGCATCTGGGTGACGATCTCATCTGCCGCATGGCCGTCGAGCGAAGGGATGGCTGAGCCGAGCGCCGCCGGCCCGTGACAGCCGGTGCATGCCGCGGCGCCTGACGCCGCGTCGGCCCATGCCGGCGCGCTGGCTACCAGCGCCGCAAGCAGGACAGGCGCGAGCGATCGTCCGCCGCGCCTGTCCTTCGCGCGCCTCATATCATGCGAGGTCATGGTTCTTCAGCGGCAGTGTGCGGATGCGTTTTCCGGTGGCGGCGAAGATCGCATTGAGGACAGCCGGCGCGGCGACTGCGATGGTCGGCTCGCCGACGCCGCCCCAGAAGCCGCCGGACGGCAGGATGATCGTCTCCACATCAGGCATTTCGGCCATGCGCAGGACCTCGTAGCTGTCGAAGTTTTCCTGCTCCATGCGGCCGCCATTGACGGTGCATTCGCCGTAGATGCAGGCGGAAAGGCCATAGACGAAGGAGCCCTCGACCTGCCGCTCCACCTGTGCTGGGTTGACGACATGACCCGGATCGGTGGCCGCCACGATGCGATGGATCCTGAGCTGCCCATCGGTGACCGAAACCTCCGCTGCCGCCGCCACATAACTGCCGAAGCCCATGATCTGCGCCAAGCCGCGGTGAACGCCGGCCGCGGGCGGGGTGTCCCAGCCGATCCGTTCGGCAACCGCCTCCAGCACGGCGAGATGTTTTGGATGTTTGGCCATCAGCTTGCGGCGGAAGGCGAGCGGGTCGACGCCGGCCGCATGGGCGAGTTCGTCCATGAAACACTCGACGTAGAGCGCGTTCTGGTTGAGGTTGACGCCGCGCCAGAAGCCTGGCGGGATCGGCGGGTTGCGCATCGCATGGTCGACAAGCAGGTTGTCGACCGTATATCCCAATGTGCCTTCCGTGCCGCTGAGGACGAGCCCTTGGAAGACCACCGGGTCCATGCCGTTCTGCATGCCCTGCGGCCGCACCGCGGCAAGGATCGACTGGCCGGATATGCGCATGTGGAGAGCGGTCAGGTTGCCGTCGGCGTCGAGCGCGCCCGTCAGCCGGCATCGGGTGGTCGGGTGATAGGCGCCGTGCAGCATATCCTCCTCGCGGGACCACATGAGCTTTACCGGCGTTCCCGGCACCTGCCTGGCAATGCTGACCGCCTGGCGCACATAGTCCTGGAAGTTGCCGCGCCGGCCGAAGCCGCCGCCGAGATGGATCTTGTGCACCTCGCATTGCTGCACCGGCAGGCCGGCGGCCTCGGCCGCTGCAGCAAGGCTCGCCTCGCCATTCTGGGTCGGCACCCACACCTCGCAGCGCTCCGGCGTGTAGAGTGCCGTCGCGTTCATCGGCTCCATGGTTGCGTGGTTCTGGTAGGGGAAGGCATAGGTCGCCGTGACCGTCCGGCCGGCGGCGGACAGGACAGCACCGGCGTCACCTTGCCTGGCGCCGACGAAGGCGTCATTTGCGCCGAGCCCCTCTTCGAGCATCGCCGCGATCGAGGCGCTGGTGACCTGCCTGTTGGGACCTTCGTCCCAGACGATCGGCAAGGCATCGAGAGCGGTCTTCGCCCGCCACCAGGTGTCGGCGACAACCGCAACGGCGGTCTCGTCGACCTGAACGACGGTGCGCACGCCCGGCATGCCCGCCACCGCCGCCGCGTCAAAGCTCGCCACCTTGCCGCCGAAATACGGGCAGGCCCGGATCGTCGCGTTGAGCATGTTCGGCAGCTTGAGATCGGCGCCGTAGATCTGGCTGCCGTTGAGCTTGTCGGCCGTGTCGAGCCGCGGCAGCGGCTTGCCGGCTATGGTCCAATCCTTCGGGTCCTTGAGCGTGACATTGGCGGGCGGCGTCATTCGCGCGGCGGCGGCAGCCAACTGTCCATAAAAGGTGGCGCGATCTGATGCTGCATGGGTGACCATGCCCATCCTTGCTGTGCATTCGCTGGCCGGCACACCCCATTCGGCGGCCGCGGCGGCAATCAGCATCTCGCGCGCAACGGCGCCGCCAATGCGCACATACTCGTGCGACTCGCGGATGCCGCGGCTGCCGCCGGTCGAGAAATTGCCCCACACGCGGTCGCGCGCCAGGTTCTGGGCCGGCGACGGATATTCGGTCGTGACCTTGGACCAGTCGCAGTTCAGCTCCTCGGCGACGAGTTGCGCCAGGCCGGTCAGTGTCCCCTGCCCCATCTCGGAGCGGGCGATGCGGATGACCACCGTATCGTCGGGCCTGATCACCACCCAGGCATTGATCTCCGGCGCCGCCTCGCCGCCCTCGGCGCGTGCCGGCTTGATGAACGGCACGTTGAATCCGAGGGACAAGCCGCCGGCCGTGGCGGCCACGCCGATGATGAAGCTGCGGCGGGAGAGGGAAATTGTGGCGTTCATGACTGTTCTCCTCAACCGCGTTGCGTGGCTTCGCCGGCTTTGGCGGCCAGCTTGATCGCGGCGCGCACCCGGTTGTAGGTGCCGCAGCGGCAGATGTTGGTGATCTCGGCGTTGATGTCCTCGTCCGCGGGGTTCGGGTTCTGCATGAGCAGACCCGCCGCAGCCATGATCATGCCGGCCTGGCAGTAGCCGCATTGCGGCACGTCGAGCGCCAGCCAGGCCTGCTGGACCGGATGCGAGCTGTCCGGCGAAAGCCCCTCGATGGTGGTGATTTGCTGGTCGGGCTCGACCGCGCTCACCGGAAGCACGCAGGAGCGCGTGGCGACGCCGTCTATATGGATGGTGCAGGCGCCACAGGCGGCAACGCCGCAACCGTACTTCGTTCCGGTAAGCCCGATCTGCTCGCGGATCACCCACAGCAGCGGCGTGTCCGGATCGACCTCGATGTCACGTGGCGTGCCGTTGATGATCAATCTGGCCATTGTGCGATCCTTTCGATCAAAGGCTGGCGAGGACCGAAGTCTGGATGCCGCCCCTGGCGACAAAGACCGGACGTCCCGGCTAGCGACGGGGCCAAGTTAGGCGGGAGCTGTCGCAGAACCTTGTCCCGAATACCGGCAGTTCATCGCAAGTTGTCGCGGGCGCAGCGCTCTGATACATTTCGTTACACTTCTCACGCTTTGTTGATGTCGGGCGAGATTGCCGCCATGGCGCGGAAGGTGATCATCCGTGTAGACGCAAACTAGATATCGTCGATACTGACCGACTATTCAGCGGCGACCTTGGGAGCATTGCATGGAAGTGGCGCAGCACATCGCGGTCGTCGACGACCACAGGGACATCCGCGATCTCGTGGGGAAATACCTCACGCAGCAGGGTTATCGCGTCAGCGTCGCCGACAGCACGGCCGCGCTCAAGCGGCTGCTCGACCGCAGCCTGCCCGATCTTATCGTCCTCGACGTCATGATGCCTGGCGAGGACGGCATTGCCGCCTGCCGGCACGTGCGCGGAACGGTCGACGTTCCGATCATCTTCCTTACCGCCATGGCCGAGGAGGTCGACCGGATCGTTGGCCTCGAGATCGGGGCAGACGACTACCTGACGAAGCCGTTCAATCCGCGGGAATTGCTGGCGCGGATCAAGGCGGTGCTCAGGCGCGTTCACAGCCTGCCGCCGCAGCGTGGTCGGCTCAAGTCGAACGCGCTGCGCTTCGACCGCTGGACCCTGAATGTCGGCCGCCGCGAACTGGTCGGGCTCGACGGCGTGGCGGTCGCGCTCAGCACGGCCGAATTCCGCCTTCTCACCGCTTTTATCGAGCATGTCGGGATCGTGCTCAGCCGGGATCAGTTGCTCGACCTCACCGTCGGGCGTTCGGCCGACGGTTTCGACCGGGCCGTCGACAACCAGGTGAGCCGGCTGCGCAAGAAGATCGAGGCGGACCCGAAGAATCCGATGCTGATCAAGACGCACTGGGGCGGCGGCTACTGCTTCACCGCCGAGGTGGCCCAGGCATGATGCTGTTATGGAGACGCAGCTTGGCGGCCCGCTTCCTCATGCTGGTGCTGCTTGCGCTCGCCCTGTCGCAGGCGATCACCTTCCTGATCTCATGGGACGAGCGCGGACAAGCCCTGCACGCAGCGGCCAAGGGCGAGTTCGTCAGCCGCACGTCCTCGCTTGCCATTTTGCTGGACACGACGCCGCCCTCGCTTCGACCCGACATCCTCACCGTCAGCGGCACGGCCTATACGCGCTTCTGGACATCGCACGACGGGCCGAGCAATCCCCTCGCCTGGCAACAGGAGGCGCTGACGCAACTCGCCAAGCCGCTGCCCGGCATTGCCGCCAAATATGCAGCCTATATGAACGGGCAGGCCTCGAACGCGGTCGCTGCCGCCGACCCTTCGGTGCCGCCGCGCATGCTGGACCTGTCCGGCAGTGGCAGCCCGTTCACGCGACCGGCCAAGTTTCTTTATCTGGACGGCGCCCCAAACGGCATGGGGCTTTCCGTCCGCCTTGACGACAGCACCTGGCTGAATGCCGCCTACGCCAAGGTGATGCCGAGCGCCTTCTGGACCACGCAATCGGCGATATCGCTGGCGCTCACCGCGCTCATCCTGTCCGCCATAGCGATTTTCGGGGCGCAGGCAATCGCGCGTCCGCTGCGACGGCTCGCCAATGCCGCGGAACTGTTCGGCCGCGGCGAGGCCGTGCCGCGGCTGCCGGAATCAGGGCCGGACGACATCCGCCAGACCGCCGAGGCGTTCAACCGCATGCAGGAGCGCCTGCAGCGCTTCGTCGAGGACCGCACGCGCATGCTGGCGGCGATCAGCCACGACCTGCGCACGCCGCTGACCTCGCTCCGGCTGCGCGCCGAGTTCGTCCAGGATCACGATCTCCAGGAAAAGATGCTGAAGACCATCGAGGAAATCCAGACGATGACGGAAGCAGCGCTCGCCTTTGCGCGCGAGGACGCCGCGGTGGAGGAGACGCGAACCGTCGATCTTTCGGCGCTGGTCGGCAGCCTCTGCGACGACCTCGAGGAACTGGGCCAAAACGTCACCGTCAGCGACGGGCCAAAGGTGCTGTACCGCTGCCGGCCGGACTCGCTGCGCCGGGCGATCCGCAACCTCGTCGAAAATGCCGTCCGCTATGGCGAGCAGGCCAAGGTGAGCCTGGTCAGGCGCACCGACAGCCTGGACATCGTGGTCGAGGACGCCGGGCCCGGCATTCCGCAAGCCGACATGGAACAGGTGTTCGCGCCCTTCTTCCGCCTGGAGCAGTCGCGCAACCGGGAGACCGGCGGCGTCGGGCTCGGCCTGTCAATTGCCCGCGCCATCGCCCGCCACCATGGCGGCGACATCGTGCTGGAAAACCGGAGCAACGGCCTTCGCGCGATCATCAGGCTGCCGCTCATCGACATGGCCAAGCAGCTTGCCCCGGCGCCGGTGCCTGAGACGAGCCCTCCGACCGGACTGCGATCCTTGCCGGCTTGACCGAAACCGTCCCGCGGTCGCGCCAGTCGCTCACATTTTCCTAACATTGTGACTAATTAAACGGCGCGCCATGATCGCGGCCCGGTGCGCGAGCCGGACGTCCTCGGCGGCCAGCCGGTGTTTGCGGGAGCGCCTCGTCCATGACGTCGCCGACATGTTGCCAATGGCGACACGGCCGCAGTGATCCATGCCGCTCATTTGCCGCTGTCCCTTGACCAGATCGGGCTCGCCGCGAATTATGCGCTCGCCTATCCACGGCGGGTTGGCCGCCGGCGAACCCCAGCGGATGCCGTCGGCGGACCAAAACAACGGTTTGGGAGGGGAAGCGGCATGAGCGGCAGCGTCTGGATCAGTCGCGTCAGGAGCGACTCGCGGATCGGCAACAAGCAGGGTCCGCGCGCAAAGTTCTATGGCCAGGACTGGGAGCCCGCGCGCTTCGAAATCCCTGTTGCTAGTGAGAGAGTGCTTGCCGCGCTGCGTCATCACAGACAAGGCGTCCCGCTGGAGCGAACCGAGATGACCGAAGCGGTCGCAGTGTGGGAGGAAACGCGCTTCAAGAGGGTCGGTGACCTGTTCTATGCCGGGCCGTTCATGGCCGTCAAAGGCAAGCTGGCGGAGGTACTGTCGCGCTTCAATCTCGGCGCCGGCGGACTCGTGCCCCTGCCGGTCTACAAGGCCGATCTGGAAACGCCGGTAAACGGGGAGTTCTTCCTGCTCAATTTTGGCGGGCCTAAGGACAGCTTCCTACCAGAGCAATCCAACAGCGAAGCGATCCGAAAGCTTTATTTCGACAAGGCGATACAAAGGCAAATCTGGCGTGTCGAATCATTGGTCAAGGACGATGGCCTTGCTCTGTCGCCTGCCGCGCTGGAAGGCGCCGACCTTTGGAGCGAGCAGACGGTATTCAACGACATTTTTATGAGTGACGACCTGGTCGCTGCGTTGCGTGCAGCAAAAATCAAGATTGATTTCAGGCTTAGCGCAAGCCGGATCGAACGGGGCGGGCAATAGGCGCGGTGACTCAGCGCGATTTCGAACTGGGTGCTTACACCTGCCTCCTGCCGCAGCAGTCTACGGCAACAGACGAACGGAATCCGGGTCCGCTTGATAAGGTCTACGAGATCGAAACTCTGTGTACGCCACCTCCGGTGTGCTTATGGGCGGCAAGATCGTGGCGCCGCCAGTGGTGACCCAGCAATCATCGCGAGCTTTCGAGATTGTCTCTGAGGCATGGCCAGCAAACCTGTCAAACCGACGTGCAGAACATATTCAATTTGGCTCGCCGCCAGCTCCGCCGGCGGCTCTGCGATGCTCAGGTGATGTCGTCCGGACGGTCGTCTTCGGCGGCGATCCGCTTCTCGACCATGGCCCGCAAAGTGTCGTTAATACGGTCCTGCCAGCCCGGCCCGTCGCCCTGGAAATAATCCAGGACAGCTCGATCAATCCTGATTGAAACAAGCTCTCTGACATTTGGAGCAGCTGCGGTTTCGCGAACCGGTGCGGTCGGCTTCTTGGCAGGCTTGAAGGCGGCTTCGGCGGCAGCCAGTGGATTTGTCGGTCGGCGCGGAGGATTTGCCATTCATGGTCCTGACTGGAGATAGCGAATGGAAGCAGACATGCAACGCAGTACGCATCTGAATGCCTCGGCCCACTGCCTGGAACAGTGAATCGAATGTCGACGCGAGAGGCAATGGTCTCGCCTCGCCGGGAGGAGGAAATGCGCGCCGTTGCACTATTTGCCGGCGTGTTGGTGGCTACGCCCTCGATGGCGGCGGTGCAACTGGTCTTTTGCGCTGCCAAATTTCCAGATGCCACCTCGGTCCAGCTCAGCATCCTGAACAACAGCGTCTCGCGAGATGGGGACTATGACTTCGACGTCGCTATTGGCTTAGTCGAAACAGACGCGAACGGCGCCATCAGGTATGAAGATACCGGCAAGCATCGTGCACGCGTTCGCTGCAATTATCCGGCGTATGGTGAGCGTGGGCGCGCGAAGATATCCTATAGAGATGCCTCTAAGCCGTTCCGCACCTGACGATTGGAAAGAGAATCTCTGGATAACATTCTGCGCGGCCCCCTCGTCATGAAGCGCGTTTTTGCCTGATCGGACGGCGGCCGCGGGTTGGTTTGCAACCCGCGGCGCTAGTCGTGGATCACTTAATATCGGTGACCGTGATGCGCCCGTTGACGCGCCCATGGAGTTCAGGCCTGCTACCGCGATCAGCCCTACAGGAGCGCCGCGAACTGGCGGATGTCGCCGACAAAGAAGCTAGAATCCTCCCAGGCCGCGAAATGCTCCGCGTTCTCCATGTCGTGGAACCGATGTCTGGCGGTCCGCCCATTTCACGCGGAAGGCGCACGCCACCGGGGATGGGCGCTTCGCTGGCCACGGCAACCGGAACGTTGGTGTTCTTGCCCTTGATGGTCGGCGGCTGCATCGCATTCTGGTTATAGACCCGGAAAGATGAGGGCGCCGTCTCGGTTAGCCAATAGATCATGATATTGGTGAGCAGGTCGTCACGGCCAAACCGCGCATCCGCCTCGTCACCGTTCCGGCCATGAAACTCATAATCTAGGCCGCGATGCCCACCGGCGAGGCGTTCATCGCGAACGCCAGGCTTTGTGGCTTGGTCGCGTGCATCAGATTGAACGCGCCGTGGGTAAAGAACCATTGCCGGATGGCGCCGGCTAAGCTTGTTCAGGCGGAGTCAGGGCGGCGAAATCGGTATTCTGGTCCGGATAGCCGACATCGGTCACGTGATAGCCGAGCAGCACCTCCGGATGACGCTGGGCCAGTGACATCGAGATGATGGATCCGCCGTCGCCGCCCGCAGCGATGAATTTTCCATAACCGAGCGTCTCGGTCATCAGACGCGCGAACAGATCGGCGACCGTGTCCATCGGGAGGGCGGTCTTGCCGGAAAAGCCGCTGCCGGGAATGGAGGGGACAATGACATGAAAGTCCTCGGACAGCGGCTCGATCACCCGGTGGTAGCGATAGAACGAGTCCGGCCAGCCAAGCAGCAGCAGGAGCGGAGTCGCATCCGGTTTCTTCGAGGGCTGGTGGACGAAATGCAGCTCGATCCCGTCGATGCTGACCTTGAAATTTGGCAAGCGCGTTCAAGCCCGCCTCTGCCCGCCGCCAATCGTAGTCATTGATCCAGTAATCGGTCAGCCGCTTCATATAGTCGAGATTGGTTCCCATGGCCCAGCCCGCATCGGTCGGCTCATCCGGCCAGCGCGTGTGTTAGAGCCGATATCTCAGGTCGGCAAGCTGGGCCTCGGGTATAGCAATTTCGAAAGCTGTCGGTTTGGTCATGGCAGAGGTCTCCTGTGAGAAGGTGGAGTTGCTGGTGAAGCCACTGAGTAGAGACGGCGGTTCATCTCTCAACTCAGGCGTGTTGTGATGAGATGAGGCTAGAGGGCGCGGCGGGGAAGCGATTGTAAAAATGCGCAAATCATTGCGCTGCATGGCCCATCCGTTCACGGGGCCGCATCAGCTGCGGTTCCTTCCGGAAGCGAAGCGTTTCCGCCCGAGCAGGCCCGCCTTCCACCGCTCCGGAGACCTGCATGCTCGCCCTGCTGTTGCGGGATCACCTGCTCCCCAGTTGTGCGGCGCTCGCTTCGCGCGCTTCGAGCTCGATATCAGCTATGAGGGTCACATCAGTCGGGTGACCTCAGCGATGGACGAGGCGCTCGAACAAACCGAGTGTTCAGAGCGCGCGCTCGACCGGGGATTGAATGTCTAGGATGGCGTCCCGGCAATCTGCGCCGTGTGCAAGGGCGATGTCCAATGCCCGCTTAGGGGCGCAAAGGGGACTTCCAGTAGATTCTTCGCTGTCGCCAGCGGGCCTGCGACGATGTCCGCGCCCTGGCCCGTCCAGATTCTCAAGAGCGAGCCGGACGGCGCGTTCCCTCAATTTCGGCTTCGGACCACCGGCAAGCCGGATCCGCTCGGCGCGATCGCGATCACGCTTCCGAATCCTGATCGTGGGCTGTGGCGTAGTTTCGAGGGGAATCGGCAGCACATAGTTCGCAGTTTCGTTCGGCCCGGGGAGCCACCGCCTTTTACGCCAGGGCGCGATATTGCGCGCCGACGTGCGATTTTTCCCCACGCATCGATCCGATTCGTTCTGCTGGAATAGTACAAACAGCAGAGATTCCGATCGAAGTCAGTGGTAAGCTAGCGTAGCACCCTCCCCTCGCCTAGGCCTGCAAAGCTCTCATCGTAGAGTCGGCGGCAACATCGTGAAAAGACATGCACCCGGCGCCATTGCGCCGAAACGAGCCGTTCAGAGATTTGGCCAACGACCGAGTCCCCGCAACCCTCCAGTTCGAGAACCGGAAGAATTGACCGAAACAGCCTCTCACAGGTCAGGAGGCGGATGACAAAGTCTCCTCTCGGTCCCGTTCCCTGAGCGGTGATGTCGATCCTGTCTGGAATGCTGCAAAGGGCCGTGGATAGAAGGGCACTACTTTACGCGGGACAGGTATTGGCGTCCGCCTCGCCTCTGGACCGTGCTTCCTTGCCTACTCTTCGGGCGACAGCATATTGCGCGCGGCATAGAGTTCCGCCGTGAAATCGGTAATCAGAGCCGAGTTGATGCCGTCTGGCGGTCGCAGGATCAGCGCTCGGAAATGGACTGCCGGCTCGAAGGGCGTCGCGATAATGCCAGCGATCATGCGGTCGGCGATAACGGACGGATTAACCAGGCCGATTCCCATGCCTTTTGCAGCAAGAATGGCGATCGTCAGGCCATAGGGGGTCTCGATCAGGATGCGCGGGCGCACGCCATGCGCGGCGAAGACCTTGTCCATCGCAACCCGCACCGTGTCCTCCGGTGACAGTGCCAGGAACGCCTCGTTGGCGAGATCGGTTGGCGCGATCACCGCCTTCTTCGCCAGTCGATGGTTCTTCGGCATCACGCAAACCGCGCGCGGCGTGTTGAATACGCTGTGGAGTACACCGCTGGTGTCCACCTCGTCAGCGGCGAGCCCGATGTCGAAACTGCCTGATGCCACCAGATCGCGCACCACATTGGAGGTGCGCACCTGATAGCTGATGCGCACCTGCGGATGCTTGCGCGAAAAGGCCACGATGGCGCGCGGCACCAGCCCATGCCCCAGTGCCGACAGGCTGGCGACACGGATCGTCCCCGTGCCCACTTCCTTGATCTGGGCCGCGCGCAGCTTCAGCCGGTCGAGACCGACCAGATTAGCCTTCACTTCTGCATGGAAAAGTTCGCCCTCGCGCGTGGCTACCAGCCTGCCGCGGATGCGGTCGAACAACTTGAAGCCGAGTTCGGCCTCCAACTTCGCGAGCGAGCGGCTGATCGCTGGCTGCGAGGTGTCGAGCAGCGCTGCGGCAGCGCCAGCGCCGCGCGTGATCATGATTGCGTTGAAGACATCGACGTCGTGCAGGTTCATGGATAAGCCATATCAAAAACGGATTAACTTTATCGTTGCGGTCATAGATAGCAATGGGCGAGATGGCTATGGTTGCCTATGACCCAGCGCGACGACACCTGCCATGTCCATCCTCCCAAGCGTACGCAAGAGCCGTTCCGGTCGCTGGCGATGCCTGTCGAGCGTGCGTCGACCGTCGTCTTCGACGATCTGGAATCCTTCGAACGTCGCGTCGAGCGTCTGTATGACGGCTTCAGCTACGGGCTCTACGGCACGCCGACCAGCCGTCAGTTGGAGGATCATATCGCCATGCTGGAGCACGCGACGCGCGCGCTTGTCGTCCCGTCCGGCATGGCCGCCATCGTGTTGGCGACCATGGCCACTTGCCGCGGCGGCGACCGGGTGCTGATGCCTGAAACACTTTACAGTCCGGCGCGCGACATGATGGCCCGTTTTCTAGGGCCGCTCGGCATCCACGCCGTTTCCTATGATCCGCGGCTCGACGCAGGAATAGCTGCGCTGCTTGATGACACGACACGGCTGGTGTGGGTGGAATCGCCGGGCTCGACCACCTTGGAGGTGCAGGACGTGCCGGCCATCGTGGCAGCAGCCCACAAGGCTGGCGCATTGGTGGCGGCGGACAATACCTGGGCTTCGCACCTGCTGTTCAAGCCGCTCGACCACAAAGTCGACATCTCTATGCAGGCGCTTTCCAAACACGTTGGCGGCCACGGCGATCTGCTAATGGGTTCGCTCGCCGTGCGTGATGAGGCTCTGTTCCGGCGCCTCAAGGATACGGCGCGATTTCTCGGCTACGGTGTTTCGCCAGAGGACTGCGCGCTGTGCGAGCGCGGCTTGATGACCATGCCGGTGCGCATGCGACACGCCGACGCCACGGCCCGCAGTATCATGGAGTGGCTGTCGGGGCGGACCGAAATCGCACAGCTCCTGCACCCGAGCCTGCCGGACCATCCCGGCCATGCTGTCTGGAAACGCGACTTCGCCGGTTCGGCGGGTGTGTTCTCCTTCGTGCTACGGCCAGAACTGTCCTCGCTCCAATCCAAAGTTCTCGGCCGCATGCGCCTGTTCAGGCTGGGCGCGAGCTGGGGCGGGGTGCATTCGTTGATCTCGGTCAGCGATCCGCGAAGAGACCGGCCCGCCCCCGATTGGCTGAAGCGTGGTCCGGTCTGGCGCCTATCGATCGGCCTCGAGGCACCCGACGACCTGCTGGCCGATCTTTCCCAAGCCTTCGACCTTTTTGCCGAAGCCCTGCAGAACGGAGTTGCCTTGGCCGATGCCAAGGCTGCCGAGTGACGCCAAACTCAACAAAACAAGGGGAATAATGATGAAAACCAGAAGTTTGAAATGGATCACCGGTATCGCGATCGGACTGGTGGGTCTGGCCGCCGGCGTCGGCGAGGTGTCGGCGCAGGCCGTCGTAAACAAGATCAAGGAGCGCGGTTATGTGAGCTGCGGCGCCAGCCAAGGCGTGCCAGGTCTCTCGCGTCCGGACGAGAAAGGCTATTATCGCGGCTTCGATTCCGACATCTGCCGCGCGTTCGCGGTCGCTATCCTCGGCGACAAGGATAAGATCCGCTATGTGCCCCTCAATGCCGGACAACGTTTCCCGGCACTGCAGACGGGCGAGATCGACATTCTATCGCGCACGTCCACCATCACGTTTACACGGGATACGGTTGTCCGTTTCGTCTGGATCAACCTCTACGACACGGACGGTGTGCTGGTGCGCAAGGCCGACAACATCACTGAGCCGAAACTGCTCGACGGCAAGACCGTATGCCTGCAGGGCGGCGGCTCCCTGACCGAAAAGGCCATTGAGGAAACCGAGGAGGAATTCGGGATTTCCATGAAGAAGGTCTACTACGACTCGACCATTCAGGCGCGTGACGCCTTCTTCGGTGGTCGTTGCGACTCCTACGTAACCGACGGCACCGCCGCGGCAGGCCAGCGTGCCTCGGTGGCCAAGAATCCGGACGACTACGACATCCTCAAGGTCGGCCATGCCGCTGAACCCAATGGCGTGGCTGTCGCGCGCGGCGACGACCAGCTCTTCGACGTTGTGCGCTGGACCATGAACGCCCTGTTCTGGGCCGAAGCCAACGGCATCACCACGCAGAACGTCGATGAAAAGCTCGCTGCGGGCAATCCGGAGATCAAACGGGTGCTTGGCGAAGAGCCCGGCTTTGGCGCGCCGCTCGGGCTGGACGACAAATGGGCCTACAACGTCATAAAGCAGATGGGCAACTACGCCGAAATCTGGGACCGGAACCTGGGCAAGGACAGCAAGCTCAAGGTCGAACGCGGCATGAATGCGCTGTGGAAAGACGGCGGTCTCAACTATCCCTTCCCATGGGATTGAGCCTTGGTCGGGGCGTGCCGAGCGCGCGCCCTTCCCTTCAACTGATGAACCGAGGCCGGTATGCTAACCGAAGCCAAGACCAGATCGATCATCATTCAAGGCGTGTTGGTGACGGTCGTCATCGCTTTCGCTGCACTGCTGGTCTCCACCACCTTCGCCAATCTAAGGGCCCGCGGTATCCCGATTGGCTTCGATTTCCTGACGATGCCGTCCAGGATCATTATTTCCGAGGCCATCCTCACCTATAAATCGCGCGATCCCTACTATTGGGCGATCGTTGTCGGGCTGGCCAACACGGTCTTCATTTCCGCTCTTGTTATCTTCTTCTCCTCCGTCCTTGGCCTCGTCGTCGGCATCACCCGGCTGAGCAGCAACCCCCTGGCAGCGGGCACCTGCCGGGTCTGGGTTGAAATAGCTCGCAACTCACCGCCGATCGTCCTTCTGATCTTCCTCTATTCGTTGTGGTGGAAGGTGCTGCCGCCGGTCGGCGAAGCGCTGAATCCGCTGCCCGGTGTTTACGCATCCATGCGCGGCTTCGTCGTGCCCGCCTTCAGCATCGACATCGGCATGACAGGCGCACTGATCCTCCTGCTCGCGCTGACGCTCGCCACGCTCAGCTACGGTTTTGGCCGGACTGGTCGCTTGCCCCCAATGGTTGTGCCGGCGATCCTGGCTGCCGGCGTCGTGGGACTGGGGCTCGCCGATATTCGCTTCGCCGTCGATTTCCCGCTCTTCACGGGTTCGAACTTCCGGGGCGGCAGTGAACTGACGCCCGAGCTCAGCACCATCCTCATCGGCCTCACGATCTACACCACCGGTTTCGTGGCCGAGATCGTACGCGGCGGTGTTTTGTCGGTCGGTCGTGGCCAGTGGGACGCCGGCCATTCGCTCGGCCTGTCACGTGGCAAGATCCTGCGGCTGGTCGTCATCCCGCAGATGCTGCGGGTGATCGTCCCGCCGCTCAACAGCCAGTACATCAATGTCGTCAAGAATTCGACGCTGGCGATCGCCGTCGGCTACCCGGACTTCCTCGCGGTGATGAATACCATCATCAGCAAGTCCAGCCACTCGATCGAAGGCGTCTTCATCATCCTCGGCGCTTATCTCGCCCTCAATCTTACCCTGTCGAGCGCGGCCAACTGGTACAACCGCCGCATCGCCATCGTGGAGCGGTGACAATGGCCATGTCTCTTCCCATGTCCTCCGAGGCAACGCCGGACCATTTCCGGTTCGCCGGCCTGCGGCGCCTCGCCAAGCTGCTGTTCGGCACACCGCTCAACGCCGCGCTCACGCTGTTGTTCGCCGCGCTGCTGTTCGTCACCGTGCCGCCCATGCTGCGCTGGCTGGTGATCGATGCGGTGCTCTTCGACCCCGACCCGAATGCCTGCCGAGCAGCCACTGGCGCCTGCTGGAGCTTCATTTATGCCAAATCCGGCCAACTTCTGTTCGGCATCTATCCGTTCGACGAACGCTGGCGACCAGCCATTGTTTGCCTGCTCATTCTGGCGCTGCTCGGCTGGTCGGTGCGTCCGGCGAGCTGGACGTCACGACTGCTGGCGCTCTGGGTGGCGGCGTTCGCTTTGATCTTCTGGCTGATGGGGGGAGGCTTCGGACTGGCCGAAGTGCCGACTTCATCCTGGGGTGGCCTGCCGGTGACGCTGATCTTGACCGTCGTCGCCATCGGCATCGCCTTTCCGGTCGGCATCCTGCTCGCGCTGGCAAGGCGCTCGACCCTGCCGGCCGTCCGGGTCGGTGCGGTGGTGCTGATCGAATCCGTGCGTGGACTGCCATTGCTGTCCATCCTGTTCGTGGCGTCGATCATGATGCCGCTGTTCTTGCCCGAGGCGCTGCTGCCCGACAAATTCGTGCGTGCGCTTGTCGCGCTCACCATCTTCGCGGCTGCCTATCTCGCCGAAGTGATCCGCGGCGGCCTGCAGGCCATCCCGAAGGGGCAGTATGAGGCGGCAGCGTCGCTCGGCCTGCCCTTTTGGCGCACACAACGTCTCGTCATCCTGCCGCAAGCCATCCGGGTGGTGATCCCTGCGCTCGCCAACACCATCATCGTTATGATCAAGAATACGAGCCTTGTCCTGGTCATTGGGCTGTTCGACCTGATCAGTTCAGGCAAGGCTGCACTGGCCGACCCCGAATGGCCGTCGCCAGCCGCCGAGACCTTTCTCTTCATTGGCGCGATCTTCTTTGCGCTGTCCTTCTCCTTCGCCCGCTTCGCCGATTTCCTGGAGCGGCGGGGCCCGGCCGCTCACTAGGAATGCTGCAATGTCGACTTCTGTTTCTGCCATCCGGCACGTTCCATCCCTGCCGATGACAAACGATCCCGCCGCCGTCGAGATGGTCGGCGTAAACAAGTGGTACGGGGCCTTCCACGTATTAAAAAATATCGATCTCACCATCCAACGCGGTGAAAGACTGGTGATCTGCGGACCTTCTGGTTCGGGCAAATCGACCATGATCCGCTGCATCAACAGATTGGAAGAGCACCAGCAGGGCCGCATCATCGTGGACGGTATTGAACTGACCGGCGACCTGAAGAAGATCGATGAAATCCGCCGCGACGTCGGCATGGCGTTCCAGCACTTCAATCTGTTCCCGCACCTGACCATTGTGGAAAACCTGACGCTGGCGCCGATCTGGGTGCGCAAGATGCGGCGCAAGGAAGCCGAGCAGGTCGCCATGCACTATCTCGATCGCGTGAAGATCACGGATCAGGCGCACAAATATCCCGGGCAGCTTTCAGGCGGCCAGCAGCAGCGGGTGGCTATCGCGCGCTCGCTTTGCATGAACCCGAAGATCATGCTGTTCGACGAGCCCACTTCGGCGCTCGACCCGGAAATGGTCAAGGAAGTGCTCGACACCATGATTTCGCTGGCCGAAGAGGGCATGACCATGCTGTGTGTCAGCCACGAGATGGGCTTCGCCCGACAGGTGGCCGACCGTGTCGTCTTCATGGACCAGGGTGAAATCGTCGAGGTCAACACGCCGGCCGAGTTCTTCTCGAGCCCGCACCACGAGCGCAGCAAGCTATTTCTGGCCCAGATCCTGCATTAGCTAACTCCTACGCAAGTCCCTTTGCGTATGGTCTGCATGGAGTGCGCGGCGTGAAGCAATGTGATGACGCCCCCCACGCTCACCTGCGGTTGGCGCGTAGAGGCCGCAACCCGGCCAGTGTGACCGCAACGAGCCGGCGGACGGCTGCTTTGGATGGCAGGCTGCTGGCCGCTGCGAGGCGTGGAGGCAAAAGTTTGCAAGCTCGCCGGGCGCGATATCATCCCGGATGTCACCAATCCTTACACCTTCGGTTAACAGGTCGCGGATGAGGTGGCTGAGCCCCTGCTGCGCCCGGGCGACGTGCTCGCCTCGATGCAGGCGCGCCGCGAGTTCGGTCCGTCCCAAACGATGTGAGACCGAAGCGATGTGCCTGTTCAATTTGCGCTTCCAGCATATCCGCGAAGTTGAGAATATCGGCGGATCTGCCCGGGAGTAAGTATCTCGACCATATCGAGATGGTAGCGCAGGTGGGTGGCCCGTAGAGCGCCTTGCACCTCGGCGATGCTTTTTACCTTTTCGGTGAGGCGGGTCGCCGTAATCGTCCTTTCGGCAAACAGGTGGTCCAGTTCGGTTTCCTCCTTGATGAGCCGCTTTCCCAGCGGAATGGTCTCCGCCTTCATTTGGCCAAACAGTTCCTTGCTCCGCGCCGTTTGTTTGCTGGTAAGGCCGAGAGCTTCGGCGAGCTCGAGCACATGTGACGGACCCGGATATCCGTTGAGTTCGGCCGCTAGCGCCAAGCCCATCCCGCGGCCCGCCTCAAGGTCGGCGATCTGCTCATCTGACAGCGCTTTTACGCTACGCGTTTCCCTACCCGAATATGGCGAAGGCGGGTCAGCCTGTTCTGCCGCACCATGGAGACTATGG
Source organism: Mesorhizobium sp. WSM2561 (assembly GCF_000513915.1). NCBI lineage: Bacteria > Pseudomonadati > Pseudomonadota > Alphaproteobacteria > Hyphomicrobiales > Phyllobacteriaceae > Mesorhizobium > Mesorhizobium sp. WSM2561. The sequence continues at coordinate 133,985 of NZ_AZUX01000003.1, forward strand.
TTCTGAGCGGCGGCCGGCACGGTCGCAAGGAGCACCAGCAAAAGCAATGCAGAAAACATGCGGTTCATCGGTAGATCTCCATGGTCTCGGTCCTGCGACGTTTGACACGGCTGTCGAACTGGAAACATGATCGCAATCATGTCGAGTCCGTTATTCGAATATTTCCTGACGCTGGCGGAGCGCGAGCAGCGCGTCGACGCGGGCAACGTCCTCTTCCGAACTGATGACCCGGTCCGGTCGCTCTTCCTGGTCGTTGCGGGCGAACTGCGCCTTGTCCGGGCGCTTCCTAACGGACTCCAGCTGACGCTCCAGCGTGCCGGCTCCGGTTCGATTGTCGCCGAGGCTTCGTTGTTCGCTGACCGATATCATTGCGATGCCCTCGCAGCCGAGGAATCGGCGGTCCGGGCCGTGCCGATGACGAAGGCCAAGGCGGCCATTGAAAGCGATCTCGATCTGGCTTCTGCACTGATGCGCCATCTGGCAGGCGAGGTGCAGCGGACGCGGACCCGCGCCGAGATCCTGTCACTGAAATCGGTTGCAGCGAGATTGGATGCCTGGATGGCATTCAACGGCGGCAAGTTGCCCCCGAAAGGACGCTGGTATCAGGCCGCCTCCGAGATCGGCGTGACGCCGGAGGCGTTTTACCGCGAGCTGGCGCGTCGCCGGCATGTTGCGGCTCATCTCGCTGAAGAGGCTCGGTGTTCGTAAGCGCGATTCAGTTGATCGTGTCGCCGACGCATGTCTTCCGGCCAACGCGACTTGATGTAGGACAGAGCCGCGACGATGTCGTCGTCGCTCAGCGTCTCCCGGAACGCGGGCATCCTGGTCTTGTAGTCCTTGAGATTGGCGGCCTGGGCAATGCCAAGTTTCGTTATCTTGAACAGCAACGTGTCCGGATGGTGCCAGGTGTGCCCGCTCTCGTCATGCGGCGGCGCGGGGAGAAATCCTTCCTTGTCCTGCGTCTGCCAGTCCGGCTGTCCTTCAAGGTTACGGCCGTGGCAGGAGGCACAATGCTCCATGTAAATCGCCTCGCCGTGCGCGACGAGCTGGGGATCATCAGGCTCGAGAAGTGCGCTCGAAGTGCCGACAAGGAACATATACCCGCCGAACGCTGCAATCGCCGATGTAGCGGCAACCGCCGCGGCAAGAGCGAACCTTGCGGCTAAACGGCGATCCATTGCCACGATGACGTCATTGGCCGAACGCGGCCCAATTGGTGCCGCCGTCGGTGCTGGCGAAGATATCGCCTTGATGCGAGGCGACGAACATTCGGTTGCTTTCGGCCGGATCGACCGCCATGTGCAGCAGGATCTGGTCGCCCCAGGACGCGGATGTCGTTTTGAAGACCATGTCGGCCTCCGCGGCCCGCACAAGACCTTGACCGAGCACAAACGCGTGGAGAGAACCGTCGGCTGTCACCTCGATCAGACTGACTGGCGCGCCATCGACGACCGTTTCCCAGCGCTGGCCTCCGTCCCTGCTGACCAACAGGCCTCCTTCCGTGGCGGCGTAGAGCGTCTCGGCGTTCTTCGCCGATGCGGCGAGGTCGATCAGCTTTTCCGGCAGCGGTCCGACCACCGACCATGTCTTTCCGGCATCGCGGCTCATTTGAAGCGCGCCATAGGCGCCGTAGAGAACCCGGGGATCGGCCGAGCTGACCGTCATCTGGTGGAAGTCCACCGGGCCGTCTGCTCCCGGCGCGACTTGCGTCCATGTCGCGCCGTTGTCGGTCGAGGCGATGAATCCGAGATTGCCGCCGCCTGCCGGGTGGCCGCTGGCGTAAAGCGACTTCGGGTCGGATGGATCCGGCGTGAATCCCATGAAATCCTGCACGGGCGAAATGAGCTCTGCCTTTCCGTCCGGCCCGGCGCGGAAGAGTCCGTGGTGGGTCGCTATCAGGAGTTTTTGCGAATCTTCTCTGTCGACGGCCAGCCCATGGATGTGGGTGCGCTCCTTCAACTGCGAAACCGAGACCGCCTCGGCCGCTGCCGCCGATCCTGTCGAGGCGGCCGCAAACCCAAAGATGGATATCAGGCTTACGGCGAACATTACCAAAGATCGATTCATCTGATCACTTCCAGCGTCGGCCGCTGCCATTGTGCGTATGATATCATGACCGGGATTGCAGTGTATCGGATGCGTCTGCGCGGCCCGAGCCCCGAGAACGGTGCTCCCGCGATCCTGGCGGCCATCCTGATCGCGGAGATGAGGCTGCCCGGATCCGCTAGCCCGCGCCCGGCGACGTCCAGCGCCGTGCCATGGTCCGGCGACGTGCGCACGAATGGCAAGCCCAGGGTGATGTTCACTCCTCCATCGACGTCCAGCGTCTTCAGCGGGATCAATGCCTGATCGTGATACATGCAGATTGCCGCGTCGTAAGTTTGGCGGGCACGCGGCGTGAACATCGTGTCAGGTGGATATGGTCCCGAGGCATCGATCCCTTCCCGCTTTAGAATTTCGATTGCCGGGGCGATCGTCTCGATTTCTTCGCGGCCCATGCTGCCGCCCTCGCCCGCATGCGGATTGAGCCCGGCGATCGCCAGACGTGGATTCCGGATTCCGAAATCTCGGCTCAATCCCGAGGCGGCAGCCTGCGCGACATCCACGATTTTCTGCGTCGATAGTCCATTCACAGCTGCGGCCAGCGCCTCATGTATCGAGACCGGGACGACCTTCAGTTCGTCGCCGGCGAGCATCATGGTTGCGCGATAACCGGCGCCGCTGAGTTCCTCGAGAAATTCCGTGTGTCCTGGAAAGGGAAAACCGCTTTCGTACAGAACCGACTTCTGGATAGGGTTCGTCACGAGAGCGGACGCCTGGCCTGTTGTTGTCAGCTCGACGGCGCGGCGGATAGCATCAATTGCCGCTGCAGCGTTGCGGGAATCCGGCTGGCCCATCCGGATGGGCGCCGAGAGATGGGCGGGCATGACGGGCAGCGCGTCCCTGAAGGCATCGCGCGCCTCGCTTGGATGCGAAATGACTTTTATCGGAACATGCAAAGACAGTGCCTGCGCGAGTTCGGCGACGTGAGTGGGATCATGCAGGAGATAAAAGGCGCAATCGGTTTCCCGAAGACGCAACCATGCGCCAAGCGTGATCTCGGCCCCTATCCCCGCGGGTTCGCCCATGGTCACGACAATGGATTGCGCGGTTTTGCTCATCTGGTTTTGACTCCAAGCCCACAGGAGACGCGGCGCTTCGGTTTCTGGTCATTGCTCACCGAGTGGATCGCAGCGCGGGCAGCAGCAACAAACTCTCGATCGCAACCACAGAACACCTGGGTCAACGTCTCGGGTGCGCTGACGCGGGTGCGCCTCCAGACCGCAATCCGGCCAGAGTAACCGCAACAAGCCGGCGAACCGCGGCCTTGGATGTCAGGCTGCTGCCTGCCGTGAGAGCGTGGAGGCAATAGCTCGCGAGTTCGTCAGGCGCGACGTCGTTTCGGAGATCGCCCGTCGCTGCACCCTCGGCCAGCAGATCGCGGATGAGGTGGTGGAGATGATGCTGCGCCTTGACGACGTGTTCGCCTCGATGCAGGCGTGCCGCGAGTTCGGTGCCGTGATGCTCGTGTGAAATGAACGCATAGGCTTCCAGCACAGCTTCGAGCCGCTCGCCGGCGTCGCCAGCCCGGTCCCGGATCGCGATGAGATGTTCGAGGTGACCGGCCACCTGACGTTCATGCCAAGCGACGAGGATCGCTTCGACGTCCGGGAAATATTTGTACAGCGTCGCGCGGCCTATTCCAGTCTCCTCGGCGATTTTCGCCATCGTCACCGATAGCAAACCGTGCTCGGCCACCAGCGCCGCGGTGGCGTCCAGGGTCGCGTCGCGCACCGCGCGGCGATGCGCATCGATGGTTTCGTTCCACAGCTTCGGCACCGCCCCAATATACGTGACGTAGCGGCGCTGTCGAGATACGGGACATCAAGACTTGATATCGACATACTGTCTCGATAAAGTTTCGCAGTCATGAAATTCGACTCCGCTTGCGACCAGGAGACGCATATGGCCAACCCGCCTCCCTACCCCGGCGCACCCCGCTGGGTGAAGACTACGGGGATCATCGCAATCATCCTGGCCCTGCTGGTTATCGCAGCACTCTTCACCGGCATCGGCGGACCCCACGGTCCGGGTCGGCACCTGCCGTCCTCCAGCGTTACAGAGCCTGGCACACAACAGCCATGATAATGACGCCCGGCCTCCGCAAATTTGCGCTGACTGCGCATGTCGCGTCCTCGGTCGGCACTCTCGGTGCGGTCGCCGGCTTCCTGGCTCTGGCCGTCGCCGGACTGAACAGCGCAGATTCGCAGGTGGCCCGCGCCGCCTATCTCGCGATGGAGTTGATCGCCTTGTACGTCATTGTTCCGTTAGTTTTTGCATCATTGGTGACCGGGCTTGTGCAGTCGCTTGGCACCAATTGGGGCCTGTTCCGGCACTACTGGGTCGTGACGAAACTTTTTCTGAACGTGCTTGTCACCACCGTGCTGCTGCTTCAGCTGGAGCTAATTGGCTATTTAGCAGACGTCTCCGCGGAGACGATGTTATCCAACGCGGATCTTCGGGGGCTGAGGATGTCACCTGTGATCCACGCAGCTGGCGGGCTGCTGGTGCTGCTCGTGCCAGTGGTGCTGTCGCTCTATAAACCACGCGGTTTGACCCGCTACGGGTGGCGCAAGCAGCATGAAGGGTCCATGGCCCCGCGGCCATAGATGCAGCCCAGCGCCCCCGCCGTATCGGAACAAAGTTTCCGCGCTTCCGTTACGCAGCATGTCAATCGTTGCACCCCTGCAAGTTCTTCGGTGGGCGAACGTAGCCTTTTTTATCTGCTTTGCTGCAGGTTTGCTTCTGTCCGGAGCGCGACCCGCCAACGCGCTGAACCACGATCATCCTCCCAGCACGGTATTGCAGGTACAGCAGACGATTGCGCAGGGAAGCGAGGCGGGTGCCGCTGACCCACGCATGAATACCGGCCAGCGCGTCGCACATTGCTGTTCGGCGCTCCATTGCATGGGCGGTTTCGCAGCTTCGCCGGCGACTCTGCCGAGTGCCACGCTGAAATCTCCTGTCCGTGTCGAAACGGCCCGTCCGCCCAACTCGCGGATCCCTGACCGGTTGGACCGACCTCCAAAACCATAAGCGAATTCATGCCACGAGCCGGCGCCTGGGCGAGACCTTTGGCACCGCGCGTCATAGTTCAAGCATTCAGGAGACAAATCATGACCAAAACCAAACTCACGATCGCCACGGCACTGCTGCTCTCGGGTTTCGCCTCGGCGGCGTTCCCTCAGCAATCCTCTGACCAGCCTATGGCTCCAACGCCCCTGCCGGAGCAATGCGGTCAGGCTGAAGGCGCATCAGCCGGGCACACCATGTCAGGAATGGCCGGCATGGACATTTCGGGCATGGATGAAGCGCAGAAGGCCAATATGGCGGCGATGATGAAGATGCATCCTGCCATGATGCAAGGCATGATGGCCAAAGACCCTGATGTCGCCTTTGCTTGCGGGATGATCGCGCATCACCAGGGCGCGATCGACATGGCCGAAGTCGAGTTGAAATACGGCGACAATGACGAAGCCAAGAAGATGGCTCAGACGATCATCGACGCTCAGACCAAGGAAATCGGCGAGTTCAAGCAGTGGCTTGATGCCAACGCAAAGTGATCGTCAGGAGGGGTCGTAGGGCGCTCCTCGACCCGAACAAAGGACGCTCCCATGCATCACCTTAGCCCCGAAATGAAAAGCTGCATCGACGAATGCCTGCACTGTTATTCAGTGTGCCTTTCGACCGCGATGGGACACTGCCTGGAACTGGGCGGCCAACACACCGAAAAACAACACTTCACATTGATGATGGCGTGCGCCGAAATCTGCCGGACGTCGGCGCATTTCATGCTCATCGGTTCCGAGCACCACAAGCATACTTGTGGCGAATGCGCCGAGATCTGCAACGAATGTGCGGATGATTGCGAGCGCGTTGGCGACATGCAGGAATGCGTCGAGACCTGCCGTCGCTGCGCAGAGAGCTGCCGGAAAATGGCGGCCTAGAAGCCTCGCTGAGGGCGCACGGTTCAGACCGCGCGCCCTCGCTACTGCGATTGTCATCTGAAGAACACGAACTTTACCAAGGCAGCGATCACCAGCACGACCAGAGCGAGGAGGATGAAGCCGGCCACGCCCATGCCCCACATGCCGCCCGACATCATCTGATCCATCATTTTTCGCTCCTATTCCGCGGCCAGCTTCAGCCGCGCGTCTGCTCTTGGCTCCTCGACCGCACTCCGGCTCGGCAACCGCCAGCCCTTGACGACGCCGTAGACGGCCGGAATAACGACGAGCGTCAGGATCGTTGAAGAAATCATGCCGCCAATCATGGGCACGGCTATCCGCTGCATGACCTCAGATCCGGAGCCTGTGCTCCATAGGATGGGCAGCAAGCCCGCCATGATGGCAACGACGGTCATCATCTTCGGGCGTACGCGCTCGACGGCGCCGAACATGATCGCCTCGTTAAGGTCCATCCTGGTCAAACTCCGCTTCTCGGCCGCACATTTGGCCCTCACTTCGCTCCACGCGTTGTCGAGATAGATCAGCATGATGACCCCGGTTTCGGCGGCCACGCCGGCGAGCGCAATGAAGCCCACCGCGACCGCGACCGACATGTTGAAGCCCAACCACCACATCATCCAAATGCCGCCGACGATTGCGAAAGGCAGCGACAGCATGACGATCAGCGTCTCGGTTAGCGCGCGGAAGTTGAGGTAAAGCAGAAGGAAGATGAGCGCGAGCGTTAGCGGCACGACGATCTTCAGCCGCGCCTGGGCACGTTCGAGATACTCGAACTGCCCGCTCCAGGCGACCGAATAACCCGGCGGCAGCTTCACCTCGGCGGCGACCGCCTGTTGCGCCGCGCTGACATAGCCGCCGAGATCGCGGCCGGCGATGTCGACGAAGATGTAGACCGCAAGTTGTCCGTTCTCGGTGCGGATTGAGGTCGCGCCGCGCGTGAGTTCGACCTTGGCCACTTCTCCGAGAGGCACGAAGCCGCCGCCAGGCAGTGCGATCTGCACCTCGCGCGCGATCGCCCCGGGATCGCTTCTAAGCGCGCGCGGATAGCGGATGGCGACGCCATAACGTTCGCGGCCCTCGACCGTGGATGTGATGACCTTCGCGCCGAGCGCCATGGAGATTACATCCTGCACGTCGCCGATCGACAGGCCGTAGCGGCCCAAGGCAACCCGGTCAGGGATGATGTCAAGATAATAGCCGCCAATCACCCGCTCGGCGTATGCGCTGGATGTGCCAGGCACGGCTCGCAGCACGGCCTCGATCTGGCGCGCGACATTTTCCATCTCGCCGAGGTCGGTGCCGTAGACCTTGACCCCGACGGGCGTGCGTATGCCCGTCGACAGCATGTCGATGCGGGCGCGGATCGGCATCGTCCACGCGTTCGAAACGCCCGGAAACTGCAGCGCGGCATCCATCTCGGTCTTGAGACTTTCCGACGTGACTCCCGGCCGCCACTCCGATTTCGGCTTGAGATTGATGATGGTCTCGAACATCTCGGTCGGCGCAGGGCGGTCTGCGCCCGGCCCGCCTTGCCGAAGACAGACTCTACTTCCGGGAACGATTTTATGATCCGGTCCTGCATCTGCATCAGTTCCGCGGCTTTCGTGACGGACAGGCCTGGCAGCGTTGTCGGCATGTACATCAGCGTTCCCTCGTTGAGGTTCGGCATGAACTCGCTGCCGAGCTGGCGCGCCGGCCAAACCGTGACGGCTAAGGCGGCGATTGCGAGCAGGATCGTGAAGGTCTTCGCCTTCAGCACCCCGGCGATAACGGGCCGATAGAGGCCGATAAGCAGCCTGTTGAGCGGGTTTCTGTGCTCCGGCACGATGCGGCCGCGCACGAGCATCACCATTAGGGCAGGCACCAGTGTCACCGAGAGCAGCGCCGCCGCCGCCATGGCGAAGGTTTTGGTGAAGGCGAGCGGACCGAACAGGCGGCCTTCCTGGCTTTCCAGCGTGAATATCGGCAGGAACGAGACCGTGATGATGAGCAGGCTGAAGAACAGCGCTGGCCCGACCTCGGCTGCTGCCTTGATCAAAACCTCGATGCGGGGCTTGCCCGGAGGCGCCCGTTCCAGGTGCTTGTGCGCGTTCTCGATCATGACGATGGCCGCGTCGATCATCGCCCCGATGGCGATAGCGATGCCACCGAGGCTCATGATGTTGGAGCCGAGGCCAAGCAGCTTCATAGCGGCAAAAGCCATCAGGATGCCGACGGGCAGCATGATGATGGCCACCAATGCGCTCCTCACATGAAGCAGGAACACGATGGTGACGAGGGCTACCACGATGCTCTCCTCGACCAGCGTCGACTTCAGAGTCTCGATCGCAGCCTCGATGAGCTTTGAACGATCGTAGACGGGCACGATCTCGGTACCCTCAGGCAGGCTCCTTTCGATCTCAGCGAGACTTTCCTTGGCGTTCTCGATGACGGTCAGCGCGTTCGCGCCTACGCGCTGCAGCACGATGCCGCTCGCGACCTCGCCCTCGCCGTTCAGTTCGGCGATGCCGCGGCGCTCGTCAGGCACAATCTCGACCTTGGCGACGTCGCCGAGCCTGAGCGGCACGCCGCTGACCGACTTCAACGCGATGCTTTCGATGTCGGACACACTCTTCAGGTAGCCGCGTCCGCGCACCATGAATTCGAACTCGGAGATCTCGACCGTGCGGCCGCCCGTGTCCATGTTGCTGGTGCGAACCGCTTCGCCGATTTCCGAAAGCGTCACGCCCTGAGCGCGCATCCGCGACGGATCGACTACGATCGAGTACTGCTTCACGAAACCGCCGACGCTCGCGACCTCGGACACCCCTTCTGCCTTCGAGACGGCAAAACGCACGACCCAATCCTGCACGGACCGTAGTTCCGCGAGGGACAATTCCTTGGCAACGACCGCGTACTGGTAAACCCAGCCGACGCCTGTCGCGTCCGGTCCGAGCGCCGGGGAAACGCCGTCGGGCAGACGGCTGGCGGCCGCGTTCAGATATTCGAGCACCCGGCTCCGCGCCCAATAGGGATCGGTGCCGTCCTCGAAGATCACGTAGACGAAGGATACGCCGAAGAAGGAGAAACCGCGCACTACCTTCGACCGTGGCACGGTCAGCATAGAGGTCGTCAGCGGATAGGTGACCTGGTCCTCGACGACCTGCGGGGCCTGGCCCGGATAATCGGTGAACACGATGACCTGGACGTCGGAGAGGTCCGGTATGGCATCCAGCGGCAAGGTCTTGACCGCATAGACCCCCGCGGCAGCGGCAAATGCGGTCGCGAAGAATACGAGGATCAGATTTCGGGCCGACCAGGCAATGAGCTTTGCGATCATGGCTGCGCCCCCGCAGGCGTCAGCGCGCTGAGCGCGGCCTTCAGGTTGCTTTCGGCGTCGATCAGGAAGTTAGCCGAGACAACGACCTTTTCGCCTTCGGCAAGGCCCTCCATGATCTCGGCCATACCGTCGCCTCGCATGCCGATCTTCACGTCGCGCGGCTCAAAGCTGCCTTCGCCCTTGTCGACGATCACAACCTGGCGGTCCCCCGTGTCGATGACGGCGCTGTCGGGCACGGCCACGACAGGATCAGTGCCGCCCGTCGCGATCGCCACCTCGGCATACATGTTGGCAAGCAGCAGCCCCTCGGGATTGGGGAGTTCGATGCGGATTCTCGCGGTCCGGGTCTGCCCCTGGATTTCAGGGTAGATCAGGCCGACCTTGCCTTCGAACACCTTGCCCGGAAGGCTGCGGATGCGGACGGTCGCCTTATCCCCGATACGAACCGAACTCAACTCGTATTCCGGCACATCGGCCATTACCCAGAGGGTCGAAACATCGGCGATCCGGAACAGGGTCTGGCCCGCCTCCGCCATCATGCCGTCGACGGCCATGCGCTCCAGGACAACGCCGCTGCGGGGCGACATCAGCGTGACCGAGATCGGCACCTTCTTCGTCTTCTCGATCGCAGCAATCGCTTCCGCAGGAACGCCGAGGTTTTCCAGACGCTGTAGGCTGCCTGCGGCCGCGCCTCCACGCGCGCCCCCCTTCAGGTCGGCGGCATAAAGCGCGCCTGCCGCGGTGATCTCCTTGGCGTAGAACCGCACCAGCGGCTGGCCTTTTTCAATCGCCGTTCCAGTCGTCACATCAGCTACTTCCTCAAGGAAAGCCTCGGTGCGAGTCGAGACGACGCTTACGCGGCGCTCGTCCAGCGTGACTGTGCCGGGAACCCGGACCGGACGTTTGATCGCGCCTCTGGTGGCCAGCGCTGTCTTCACGCCTGTCCGTTGCAGCCTTCCTGCCGAGACCTTGACGGTCGGCCCGTCATCCGCTTCGCCTTCGAAGACGGGAATGTAGTCCATCCCCATGGAATCCTTCTTCGGCACAGGAGACGTGTCCGGCAGGCCCATGGGATTGCGGTAGTAGAGAACCTTCCGGCCGCTCGGCCCCGTCGCTTCACCGCCGGCTGCTTTGACCTCAGGGCGAACCTCGAAGCTAACGTCTTCGCTCGCCAGGATCGCGACGAAGTCCCGGCCGTCCTCGGTGCGCTTCGGCATCGACGAATAGGCTGGATCTCCATCGGGATGGCGGTAGTAAATGATGGGACCAAAGGGAACCGGATCGGCAGTCGTCGTCATCGGTTCCGCGCTGAGCGGGCGCCCGATGTTCGTCTCGATCATTTGCACGACGTCCGAGACGGACAGATCGTGCTGTCCGGCCGAGTATCCGCCTGCGCCCGCCCCGGCCGCCAATATGACAAGCGTTAGGAATGAGCCGAACCTTTTCATTGGACGGCCTTGAATTCCAGGCGGCGCTCGACCGTTTCGGTCTCGCCCTGGACCTTCGCCGCAATGGAGAAGCGCCAGCCTCCGGCCATGATGAGGTTGGTCTTGAAGCGATAGATGCCGGGCTCCTCGGATGGCAGCACCTCGACGGGCGCAGTCATCGCCTCCATTCCGTCCGGAGCCATGTCCATTCTGGTGGCGAATACGACGGCGTTATTCACCGGCGCGCCTGTCCTCTTGTCGAGGAGCCTGACGGCGACGACGGCACCGTTCCCTTCCTTGATCTCGTTCTTAACGAGCTGGAATTCGTAGTCCTCTTGCGCTGCTTTGGCCGCCTGGAAAGCTACGATGCAGGACGCGAGCGCCAGCACCGTGGCGCGTGGGAAAAATTTCGATTTCATGATCAGTGTTTCCGACTGACAGTGTTCCGCGCTTGCGCACGGCGGGGGCATGACAAACGCCATACAAACGACCCGCGCAGCATTCGTCGCGCGGGTTTCCGGCGCTAAACGCGCCTATTTGCCAGTCAGACTTTGGGAGGTCTCGGGGGCGGTTCCCCGACGAGCGAGGGCAGGAACACGTCTCTGCCGTTCAGGAAATCGTCTCCGACCGGCGCAGGGAGAAGAAAGGAGAACGTTTCGGGAAGCGGGGCGGTGACCACCCCCAACACGCACAGAACGGCCAGCGGGCAATCCTTGCCGCAGTCCGGCACCATTGGCCTGCCGTCCGGGCAGCATGGCATGTCGTCCTGCATGGACAAAGCCGACCCGGCGACAGCAGCACTCGAGGGTGAAGCTCCCAAAGGTGCAAAGGCCAGGCCGAGTACGACCAGCAGCAACAGCATCCTTCCGAAGCCGAACGAATTCGTCATTAGTCACACTTTGGCATGGGCAGCCATCGCGCGATAGTGTTTCCGGGATTTGTGACCTTCTTGTGAAACCGTGCACACGCGTCGCCTGCACGGCCTGACGGCATATGACGTACAAGCAATCAGCGTCGCATGGCCCGCGACCGGGAGCAGAGATTCGATTCGAATATCGATGCGAGTGGTGATACTCTCGCCTTCGTTCCTCGGGAGGAGGAGATGCGCGCCATTGCATTTTTTGCCGGCGTGTTGGTGGCTACGCCCTTGATGGCGGCGGAGCAGCTAATCTTCTACACTGCCAATTTTCCTGATGCGACGTCGGTCCAGCTTAGCGTGCTGAGCAATAGTGTCTCACAGAATAGCGACTATGATTTTGACGTCGCTATTGGCTTGGCCGAGACGGACGTGAGTGGCGCTGTCAGGTATGAAGACACCGGAAAGCATCGTGCGCGCGTTCGCTGTAATTATCCCGCCTATGTGGGTGTGGGCGCGCGAAAGTATCCCATGGCTCTTCCTCTCAACCGCTCCGCACACGATGACTGGAAAGAAAGCCTCTGGATGACATTTTGTGCGGTCCCCTCGTCTTGATACCCGCGATGTGAGGTCACCCGATCGTCCGATCTCCGACTAACGACAGCGGCTTATCCCCTTGATGTGGCCGACCAGGTCTTGGCCTGATCGCCGTTGTGACGGGCCGCACGGCTCGCTGCGCCTGGGTTTGGCCGTGAAGCGTTCCGATCCGGATCCTGTGGTTGATAACTTTGTATCCCTGCCCCCTGCATCGGCAGGAGATGGACGTCGACGGTTTCAGATCGGCCCGGAACGGTTGCAGCCCTCAGCGTTTGCCACTCAGGCGTCCTCCAATGCCGCGGCAGTTTGCAGGCGAGTTCGTCCGAGATGACGATGCGGGCGTCCGTAAGCTTGCACATCGCCTGAAGCCTGGCGGCGAGGTTCACCGAATCGCCGATAACGGTGTATTCGCTATGATGTTCTCCAGGTATGACGCCTCCGATCACGTGGCCGTGGTGAACGCCGATCGCGAAACTGAGGGGTTCCTCGCCGTCGCGCATCCTGATCTCGCTCCACACATCGAGAAAGTTGGACAGCTCGACCGCGCATTCAAAAGCTCGGAGAGCGGCGGTCGAGAGCGGCAATGGAAAGCCGAATACAGCCATGACGCCATCGCCGATGAATTTGTCCACGACCCCATCACATCCCGATACGGCCTGCGTCACCCGCCGCCTGTATTCGGTGAGCAGGGATGCTATCTCCTCCAGCGGCATCGTCTCGGACAGGCTCGTGAAGCCTCGGATATCGACGAACAGTATCGCCGCCTCCTGGCGGCGAAGACCGAGATTCGCACCCTGGATTGCCAAGCGCTCAGCCGTCTCGGGAGCAAAGAAGCGGGCCAAGTTCGCCCGCTCGCTCGAACTTGCGACCGCTTCCTGCACCAGCCGCCGGATGTCCAATACCAGAACGATCTGGATCGCCGCGACGACGGTGAAAGCCGCAAGCCGAACGCCCGCTGCCTGAATTTCTTCCGAAGAGAGGCGGAAGATCGCCCCAAAGCCGTCCTCCCAAACCGGCATCAAGACAACTGCCGAGGAACCGAGAATGACGATCAGTGCAAAGGCGGCAACCGGCCCCGCGCGCATGCGCATGCTCGCGTGTGAAAGAAGCACGAAGGCGATCACGAGGCTTGGCGTGGCCAGCGCATCGACCAAGGAAGAAGCGGGGTCAAGGAGGTGCTCGGCGGTCAGATAAATGACGAGCGACGCGTCTACTGCAACATAAATCCAGTTCAGCCATGGGCGGAATAACCTCGATATCACCAGGCCTACAGCTACAAAGGTGATCGCGGCATAGGCGCTCAGCAGAATAATGTGGATCTCGTGATTGACGATATCCGGTTCAAGCGCAACAGAGAGCGCGAAAACGAACAACGCCACGAACCGCCAAAGCGCGGTGCGCAGCTCATTGCGCTGCTCGACCTCCGAAATGAGAATATCGATCTCGGTAAGAGCGCTATTGCTGAATGTCATCAGTGCTCAACTCGGTTCGCTACGTGAAGCTATCGGCGGGACCGCGTCCTTGGTTTCGAGGCGACAAGGGTCATCGATCGTCCCGACGGAACGATCGTGCCGCAGTCGACAGTGCGGCATTGGTTATTAGCGTAGCGGCCACTCGCGAGGGCGGGCCGACGTTTTCCGACGGCCCGCTATCCACGCACCTTGCCTATTTGATTTCCGTGACCGTGATGCGCCCGTTCACGCGATCAGCCGTGAACTCGATCGCTTGACCCGCCTTGACCTTCTCTAGCATGCCGTCCTCCGCGACGACGAACACCATCGTCATTGCGGGCATATCGAGATTCGCCAACGGCTCATGTTTGATCGTTAGCTTCTTCTGCTTGGTGTCGACTTTGACGACCTCACCTTTCACGTATTCCTGTGCGAGTGCGCTCCCGCCGATGGCGAGCGCGAGCGCCAGGGCTGAGACTGTCTTTGCCAATAGCTTCATGGTTGTCTCCTTTCTGATTTGGAGTTCAGTGGGCGACCGTGATGTCACCCTTCATGCCGGCGTCGTAGTGACCCGGGATAAGGCAGGCGAAGGTGAAGTCGCCGGCCTTGGCGAAAGTCCAGATGATCTCTCCTTTGGCGCCCGGCGCTAGACGGATGGCATTGGGATCGGAGTGTTCCATTTCGGGGAACTTCTCCATGAGAACCTTGTGCTCCATGACCCCTTCGGTCGTGTCCATCACGAATTCGTGGTCGGTTTCTCCCTTGTTCGTGAATTTCAGGCGGACAGTCTCTCCTTCCTTGACCTTCAGGACGGCAGGCTCAAAAACCATGCTGCCGTCCTCCTTCTCCGACATGGCGATGTTTACGACGCGCTTCGCCTGGGCAGCCTTGCCCGGCTTGCCTATGGCTATGGTGCCGGCCTCCTCACCGTGGCCGCCGGCATGATTGCCGGTGGCGAATGCAATTCCGGAACTGACCGCCATCAAAACGGCCGCTGCTAATATGCGTTTCATGCTGTACATTCTCTCTTTTGTTGAGGTTGAGGGTTTCGGTTTCTCATCTCTGTTTTCCGTGGCCGCCGTGCTCTGTTTGCGGAGCCATCGTTTTTGCGTCGCCTGATTTCACGGGGGCCGGTACATCCCCGGTCCATTCATAGGCGACGGTTCCTTCCGGGTGCTGGTACCAGCCGGGATCGGCGTAATCGTTCGCGGACAGGCCTTCGCGCACCTTCACGACCGAGAACATGCCGCCCATTTCGATGGCGCCGAACTGACCCCAGCCGGTCATCATCGGGATGGTGTTGTCGGGAAGCGGCATCTCCATCTCGCCCATGTCGGCCATGCCGCGGTCACCCATCGCCATGTATTCGGGCTGGACGCGGCGGATTTTGTCGGTCACCTTCGAGTTGTCGACGCCGATGAATGTGGGCACGTCGTGGCCCATGGCGTTCATCGTATGATGCGACTTGTGGCAATGAATCGCCCAGTCGCCTTCGTATTTGGCCTCGAACTCGTACGCCCGCATGGCGCCGACGGGGATGTCGATCGATACCTCGGGCCACCGCGCCTCCGGGCGGACCCAGCCGCCGTCGGTGCAGGTCACCTCGAAGTCGTAGCCATGCATGTGGATCGGATGGTTAGTCATCGTCAGATTGCCCACCCGCACTCTGACCCGGTCGTTCTTCGCCACTGGAAGGTGGCTGATCCCCGGAAAGACGCGACTGTTCCAGGCCCAGAGGTTGAAGTCCGTCATCTCCATGATGCGCGGGACGTACGACCCCGGTTCGATGTCGAAAGCGTTCAGCAGGAACACGAAATCGCGGTCCACTCGCATGAATTTCGGGTCCTTCGGGTGAATGACGAAGAATCCCATCATGCCCATGGCCATCTGGACCATTTCGTCGGCGTGCGGGTGGTACATGAAGGTCCCGCTCTTCACGAGGTCGAACTCGTAGACGAAGGTCTTGCCGGGCGGAATTCCGGGCTGGGTAAGGCCGGTCACGCCATCCATGCCGTTTGGCAGGATCATGCCGTGCCAGTGGATGGTGGTGTGCTCGGGAAGCTTGTTGGTCACGAAGATGCGGACACGGTCGCCTTCCACTGCCTCGATCGTCGGACCGGGGGACTGACCGTTGTAGCCCCACAGATACGCAGTCGAGCCGGGCGCCAGCTCCCGCTCGACCGGCTCGGCGACAAGGTGAAATTCCTTCACGCCGTTGTTCATGCGATGCGGAAGGGTCCAACCATTGAGCGTCACCACCGGCTGGTAGTCGGGCCCGCTCGTCGGGAAGATCGGCGGCTGCATATCCGGCGATTCCATGACGGCGGCATCCGGCAAGCCCATCGCCGAGGTTTTGGTCCATGCCGTGGCCCCGGCGAGCAGGGCTCCAGCGCCCAGCAACTGACGTCTTGAAAGCATTTCTCGTCTCCTTGAGTTCAGTGGCCTTCGGCGCCCGCTTCGGCTGCGGCCGGTGCCTCGCCGCCTTCGGGCGAACTCCCGCCACCACCATGAATGGCGGTTCCGAGATTGACGTCGGCCAGCCAGAAATTGCGCTTGGCGTTTAGGGACAGCATGATCGCGCTGATTTTCGCGCGGGTGTCCGCGAGAAGCTCGAACGTGTTGGTGATCATGCCGTTGTAGGTCAGAACCGACTCCGCCTCGATCTTTGTTCGCAGCGGCACAACATTGTTCCGATAGTGCCGGGCAATGTCGTAGGTCGAGCGGTAGGAGTCATAGGCGGATCTCGCCTCGGATCGGATGTTGACCGCCTTTTCCGCCATCCGGTTTGCCGCTTGCATATAGGCAAGCTCGGCCTTGCGCATGCGCGCCTTGCCGGTGTCGAAAATCGGGATGACGAATTCGACTTCCAGGATGGGCGCAGTGCTCGTCTCGGTTCCGCCTTCTTCCGCCTCCTCGCGTTCCACTTCCACACCGGTAAGAAGCTCAAGGTCGGTGACGTAGCGCGTCGCCTCGGTCAGACCGTAGGATTTCGCCAGCGCCTCCAGCTCAAGTTTCGCGATCTCAAGGTCGACGCGATTTCTTAGCGCCTCCGCCTCTATTGCGCGTTTGGCCTTGGCGCCTTTCGGTAAGGCTGGAAGCATGTTGGGGACTGAGTAATCGACGTCCGGTCCCCATAGACCCATCAGCCGGGTGAGCTCTTCCTTGGCAGTCCGGGCCGCGAGCCGCGCCTCCGCCGCCTGGCCGACGATCTCGGCGTAGAAGACATGTTCGCGGGCCTGGCCGGTCTTTGTGAAAGCGCCTGTCTCCCCAAGTTTCTGAGCGAGTTCCGAAGCAGCGTCCGCGGCGGCCTGCGCCTGATTCAAATAGGAAACGCTTTCCCAGGCCGATACAGCGTTGATCCAGGCCCGCCGCGTATCGGCTGCCAGCCGGAGCGTTTCTTCGGCGGCGCGGAGCTGGGCCTGACGGAAGCGCGCATCCGCGACTGCGACGCGCCGTTCACGGGTCGCCAGCGCGAAGATGTTGCTGACCACCGCGCCTTCAATCGTCCGCACCGGATCGACGCCGATCATGCCGACCGAGATCGTCGGGTTGACGAGCATCGCTTCCTGCCAGACATCTGCAGCCGACAGGCCGATCTCGGCATAGGCGGCCTGAAGGCCCTTGTTGTTGAGCAGGGCAACCTGGACCGCAACGTCTGGACCGATCGTCTTCTTCTGGACCAGATTCTTCACACGCTCGGAGACTGCACGCGCCTCCTCGCTGGACTGCAGCCACGCCGTTTTCTTGCCGGTTACGGATTCGGCACGCGCCGCGACCGTCGTGAAGCCGGCCATGGGATCGGAAATACCGTCAAGCGCGGCGGTGGTGGTGCATCCCGCCGTAATCAGGGGCATGGCTGCGACCGTAGCCATAGTCAGGAACCGGCGCCTCATGATCCGGCTCCCGGATTTGCAGGAGCGCGCTCTTCATTGAGACGCCGCCAGTTTTGCGGATCGACCGGTTCCCGGTGATGATAGTCGACAATGACCGGGTGGTAGTGCGCATCACGGATGCCCATCACCGGATCGGCTGGATTGAAAGCCGGAAGGACCTCCGGCGGCGTGGTTGTCGCGCATCCGGCAACGAACAGCGATGCGAGTATCGCGATGCTTGCGATTTTCATTATAGACCTGAAGCTTGACGAATGCGTTTGGCCGCGCCGGAACGGATTCCGGACGCTGCGGGCGAACGCCCCAGAGAGGCGCGTCAACTCAGGCGTCTGGGAGGTCGTATATGGGCGGTATACTCTCCGCCTGCCGAGGCTTCGGTAACGACGGCCGCAAAGCAGCGAGAAACAACACGCGGCAGCTCGGGACAATCGACCGGCACGGCATGCGCCGGCGCGCAATGGACTTCGCAGCTTTTCTCGCTGGAATTCTTGGTGCCGTGATCGTGCTCTGACATGTCCACGTCTTCGGCTGCAACGCCGTGGTCGTGACCATCCATCTCGTGGGAGTGGACTTCGGCAGGGAGATTCATCCCCGCGTCGCTGTGAAAACCCGTGGCATTGGCTGTGGCAAACAAACCGGGCTGAAGAGCCGACATGAGCAAGAATACGACCGCCAGCATTGCTCGGAGCGGTATGTTTCCCAAGATCGAGATTCGACCAACATTCGTCATCGTGCCCTTGGGACAATTGTTCGTCTGATTTGTCAAGTTCGCGTGCGTAAGGTTTGTTGCAACGCAACCAAAAGTGAACGCTACTGCCTGCTGCGACGCGTCTGCATTTCGATTTCACTTCAGACTCAGCACCGTTCCGGCGACAACCAGATAACGCGAAACCTTCGCCAGGGCGACGATCGCGACGAAGCTCCATAGCGGCTCGCGCAAAGCCCCAGCGACCACGGTCAGTGGGTCACCGACGATCGGCATCCAGCTTAACAAGAGCGACCATCTTCCATAGCGGTGATACCAGTTCGTGGCGCGGTTGAGCGTCGCGGGACGCAGCGGAAACCAGGGCCTGTCCCGGAAGCGTTCGATCCCTCGACCAAGACCCCAGTTCACCACAGAACCCAGGACGTTGCCCAGGCTGGCGACAAGAACCAGCATTGCGGGCGAGAAGGAATCCATGGCGAGGAGCCCTGCAAGGGCGGCCTCCGACTGCGCCGGGAGGATGGTCGCCGCAGCGAAGGCAATAGCAAACAGGCCGCCGTAGATGGCAAGGATATCCATCTACGTTTCGCCTTGCGGAGCGGGCTTCAGGGTTGCACATCGATTACGACCATCAGTCCGCCACCGCCCTTCTCTTCGACATTGTTGTTGGTCGTATGATGCCCGATATGGCAATGGATCAGCCATTTTCCGGGCCGACGTGCCTGCCAGACGACATCGTAGCGTTGCCCTGGTCCGACGTTGACTGTGTCGGCAAGGAATCGTGCCGACTCCGGGATAGTCTCGCCGTCGCGGGCGACAACTTCGAATGGACCGCCGTGGATGTGCATCGGGTGGATAAACCCATTATTGGTGCCGATGAAGCGCACTTTCAGAGTTTCGCCGACCTTCATCCTGATCGTGTCCGTCGAAGGATAGGCGCGGCCGTTGATGGTGAAATAATTCGGCTGCCCGCCGTCCATCGGCATCGACGGAAAAGTCAGGCCCTCCCGCATCAGCCATTCCTGAAGCTGGATAACATAGTCGTGGTCTGCCGCAATCTCGTCCTGGGGATTGGCGGGATCAATGATGAGTGCGCCGTAGAGTCCGAGCGCCTGCTGGCGATCGACATGGTCATGCGAGTGATAGAAGTAGGTTCCCGATTGGCCTGCCGTAAATTCGTATCGGTAGCTGCCGCCGGGCGGGATCGGCTCCTGCGTGATCTCGGCCGGGCCGTCCATTTCGTTCGGCAGGATCAACCCGTGCCAATGGATGGTCGTACTCTCCGGCAGGCGATTCGTCACATTGATGCGCACCCGGTCGCCTTGCCGGATATGCAGCCGCGGGCCGGGAACCTGCCCGTTGATCGCATAGGCGTCGACTTTCACGTCCGCCAGGATCGCCCAGCGGATGACCGAGGTTTCCAGGTCGAACACCTTTACCCCGTTCTCCATCCTGGCTTCCAGTTCCCGGTCGCCGCGAACTTCCAAGCCATGGCTGGCCGTGATCAGGCGAGGATGCACGGCGGCCATGTCCAGCATCGCTGCAGCCGGCGTGTCGCGGTCCATGATCATGCCGGGCGGCATAATGGCGCCGCCTACGTCGCGGGCGCTGAGGGCGAGGTTCACCCAATTGGCTGGAGCGATCATGCCGAGCGCCAGCGCGAGTACGGACACGCCGCCGAAGGCCGCGAGTTGCGGCACAGTTGCATCCGGTTCCATACCGTCGTGACCGCCATGAGAACCACGCGACCCTCCTCCCCCATCGCCGTGGGAGGAGCCATGGCCGGATCCATGATGGCCAGGCCCGGGATTGCCGCCTGGGTTGGCATGTCTGGGCTTGGCATGTTCATCGAGGCGCGCGTAAGCGTGGTGCCCCACCATCCCGGCTTTCGCGCCGCTATGTGCGTGCTCGCGCCTGCCTTCCCTTGCCTTGTCGAACTCCGGTTCGCGTTCGGTCATCAGCCCGTGCTTCAGTCCACGGGCCACCATCCATACGTTGGCGGGATATGCGGTGACGAATCCAACGATCACGCCGAACGACATCACGCCCCAGAACAGGAGCTCGGTCGGTTCCATGGCCCGCATGTCGCTGCCCATCATCAGGAAGCTCATGATCGGCGCCATGCCCGCCATCATGAAATTCATGCTGATGAATTCCGGCATGAAGCTCTTGCGGACATTCTCCCAGTAGGTGCCGCCCATCATCGATTTCATGAACAGCGACTGGAAGATGAACAGGCCGAATGCGAAACCGGCAACGTACTCGACAACAAGATCGATCCACATCGGCAGCCCGAGAGCGGCGGTGATTGCCGCAGCAAGGATGATGCCGGTGGCGTCTCCGGCGACGCAGTGGATCGTCGAGCCGACGCCTTGCTTCCAGAGCGGTTTGGTGAACGCCTCATGTTCGCCTGGCCGAGGCTCCTTGTCGGCCAGCACGTAGATCAGCAGCCCCAGCGGCCCCATATAAAGCGTGACCAGGATGAAACCCCATTTCATCACCACGGGTTCGGGGTTGTTGCGGAACTGGTCCCACGCAACATAGGCCGTGCTCAGGCCCGCCAGAACGAACCAGACTGCGAGGAAGTAGTCGACGGGCTGTACGAACATTGCAGGATTCCTGTCGATTGTCGTCAATGTCACCTAGTCCGGCATCGGGTGAAGTCGATGCCTTGCCTACTGCCGTTTCTCCCTGAACTTGGCGTGGCAGTTCGTGCAGTTCTGCAGCATCAGATGGAATACGTGTTCGGCTGGGATCTTCGAAGGATCGGAATCGGCCGCGCCGCCAGCCCGTTTTCCGAGCAGGCTGCTGCCCATTGCCATTCCGGGTTTCATCCTCATGGCTTCCGTAATGCCTTCGGGCGCATCGTCAGCCGCATCTGACAGCGCCGCAGCCAGGCTTTCGAGATGGCGAGCGAGCGCGGCGAATTCTTCTTGGGACTGACCGATATCCGCCTTAGCGGCCGAGGGCTCACCAAGCGAGTCCGCTGGAAATGCGTCTACCATGGCACTTCCGGACCGGCGGCGAATGGTTTCGGTTGCCGCCTTGAAGGCTGCGGCATCGTAGGCCACCTTGCCGGCAAAAATTTCGGAGATGGTCTTGGCGGCGCTCGCCATCGCCTTCATCGACGCTTGGCGCTCGGCGACGACTGGGGCGACGGCTGTCTTCGGGAGCGCCGTCCCGGCGGCGATCCCGGCGATGACAAGGACTGCTGCAATGATGGGGACGCGCCTCACTGAACCGTGCCGTGTCCAGCAAGCCCGTCGATGATCGGGCAATCAGGTCGGTCATCGCCGTTGCAATGGTCGGCCAGATGCCGAAGCATGTCCCGCAGCCCGGCGAGTTCCGCAAGTTTCCGGTCGATTTCGGCGAGCTTGGCTTCCGCTATGGCCTTCACATCCGCGCTTTCGCGCTCCTTGTCGCCGTAGAGCGAAAGGAGCTGGCGGCATTCCTCGACCGAGAAGCCTAGGCTGCGTGATCGCTGCAGGAAGCGCAGGCGATGCACGTCGGCCATCGAATAGTCCCTGTACCCGTTGTCGGCGCGATCAGGCCTGAGAAGACCGATGTCTTCGTAGTATCGGATGGTCTTTGGCGGCAGGCCGGACTGTTCTGCAGCAGTTCCTATGTTCATGGTCTGACCTCAAAGCTTCAAGGAACGAAGTCGCAGCGCGTTTCCGATCACGGAAACTGACGAAAGGCTCATTGCCGCTGCCGCGATCATCGGTGACAGCAGCGTGCCGAAGATCGGGTAGAGGATGCCCGCCGCTACCGGCACGCCGAGTGCGTTGTAGACGAAGGCGAAGAACAGGTTCTGCTTGATGTTACGGATCGTCGCCTGCGACAGCCGCCGCGCCCGGACGATGCCGTTGAGGTCGCCCTTGACCAGCGTGATGCCGGCGCTCTCGACCGCCACGTCGGCGCCGGTTCCCATGGCGATGCCGACATCGGCCGCCGCCAGCGCCGGTGCGTCGTTGACGCCGTCGCCGGCCATCGCGACGCCCGCGCCCTTCGCATGCAGTTCGTCGATCAGCGTCTTCTTGCTTTCCGGCAGCATGTCGGCCCTGACTTCGTCGATGCCGAGCTTCGCCGCCACCGCTTTCGCTGTGCGCTCGTTGTCGCCCGTCGCCATGATGATCCTGAGTCCGCTGTCATGCAGGGCGCGGATCGCTTCCACCGTCGTCGCCTTGATCGGATCGGCCACGGCGACGAAACCGGCAAGCCTGCCGTCGGCCGCGACGAACATCACCGTCTTGCCGTCGGAACGCAGCGCGTCGGCACGCTCCTTCGCCACCTCCAGGCCGATGCCCAGATCGTCCATCAGCGCCTGATTGCCGAGCGAAACGGCGCGGCCCTTGACCGTTCCCGTGACGCCCTTGCCCGTGACGGCCTCGAAATCCGCTGCGTCTTCGACGGTCGCGCCGCGCTCCCGCGCGCCATCGACGATCGCCTCGGCAAGCGGGTGCTCCGAACCCTTCTCGAGGCTGGCGGCAAGGCCGAGAAGTTCGGCCTCGTCAAAGCCATCGAACCCGACGACGTCGGTCAACTTGGGCTTGCCCTCGGTCAGCGTGCCGGTCTTGTCGACGATCAGCGTGTCGACCTTGGAGAAGCGCTCCAGCGCTTCGGCCTCCTTGATCAGCACGCCAGCTTGCGCGCCGCGTCCCGTGGCGGTCATAATCGACATTGGCGTCGCCAACCCAAGCGCGCAGGGACAGGCGATGATCAGCACCGAGACGGCCGAAACGATGGCGAAGACCATGCTCGGCTGAGGCCCATAGATGGCCCAGACGATGAAGGCGACGATGGCGACCAGAACGACAGTAGGCACGAAGTAATAGGAGACGCGGTCGGCAAGTCCCTGGATTGGCGCTCTGCTGCGCTGCGCCTTGGCAACCATTTCGACGATGCGCGACAGCATCGTATCGGCGCCGACCTTTTCGGCGCGCATGACCAGCGTTCCGTTCTTGTTGAGCGTGCCGCCGGTCACAAAGTCGCCTTGCGTCTTCTCGACGGGGACAGGTTCGCCGCTCAGCATCGATTCGTCGACCGAGGAGCGGCCTTCGAGCACCGTGCCGTCGACCGGCACACTGTCGCCGGGCCGCACGCGGAGCCGCTCGCCGGCCTGCACTTCCTCGAGCGGCACATCCGTCTCAGAACCGTCCGCCCCGATCCGCCGTGCCGTCTTCGGCGCCAGGTCGAGCAGTGCGCGGATGGCGGAGCCAGTGCGCTCCCTTGCCTTCAGTTCCAGCACCTGGCCGAGAAAGACCAGCGCGACGATTACTGCGGCTGCCTCGAAATAGACCGGAACCGTGCCACCGTGGCCGCGAAACTGGTGCGGGAAGATATCCGGGAACAACGTCGCCACGACGCTGTAGACATAGGCGGTGCCGACGCCGATCGAGATCAGCGTCCACATGTTCGGACTGCGGTTGACGATCGACTCCCAGCCGCGATGGAAGAAGGGGATCGCCGCCCAGAGCACCACCGGGGTCGCCAGCGCCAACTCAATCCAGGCTGCCGGATGTTCGCCGAGCCAGTCGCGGAACGGCAGGCCCAGCATCGGTCCCATGGTGATCAGAAGCAGCGGGATCGACAGGACGGCACTTACCCAAAAGCGGCGGGTGAAGTCGACGAGTTCCGGATTGGGACCTTCGTCGCCGGTCGGCACGCCCATCGGCTCCAGCGCCATGCCGCAGATCGGGCAGGAGCTGGGCTTGTCGCGGACAATCTCGGGATGCATCGGGCAAGTATATTGCGTGCCCTTCGGCATCGGCTCCGGCGCTGGCTGGCCGCTCAGATATTTCTGAGGATCGGCCTCGAACTTGGCTTTGCACCCGGCGGAGCAGAAGTAAAAACCCTTGCCCTCATGCCGCACGAAATGCTTCGCCGTGGCGCGCTCAACTTTCATCCCGCAAACCGGATCGGTCGCATTCAGAAAGGCTTCTGGCTCCTTCTGGAACTTGGTCCGGCAGCCTTCCGAACAGAAATGATAGCTGTGGCCGCCCAAGGTCGCTGACGGCTTTCCCGCCGCTGGATCGACTGTCATGCCGCACACTGGATCGCGAGTGACGACGATTGAGGCAGCGGCCGGCGCGTGCGAGGAACAGCACGAGCCATGCGATACGTCGGTGTGGGTGGCGTCATCGTGACGGTCGGTCATGGAGCACTCCTAAATGGGCAACTCCCCTACCACCTACAGTTTCCAGTTACTGGAAGGTCAAGTGGCTTTCTGCAAAATGATCGCTTACCTTCCGCCGCGATATGGCCAGCGCGTCCCCCTGGGGGTTGCCGCATGATGGGATAGGCGCGCCGTCACTCGCCGCCAGGGCCTTGGCCATTATGCCGCCGACAAGAAAATTGGACGATTGGTGTGCGTTTAATCGCCGGCGCTAGGCGGCGGCCCTGACAGGCTCGAAATCTATATCGAGAACCGCCTCGAGCTGCCGGTCCATGAGATACTCCGGTATGCTCTTTACCAGCAAGTTGCGTAGCGGGACGACAAGCGGGTTCTGCCATTGCGCAACTTTGGCATAGAGGCGTGATTCAGCCGCGAACCTATGTGCCCTGTCGAGACGGCGTTTGTCATACTCGCGGATGGCCCGGTCGGCCGGAAGCCGCCCGAACAACGCTGCAAGAACGGCCGCGTCTTCCATGGCAAGTCCGGCGCCTTGTCCCAGATCGGGCGTCACGGCATGCGCGGCGTCGCCAAGCAAAACCGCTCTTCCGCGCGTGAACGAGGGCATTGGATCGAGATCGAGAATGTCCGTCCAGATTAGCGAGTCCGCCGGGGTCCGATCAAGGACCTCCGGGACTGGCTCTGAAATCCGGAAAACATCGCCTGAACTTCTGCAAGATCGGCCTGAGCCAGCTTGGGGTCGTCCCGGTGATTGGCACCACAGCAAGCAAACCAGTAGACCCTTTCGCCGGGGATCGCGGCCAGGCCGATGCGTTTTCCGGCCCCCCAGCTTTCGGTAAGACGCGCGGGATCCATTCCTTGCGGGAAACCGGGCGCGATGGCTCGCCAGCAAGCGTAGCGAGCGAAATGCTCACGAGATTGCGGAAACAGCGCTCTACGAACCGCGGAGTGAATGCCATCGCAAGCGAGCACCAGCTCGCTTTCCACAATCTCCCCATTCGCAAAGCGCAGGGCGATGTGTCGCCAACCTGCCGAGCATCCACACATTCCATGTCGGTGCGGATGATAGAACGCGGTAGTTCCGAAAGAAGGGCCTTGTGGAGATCGCCGCGATGCAGCACGCCCATACTGAGGTGACCATATTGCCGACTGAAGCGCTGAAAATCCGTGGATTGGAGAACTTGTCCCTTGTCGTCGAGAAGATCGAGCCTGTGTATTGGCTGCGCCTCGGCCACAACCGCTTCGTAGAGCCCGAGCGTACGGAGGGCACGAAGCGCATTGGCGCTGAGACTGAGACCCGCACCCAGAGGTTTCAGTTCGCTCGCCTGCTCGTAAATCTCGGTCTCCCATTCGAGGAGTCGCAGGCCCTTGGCAACTGTAAGTCCGGCGATGCCTGCACCAATGATGACTGCGCGCATATTCACGCTTCCTTTCGCCTTTGCCACGCGGCAAAACACTTTGCGAGACCAAAGTGTTCCCGAGGAAACAGGCGGCTAACGCCTTCTCCAATTTCACTCGAAGGGAGGTCTGCGGTGTGGCGTACCGACGCCCTGGAGCTCTGACGATCGCGTCCGAGATTCGCGAAACCGTGTTACAGGCGTTAAATAACTTCGCATGGACAGGGATATGAGCCAGACGCAGAGTTCCGTCGGCGCTTCGGCTACGGTGGCATTCATCGATCTTGCGGGCTTTAGCGCCATCGCGGACGTTTATGGAGATGCAGCGGCAATCGATGTGCTCGAGATTTTCGAGAGCATGGTCCGCGAGGCGCTTGCTGGCTACGAGCCTCCGATCAAGTGGATCGGGGATGAAGCGATGCTCTCGTTTCCGGAGCCGGAGTTAGCGATCCAGGCGCTTGGAACGCTGTTGCAGGCATGCCGGGAAGAACCGCGCCTTCCGCTCACCCGGTCGGCGCTGAACCATGGACCGGTCATCCGCAGGGCAGGTGATCTGTTTGGATCGACCGTCAACATAGCGGCACGTATTGCTGCGCTTGCGTCCCCCGGTCAATTGCTTGCGACTCAACCCGTTGCCGACGCCGCTGCCGCCAAAGGCATCTTGGTGCGGGATCTCGGAGAGGTGGCGCTGCGGTCGGTAGCTGATGAAATCCCTCTTTACGAGATCGAACTTGCCCCCTCGCCTGACCCGGCCTGGATCGATCCAGTGTGCAAGATGCATGCTCCGTATGCATCCTATCGACGGGCCGCCCCAGAAGGGCCATGGTTTTGTTCGCCGCGTTGTGAAGAGGCATATCGGAAGTCGCCGCAGGCCTATCCACTGGCTCGATGACACGGCTCCCCTAGCTGCCCTGGCGCCCCCTCTCAGTCTATACTCATTGCGCAGGTGAGATATGCTACGGTGCCGGAAGTCGCCGCAGCATGATCCGCTGTCACAAGTGGCACATTGGTGCCGATGAAGCGCACTTTCAGAGTTTCGCCGACTTTCATCCTTATCGTGTCCGTCGAAGGATAGGCGCGGCCGTTGATGGTGAAATAATTCGGCTGTCCGCCGGCGGAAACCACGCGACATTCCTTCCAGCTGCTGGAAGTTCAAGAGTTGCCGTCCAGCCATGGCCGATCCGTCGTTTCCAAGAAAGACACGGAGAATGGGTTCCATGGGCGTTCTCTGCTGCTTGACTCTCAGCCTTTTTCGCGGCAGGTTTCGATCATTAGGTCAGACCAATTTACCGATCCGGGATCAGCCAGATGATTCCGTTGAAGTGGAACTGGGTAACAATGCCGATCCAGGCCGTTGAACCGCGTCGACTTTACCGACAGATCGCCGATCAGCTCAGGCAGCTGATCGACGCGGGCGAGTTCGCAGTCGGCGATCGGCTGCCAACCGAGCGTGAGCTGGCCGATCAGCTTGGCATCTCCCGCCCGACCGTCCGCGAAGCGCTGATCGCGCTCGAGGTCGAGGGGCGCATACGCATTCGCGTCGGCTCGGGCATCTACGTCACCGAACCGCCGCGTGCCGAAATTTTGACGGCGGAAATGGATGAAGGCCCGTTCGAGCTGTTGCGGGCACGCGAGTTCATCGAAGGCGCGATCGCCGCCGAAGCCGCCCTCCATGCTCGGCCGATCGACGTCGAGCATATGGACGACGTGCTGCGCCGCATGGAGGACATACCTCGCCCGACCAAGACGACGATAGCGCTCGACCGCGAGTTCCATACGATGGTGGCGGGCATTCTCGGAAACGCCGTGCTGGTGCGCTGCATCGGCGAGCTCTTCGACCAGCGCATGAACCCATATTTCGAACGCCTGTCGAGCTATTTCGAGAACAGGGAGTCCTGGCGGGCCGCCGCGGAGGAGCATCGCGCGGTGCGCGACGCGATCGCGGCGCGTGAGCCCGAACGGGCCAAGGCCGCGATGCAGGAACATCTGCGTCAGTCGCAACTGAGATTCTCACGCAATTTCGGTGAGAAATCCGCGGCCAGGGAGGTCGCGGAATAGAGCAAACCGGTTTTGGGAAAAACCGATGCTTGAACTAAGAAGGTCTCGTTAGCCGACCGGGAGGATCCTGTCGGCACCGTCAATCCATTCACAGGGAGGAATATGATGTTGAGGAAATACGCCGTTCTGCTCGGCACGATCGCCGCAATCGCTCTGCCCATGGCTTCGGCCTCTGCACAAACCGCGCTGAAATGGGCCCACGTCTACGAAACGTCCGAACCCTTCCACACCGAGTCGGTGTGGGCGGCAGAAGAGATCAAGAAGCGCACCGACGGCCGCTATACGATCGATGTCTTCCCGGCTTCGCAACTCGGCAAGGAAGCCGACATCAACCAGGGGCTGACCCTCGGCACGGTCGACATCATCATCTCCGGATCGAGCTTCGCCGCCCGCGAATACCCGCCGATCGGCGTGACCTACTTCCCGTTCACTTTCCGCGACGCGGATCACCTGCTCGCTTACACCAAGAGCGACAAATACAAGGAGTTGACCGCCGGCTTCGAAGAGGCCTCCGGCCATCACATCACCGCGACCACCTACTACGGCACGCGTCACACGACCTCCAACCGGCCCATCGAGAAATGCGCCGACATGCAGGGCCTGAAGATCCGCGTGCCTGATGTGCCGGCCTATCTCGCCATGCCGCGCGCCTGCGGCGCCAACACCGCGCCGATCGCCTTCGCCGAGGTCTATCTCGCCTTGCAGCAGGGCACGGTGGAAGCGCAGGAAAACCCACTGACGACGATCGACGCCAAGAAGTTCTACGAAGTGCAAAAGCACATTATCCTGACCGGGCACATCGTCGATCATCTCAACACGATCGTGTCGCAATCGCGCTGGTCGCAATTGTCGGACGAGGACAAGGCGATCTTCACCGAGGTGATGCAGGAAGCCGCCGCGCGAGCGACAAAGATCATCGTCGATCGCGAGAAGGCCCTGGTTGAAACCTTCAAGGAGCGCGGTCTCACCGTCACCGAAGTCGATCGCGCCGATTTCGAAAAGAACGTGATGGAGAAGGTGACGTTCGACGAGTTCGGCTACCGCAAGGAGGATTGGGAGGCGATCCGCGCCGTCAAGTAACCCGCATCGATCCGGGCCCGGCGCGACAAGCGCGTCGGGTCTGTCGAGCCCGCTGTCCAACAGTGCCCGGAGCTTGCCGATGACCCAAGAGGTCCACACCCAGGTTACAGCAGAAGAACTGGCGCATGCCTTCGAGGAAGAAGCGCCGCCCATCGATCTGTCGCGATACGCGGTGGAGGACTGGGTCACGCTCGCCGTGTTCTGGGGCATGTCGTTCTGCGTGTTCCTGCAGTTCTTCACGCGCTACGTCATGAACAACAGTTTTGCCTGGACCGAGGAGATCGCCATCAACTGCCTCGTCGTCGTGGTCTTCCTGGGCTCGGTGATGTGCACGCGCACCACGCGCCACATCCACGTCGACGTGCTCTATCACTATCTCCCCGCTGGGGCGGGGCGCTACCTGGCGCTCGCGGTCAATGTGATTACCATTTGCTTCTTCGCCTACATGTCCTGGCTCCTCTGGCGCTATGTCGGGATCGTCCACCGCGAACGGATGGTCACCATCAACCTGCCGCGCAACGTCGTCTTCTACGCCGTCTTCGCCGGTTTCGTGCTGATGATGCTGCGCGCCATCCAGGTCTTCATCGGCAACATTCGCCGCGGCTACTCGGCGCTGGAGCGCCCCGCCGCGTTCGACGGATTGGGGGAATAGGCCATGCTGCTTCTGATCGGAGCCTTTCTCGTTCTGATGCTGGTCGGCGTGCCTGTGGCTGTGTCGATGGCGGTGTCGTCGCTGCTCTATCTCGTCTTCTATGGCGTGGCGCCCGACATCATCGCCGCGCAGCGCATGATCGCCGGTGTCGAGAGCTTTCCGCTGCTTGCCGTGCCGTTCTTCATCTTTGCCGGCAACCTCATGAACATCGCCGGTGTCACCGGGCGAATCTATTCCTTCGCGCTGGCGCTTGTCGGCTGGATGAAGGGCGGTCTCGCGCAGGTGAACATCATCGGATCGGTGGTCTTCGCCGGCATGTCGGGCGCAGCCCTTGCCGACGCCGCCGGCATCGGCACCATCGAGATCAAGGCCATGCGCGACCATGGTTATCCCGTGGAGGCGGCGGTCGGCGTCACCGCCGCCTCTTCGACGCTTGGCCCGATCTTCCCGCCGTCGCTGCCCTTCGTCATCTACGGCATGATGGCCAACGTCTCGATCGGCGCGCTGTTCATGGCCGGCATCCTGCCCGGCGTCGTCATGACGGTGCTGATGATGGTGACGGTCGCGATCTTCGCCCACCGCCGGGGGTGGGGTTCGGACACGCCGTTCAAACTGAACCGGCTCGCCGCCGCCTCGATCGAGGTGGCCGTCGTGTGCTGCTTTCCGCTGGCGGTTTATGTCCTTGTCCAGATGGGACTGTCGCTCAACATTGCCGTTGGCATCGTGCTCGTCATCCTGATCGCCTGCGACTGGTATTTCGACTTTTCCGCCGTCATGGCGTTGATGACACCGATCATCCTGATCGGCGGCATGACCATGGGCTGGTTCACGCCGACCGAAGCGGCCATGGCCGCCGTCATCTGGTCGTTGTTTCTCGGGCTCGTGCGCTATCGGACGATGACACTCGCAGCCTTGGCCAAGGCCAGTTTCGACACGATCGAGACGACGGCGTCGGTCCTCTTCATCGTCACAGCAGCATCGATCTTCGCCTGGTTGCTCACGGTCAGCCAGGCGGCGCAGCTGTTCTCGGTCTTCATCACATCGCTGACCGAAAACAAATGGGTGTTCCTGATCCTGGTCAACATCCTGATGCTGGTAGTCGGCTGTTTTCTCGATACGATCGCCGCCATCACGATCCTTGTGCCGATCCTCCTGCCGATCGTGGTCCTCTACGGCATTGACCCTGTGCATTTCGGTCTGATCATGACGCTTAATCTGATGATCGGTCTCCTCCATCCGCCGCTCGGCATGGTGCTGTTCGTCCTCTCGCGGGTCGCCAAGCTGTCGGTCGAGCGTACGACCATGGCAATTCTGCCCTGGCTCGTGCCATTGATCGCCGCGCTGATTCTGATCACCTTCGTCCCCGCCATCACGCTGTGGCTGCCGACGCAAATGGGACTGATTCGATGATCGACAGCGCAGTCGCAGCGACGCTGTTCGGCCCCGAGGATCTGCGCGTCGTCGAGCATCCGCTCGGCCGCCTCGCGCCGGGAATGGTGCGTGTGCGCTTCGGCGCCGGCGGCATCTGCGGTTCCGACCTGCACTATTTTCGCCATGCGCGGACCGGCGATTTTGTCGTCACATCTCCGCTCGTGCTCGGCCACGAGGTCGCCGGAGAGATCGTCGAAATCAACGCGGACGCGCCCGGGCTTGCCGTCGGTGATCGCGTGGCGGTCAACCCGTCGCGCTGGTGCGGACAATGCGCGCGATGCGCGGAGGGCCGCGCCAACCTCTGCGAGAACATCTATTTCATGGGCTCCGCGTCGAAAACGCCGCACATGCAAGGCGGTTTTGCCAGCCTGTTCGATGCCACGCCGGCGCAATGCGTCAAGGTTCCGCATGCTGTCGCCTACCGGGCGGCGGCACTGGCCGAGCCACTCGCCGTCAGCCTGCATGCAGTGGCACGGGCCGGCGACATCGCCGGCCGCAACGTCATCCTGATCGGCGCCGGCCCCATCGGGCTCCTGACCATGCTCGCCGCCAGGCTCAAGGGATGTGGCGAGCTCACCGTTGCCGACATCGCGGAGGCGCCGCTCGCCTTCGCCAGCAAACTTGGAGCAAACAGGACGATCAACCTGTTCGGCGGCGACGAAGAACTCAAGGCGCTTGCGTCGGACAAGGCGATCGATGTCGCGTTCGAAATCTCAGGCACCGCAGCCGGCCTCGCCGCGGCAATCGCCAGCGTCCGGCGCGGCGGCACGATCGTTCAGGTCGGCAATCTTCCGGGCGGTCAGATCCCGGTGGCTGCCAATGCGGTGATGGCCAAGGAAATCAATCTGAACGGCACGTTTCGTTTCGGGGCAGAATTCAACGAGGCGGTCGACCTCATCGTCAGCGGGAATATAGATGTCATGAAGCTGGTGACCGCCGAACGCCCACTCTCCTCGGCCCGCGATGCGTTTCGCCTGGCCGCCGACCGCTCGCAGAGCGTCAAGGTCGTGCTGACCGCCGACTGAGGAGTTTTTCCCGGGGCCTGTCAGCAGCTGTATCAACCGTTCCAGTCTCAGCCTGCCGGCCCGGCTTCCTTCCTGTCCGCCTGCTTGCGCGCCCGCGCAAACTGCAGCCCGGCGACGCCGCTGGCCGCAGCAAGCGCCAGGCCGATCGGAATGAGGCTCGAGGGCTGGTCGGCCTTTCTGAGCACGGCCACCACGTCATATCCGACATCCAGCCCGATGCGCTTGGCGTAGGATCCGAAGGCGACATTGCTGATCATCAGCGTGTCGCCCGCCTGCGTGATGGTCAGGCCAATGCTGCGCAGCCGCTCCAGCGGCTCGCCCGGCTCGCCGAGCGGCACGTTGACCGTTTTGCGCACATCTTCGCCCATGAGGTCGACACCCTCGACGACGAAATTGATACGGCCGTCGGCCGGCGCCTGCCCGACCGCCGACAGGAACTCGCTCGCCGGCAATTCCTCGTAAGGCGGCGACACCTGATTGAGCCACCAGTCCGGCCGAAACAGCGTGAAGCAGATGAGAAGCAGCGCCGCACTTTCCCACAGCCGGCTTTTGGTGACGAACCAGTTCATGGTCGCGGCCGAAAACAGCAGGATGGCGATCAACGAGACCGTCGCCACCCAGATCGTTTGAAGCCAGGTATCGACTCCGATCAGCAGCATCGCCGGGTTGAAGATGAAGACGAACGGCAGGATCGCCGTGCGCAGCGAATAGAACGCGCCCTGGAAGCCGGTGGCGATCGGATCTTCCTTGGAAATCGCCGCCGCCGCGAAGGCTGCCAGCCCGACGGGCGGGGTGATGTCGGCCATGATGCCGAAGTAGAAGACGAACAGGTGGACCGCGATCAGCGGGATCGGCAATCCGGCCTGGGCGCCGAGATCGACCACCACCGGCGCCATCAGAGTGGCGACCAGAATGTAGTTTGCGGTAGTCGGGATGCCCATGCCGAGCACAAGACTGATCGCGGCGATCAGGATCAGCATCAGGATGACGTTGCCGCCGGAGATGAACTCGACGAGTTCCGTCATCATCAGGCCGAGACCGGTCAGCGTGATCGTGCCGACGACGATGCCGGCGGTGGCGGTGGCGATACCGATGCCGATCATGTTGCGGGCGCCGAGCGCCAGCCCGTCGATCACATCGTCCCAGGCAGCCCGCACCGAGGCGGCGAGATTTTCTTGACGGAACACCGCCATCAACGGCTTGCGGGTGGCGACGATACCGAGGATTGAAACGGTCGCCCAGAACGCCGAAAGGCCGGGCGACATCTGCTCGACCATCAGGCACCACAGAAGCACCGCGATCGGGATGAGGAAGTCGAGCCCGGTCCGCGTGACGTCCCAGGCGCGCGGCAGTTCGAGGATCGGCGCGCTCGGATCGTCGAGCGCGAGGTCCGGATAGCGCGAGGAGTACCAGACCGAGGCGACGTAGAGGGCGACCCCGGCGAGCGCGAGCAGCGGCGGCGCGGCCCCACCGAAGATAGCCTGGATAGCAACGATGCCGTAATAGACGATACAGACGGCGAGAACGCTGCCCGACAGTCCCAGTCCCATCCGCAGCATCCGTTCTCTTGCCGGCGTAGGACGCTGCGGGATCGTCTTCAGGCCCATCTTTATCGCTTCGAGATGAACCATGTAGAGCAGCGCCAGATAGGAGAAGACTGCCGGCAGCAGCGCGTGCTTGATGATCTCCGAATAGGGAATGCCGACATATTCGACCATCAGGAAGGCGGCCGCGCCCATGACCGGCGGCATGATCTGGCCGTTGATCGAGGCTGTAGCCTCGATGGCGCCCGCCTTGACGCCGGAAAGGCCGGTGCGCTTCATCAGCGGGATGGTGAAGATGCCGCCTGAAACCACGTTGGAGACGGACGAGCCGGACACAACGCCGTTGAGGGCCGATGAGACCACCGCGACTTTCGCCGGGCCGCCGCGCAGATGGCCGAGCAGCGCGATGGAGATCTGCATCATCCAGTTGCCGGCGCCTGCCTTTTCCAGAAGCGTGCCGAACAGGACGAACAGAAAGACGAAGCTCGTCGACACGCCAAGTGCAATCCCGAAGACGCCTTCGGTTGTCAGCCATTGATGGTTGAGAAACTTGGTGAGCGATGCGCCGCGATGCTGAATCACGTCCGGCATGTACTGGCCGGCGAAGGTGTAGAAGATGAAGACACACGCCACGACCACCATCGGCAGGCCGAGCGCGCGGCGCGTCGCCTCGAGAAGCAACAGGATGCCAACGGTTCCGGTAACGAGATCGAGCGTGGTCGGCTGCCCCGGCCGTCCGGAAAGCTGGACGTAAAACAGAAAGAGGTAGGCGCCGGCAAACCCGCCGACCACGGCCAGCACCCAGTCAAGCAGCGGCACACGATCGCGGGGCGAAGATCTCAGCGCCGGATAGGCGAGGAAGGTCAAGAACAGCGCGAAGCCGAGATGGATGGCGCGCGCTTCCGTATCATTGAGGATGCCGAAGCCGAACACGAACGGCAAAGGCGAAGCGTACCAGAGCTGGAAAAGCGACCAGGCAACTGCAACCCAGAGCAGGATTCGAGCGACTGTTCCGCTCGGATGCCGGCCACCCGTATCAGCCTCCGCGACAAGCTGTTCGAGCTCTTCGAGATCGACGCCGGCCGGTTGTTCTTTCACCTCGCTCAATGACGCCTCCTGTTGCGGATGGCCCCGGCGAGTCCGCTGACCCGCCGGTCTGTCGTCAGTTCACGAAGCCTACTTCAGCCAGCCCTTCTCCTTGAAGTATTTTTCAGCGCCCGGATGGAGCGGCGCGGAATTTCCTTCCGCAACCATCTTGGCGGGATCGAGATTGGCGAAGGCCGGATGCAGCGACTTGAACTCATCGAAGTTCTCGAACACCGCCCTGGTCAGTTGATAGACGCTCTCATCGGGAACCTTGGCCGAAGTGACCAGCGTGGCGAGCACACCGAAAGTCCCGGTATCGTCGGGATTGTTTGCGTAGAGCCCGCCCGGAATCACCGCCTTGGCGTAGTAGGGATTTTCTGCGACCAGCTTGTCCACGACTTCCCCGGTCAACGGCACCAGCTTGGCAGCGCAGGTAGTGGTCGGATCCTGAATGTTTGCCGAAGGATGACCGACGCCGTAGAAGAATCCGTCGATCTTGCCGTCGCAGAGCGCCGGACCATGCTCGTCCGCCTTTAGCTCCGATGCGAGCGAAAAGTCGGCCAACGTCCAACCCATCGCACCGAGCAGACGTTCCATGGAGGAGCGCGTCCCGGAACCGGGATTGCCGACGTTGAAACGCTTGCCCTTGAAGTCCTCGAATTTCGTCACGCCGGCATTGGGATGCGCCAGCACCGTGAACGGCTCCGGATGGATCGAGAAAACCGCGCGCAGGTCGGTATGGAGGCCTCCCTCCTTGAACGATTCCAGCCCCTTGTAGGCGTTGTACTGGACGTCCGACTGCGCCATGCCGAAGTCGAGTTCGCCTTCCTTGATCGTGTTCACGTTGAATGCCGATCCGCCGGTCGATTCGACCGAGCAGCGGATGCCGTGTGTCTTGCGATCCTTGTTGAGCAACCGGCAGATAGCGCCGCCGGCGGCATAATAGACGCCGGTGACGCCACCGGTCCCGATGGTAACGAAATTCTGCTGCGCCATTGCGCTGGCCGAAAACAGCAGCGCCGCCGACAAGGCGGCAATCTGCGCTCCGAGGCGTGCAGTCCGGGCATGTTTCATCTGGTTCTCCCTTTGGTACTTTGCGTGCCGTCGCGGCCGTCCGGTGTTTTGGTGTCAAGGCACGTCGATGCATGCTACGATTGTTGCGCTTTATCAATCAAGGGAAATGCTTGTTACAATGGACAGTCGGGAGATGGGTTTCGACGCGCTTTTGGCGCGCATACTGACCGAACTCCCCGGATTGAGCTCGGAACTGCGCAAGGCGGCGCGTTTCCTGGTCGATCATCCCGACGAGGTGGCGCTGGTGTCCATGCGGGTGCTGGCCTCGCGATCAGAGGTGACACCGACGACCTTCGTGCGACTGGCGCGGCGACTGGGTTTTGGCGACTGGGCGGCGCTGCGCAAGCCGTTCGAGGACCGGCTGCGCTCCGGCAAGGCGCCTTTCGCGGCAAGGGCCGATGCGCTTGTCAGGCGCAGGTCGGAAGCGATCTTCGCCGAATCGCTGAGGACGACGGTGGCCAATCTGGCGGCCGCCGAAGCGGTCAACGGCAGCGAAGAAATCGCAAGGGCCTGCGCGATACTTGAGAAGGCTCAGCGCATACGTGTCGCCGGGTTCCGAAGCTGCCGCGCGCCCGCCCACGCGCTCGTCTATCTCTGCCGGATGTTTCGGCGCGAGATCACGCTGCTCGGCGGCGACGGCGGTGCGATCGAGGCGGAACTCGCAGCGCTTGGAAAGAAGGAAGCGGTCGTCGCGATCGGCTTTTCGCCCTATTCGCGTGAACTCGGGCCGGTGGTGGAGGCTGCGCAACGACACAGCGTTCCGATTGTCGCGATCGTCGACAGCATGGCCGCTCCGATCGCGCGGCATGCGCAGGTTGTCTTGCGATTCTCCACCGACAGCCCGTCCTTCTTCCCGTCGGTAGCCGCAGCCATGGCTATCGTGGAAGCGCTGGCCGCAACGATGCTGGCGCGCAGCGGGCCGGCCGCGGCGGCTCGCGTCAGGGAGACGGAACTGGAGTTACAGGCGTTCGGGGCCTATCTGCCGGAATGAAGGCCGCTGGCTATGCCACCGCAGCGTCTATCGCGTCGCCGAGCCGTTCAACAACCGCGTCGATCGCCGCGGCGTCTATGATGAAGGGCGGCGCCAGCAGCACATGATCGCCGCGCAGGCCGTCGATCGTTCCCGCTGCGGGATAGACCAGCAGTCCGCGCGCCATCGCCTCGCGCTTGATCGTCGCATTGAGCTTCCGCTTCGGTTCGAAGGGCGCCTTGGTCGAGCGATCCTCGACCAGCTCTATACCCATGAAAAGGCCACGGCCGCGGATGTCGCCGATATGGGCATGGTTGCCGAACCATTCGCCCAGCCGCCGCGAAAGATGCGCTCCCATCGCCCGGACATTGGCAAGCAGATCGTCGCGATCGATCACCTCCTGGACGGCGAGCGCCGCCGCGCAGGCCATGGGATGGCACATATAGGTGTGGCCGTGCTGGAAGAAGCCGGAGCCTTCGGCGAAAGCGTCGAAGATGCGGCGCGAAAGCAGCACCGCACCGATGGGCTGGTAGCCGCCGCCGAGGCCTTTGGCGATCGTCATCAGGTCGGGCGCGACGCCGTCCTGCTCGCAGGCGTGCAGCGTCCCGGTGCGGCCCATGCCGCACATCACCTCATCGAGGATGAGGAGCACACCGTAGCGGTCGCAGATTTCACGGACATGCCTGAAGTAGCCGGCAACCGCGGGCACTGCTCCTGCGGTCGCGCCGACCACAGGTTCCGCGACGAAGGCCATGACAGTGTCCGGACCGAGTTCGAGAATTTTATCCTCGAGCGCCTGGGCGGCGCGCAGTCCGTAGGCCGCCTCGCTCTCACCGGCTTTCTGGTAGCGATAGGCATAGCATGGGTCGATGTGATGCGTGTCGATCAGCAAAGGGCGGAATTGGGCACGGCGCCACTCATTGCCCCCGGCAGCGAGAGCACCGAGCGTGTTGCCGTGATAGCTCTGGCGGCGGGCGATGACGTTTCGCCGCTCTGGCCTGCCGGTCTCGACGAAAAACTGCCGGGCCATCTTGACCGCCGCCTCCACCGCCTCGGAGCCGCCGGACACGAAGTAGACGTGGCTGATACCTTGTGGCGCGCCGGCGACGAGCTTGTCGGCCAATGTCTCGGCCGGCTCATTGGTGAAGAAGCTGGTGTGGGCATAGGCGAGCTTGTCGGCCTGCGCATGGAGCGCGGCCGTCACCTCGGGATGGCCGTGGCCGAGGCAGGAAACCGCCGCACCGCCTGACGCATCGATATAGGCGCGGCCATCGCGGTCGAACAGTTCGATGCCCTTGCCGCCCGCCGCGACGGGCAGGCTCGCATGGATCTGGCGGTGCAGGATGTGTGTCATGCCTTCCCCGATTGACGATGGCGCGATTTGCAGCGAACCTATCATGCAACATATGTTACACACTGCGCAATACTGAAACAATTGGACTGAGCTTATGACCGCCAACAGGGACGCGACCGGCTCCGGACTTATCGCACCGACGGCAATCGCCGTTGCGCCGAATGGTGGGCGGCGTGGCAAGCAAGACCACCCTGCTCTGCCGATCGGCCCCTGGGAATTGGCCCGGACCGCCGCCGCCTGCCTCGAGGCGGGCGCCGCCATGATCCACACCCATGTCCGCGACCGCGACGGCGGCCATTTGCTCGACGCGCACGCTTATCGCGAGACGACGAAAGCGATACGTGATGCGGTGGGCGAGCGGCTGATCATCCAGATCACCAGCGAAGCGATCGGCCGCTACCAGCCGGCCGAGCAGATGGCGGTGGTGCGCGCTGCCCGCCCTGAGGCGGTTTCGCTGGCGCTGCGTGAACTGGTGCCGGACGCCGCCCATGAGACCGCTTTCGCGCAGTTCCTGGCGTGGTTGAAGAGCGAGCGGATCGCCCCTCAGATCATCCTTTACGCGCCCGAAGAGGCGTCGGCCCTGGCCGCCATGCAGCAGCGCGGGCTGGTGCCTTTCAACGACATCCCGGTGCTCTATGTGCTCGGCCGCTACACGCCGGGACAGGTTTCGCGACCGGCCGATCTGCTGCCCTTCCTTGCGCAGGACCGCCCGCGCTTCGCGCACTGGATGGTCTGCGCCTTCGGTCGGCAGGAAACCGCTTGCGTTACGGCCGGTGCGCTGCTGGGCGGTCATGCCCGCGTCGGCTTCGAGAACAATTTTACCCTGGCCGACGGCACGACTGCCAAGGACAATGCCGCGCTCGTAACAGCGACCAAAGGCGCTCTGACTGGTTGCGGCGTCAGGATCGCCCAAGCCAACGACCTGCGCGCCGCTTGGTCGATCCAGGGCTAACCCTCGCCCGCGCGCCTCGTCGGTTCGTCACATTTGTCGAAAATCTCTTTGCTACGCTGCAACCGAACTTTTTGGCTGACGTTAAGGTTGCAACGGGCGCTGGGGAGGCCTTTATGCAGACGTACCTCGTCGAACAAATGGAGGGCGATGACGTGATTACGGTGCGTGTCATCAACGCGCCGAGCCCCTTCAAAGCCGCCGCCATGTCGACAGATCGACATGTTACGCTGCGAAGGTGGGAAAAGGATTGGATCCGAGTAACCGACGAGAACCGGGGACACATCTTTGCATACAGCTTTGTCTCCGACGCAAACCCGGACAACAGCGGGCTTGTAA
This sequence comes from Mesorhizobium sp. WSM2561, assembly GCF_000513915.1. Lineage (NCBI taxonomy): Bacteria > Pseudomonadati > Pseudomonadota > Alphaproteobacteria > Hyphomicrobiales > Phyllobacteriaceae > Mesorhizobium > Mesorhizobium sp. WSM2561. Next base: position 173,388 of record NZ_AZUX01000003.1, read on the forward strand.
TAGCACCGAATAAATCAAGAAAAGCCCAAAAAGCTGATCAGGGACGCGAGTAAGCGCCACCTTTTTTGCTTTTTGCTGGAGCGCGCCAGAAGCGTGAACACTGCGAATTGACCCAGCCGTTGCGGCATGGCTGAGGCTCACGGCGTAGTATGTCCCACAACCACCCTTCCCTCGCCGGCTTGGTTCGTGACCGCCCGGATCCCCTCGAAGGACTTGGAGCGCTCCAGCAAACGCATGACCTGCCGGTCCTGGCCGAGACCGACCTCGAAGAGCAGGATGCCTCCGCGCCGCAAGTAGCGCGGCGCGTCCTTGATCACCCGCATATGGATGCTCAGGCCGTAGGGGCCGGCTGCAAACGCTTCACGCGGCTCGAACTCGGTCAGATGCGCGCGGTCGCCCTCGAGCCGCTTTTCCGAAATGTATGGCGGGTTGCAGACGATCACGTCGATCGTGCTGTCGAGCTCCAAGCCCGAGAAAGCACTGAACAAGTCACCCTGAAGCACCGACACGCGATCTGCCATGTCGTGATGGGCGACGTTGCGGCGCGCGACCTCGACGCATCCATCGGTGAGATCGCTCGCCCAGACCTGCGCGGCAGGGGCGTAATGCGCAATGGCGCAGGCCAGATTGCCGGCCCCGCAGCACATGTCGACAACCCGCGGCGCCGACAGGTTCATTTGCCGCAGAACATCAAGTGCTGTCGTGCCGAGCAACTCCGTCTCCGGCCGGGGAACGAGCGCACCGGGCGCGATGAGCAACTCCAGCCCCATGAAGATGGTGCGGCCTTTGCGGTAGGCTTCGGCAACACTGATCTCTTCGCTCACGACAGCCCCCTTCCGTCTTGCCGGTCGCGGTGCCCGACAATTGTGTGGAAGTTAAATCACTAAGTTCCCGATCGGCAATCGAAAAACACGCCTCGCCATGGGCATTGGCGATCGCGAGCTGTCGGCGCTGTCTCAAGGCGTTGGCACATGGTCCTGGAGGATAGGAACGGATGATTCGACGTGTTCGGCGGCTCCCGTTGACGGGGTTCAAAAAAAGAGGAGCCTTACCTGCCTTTTAGGATTATATTAGCAAGCTGGGCTTGCGGTGTTGGGGCACCGCTGGCGTTGACTGGATGAATGACGAGTGATTGGCCACGACTCCAAAGGCCGGTGACCGTTCAATCCATTCAGGTTTCGTTGGGGTAGTTCAATGTATCGAATCGTCATCGCCGACGATCACGGCCTGTATCGTCGTGGCCTGCGCTTGGCTCTGAGCGCAGGCATTCCAGGTGTGGAGATATTCGAGGCGTCGTGTTTCGACGCCGCGCTCAGTCTGCTGGCCGAGCAGGCGTCCGTTGATCTTGCGATCCTGGACTTGAACATGCCGGGATTGTTCAATCAGGAAGTGCTCAGCGGCATTCTGTCGGCTTATCCGGATACGCGATTTGCCATCGTTTCCGGAAACGACTCACGCTCGGAGATACTCACGGCTCTGTCGATCGGTCTCCACGGCTATATCGTAAAGTCGCAAAAAGACGAGGAGGTCGTCATGGCCGTCAACGAAATCCTCTCGGGCCGCATCTACGTCCCTGCACTTCTGTCGCGCCCCGGTGCTGCGCCAACACCTCACGTACCTGCTCCCGCCGAGCCTGTCCCGCACCGACGCACCACCACCGGCAATCTTGGCAGGCTGACCTCGAGGCAAAAGGAGGTCCTGAAGCTGATGGCGGAAGGCTATTCGAACAAGGAAATCGCGCGCGATCTGGAGATTGCCGAAGCGACGACGAAAATCCATGCCGCTGCCGTTTTGCGTGAGCTTGGGGTGCGGAATCGGACGGAGGCTGCCGTTATGCTGAAGACGTGGTTAACGAGGGATATCCATTAATTAGAGCACCACGTTCTTTTGATACGCAAGGGGCGCTGTTAAACGCTTCCGATGGCGTCAAGGTCCGATTTCCTTGCGCGACAGCCGCAGCGAATAGCGCAGCCCGTGATCCGTCATCTCCAGCTTGGGAGAGTGACCGACAAGCGGCGCCCCATCCACTCCGATTATCATCGAACCGAAACCATGGCGGACAACTTTTGCAGGCCGCCGCCGCCGCCCTGATTCCACCCAGTCGAACACGATGTCACTGCCTGCATCTTCCGATGCGAACGTCCAATTTACCTCGACCCGGCCCTTTGAATCGCCAAGCGCTCCATGTTTCAAGGAATTGGTCGCAAGCTCGTGAACAATCATCGCAAAGCTCTCGGCGGCGCCTCCCGACATCGTAACCGTGGGACCGCCGACAGATATTTCGCGCGTCCCCATATACGGTTGCAGCTCCTGGACAACGAGATCGTGAAGCATCCCCGACCCGCTGCTGTTGCCCGAAAGGAGCAGATGCGTTGCCTCGAGCGAACGAATCCTGTCGATGAGCGTCTCCTTGTACCTGGCGATATTGTCCTCGGGATCATTGACCATGTTCACCAGTGCCGTGATCACCGGGAACAGGTTGATGAACCTGTGGCGTTGCTCGAGCATGATGCGCTCCCGCTTCTTTGCCGCGGCACGCAGCAGCGTGGTTTGCCGTCGCTCGGTCAGGTCGGCGGCCACGCCGAGCCGCTGTAGACGATCATCGTATTTCTCTTCCATTCCGCGCAGAGCAACCCAGCGGATATGTCCGTCCGGTCGTCGGACGCGAATCTCGACGTCGTAGTTGGTGACCGATGCGAGCTTTCTCGATACAGCCAGCTTTGGCCAGTCCGCCGGATGAACGACGGCCGACAGTTCCTCCAACCGGCGGCTGCCGGCCGGGGGCAGTCCGAGAATGTCCCAGAACGCACCCGAACCGGTGACGATGCCGTCTTTAAGGTCGATCCGCCACGTGGCCAGGCGTCCAGCAGACAAAGCGAGATCCAGCCACTCCTTCTGAGCCCGAAGCGCTTCGTGCACGGCTCGTCGTCCCGAGATATCGTCGACCACCACGAAAATGGTCTCTGAGAGAACCCCGTCGGGCACGGACAAAGACAGCGTTAGCCGCGCCCAGAATGCCGAACCGTTCTTTCTTGACAGACGCACCTCCGAAGCGAACGAAGCAGAGTCTTTGCCCAGGCCAGCCAGCAATTGCGCCAAGGCATCACGGTCGTCCGGGTGAACGAGTGTCTCCAGCTGCAGTTGGGCAAGCTCGTCCTCCTCGTAGCCTGTCATCTCGCTGAGGCGTCTGTTGGATTGCAGCAGCTCACCTTTCTCGTTGATGTTTGCGAACCCCATGGCGGCGCGCTCGAAAGCCCAACGATAGCGGCTTTCGGTTGCTTCGACGGCAGCGAGCCTGGCTTCGGCTACCTCCAGCAGCTCACGCACGTCCTGCCGCAGCCGATGGAATGTCATGGCAATCACGCCACCGGAAATCAGAAGCAGAATGGCGCGCGCCCAATCTTCGCCGGAGATCTGACCATGCAGGGTGCTTCGTGTCCACAAGCCGGCAGCCACCATCAGGACCGTCGCCGCAAGCGCAGGACCACGGTCTTCAAGGTAGGAAATGATAATAATAGCTGGAATAAATTCCAGGAAACTCGACCCTTCTCCGATGTATGCTGACGCTTTTGTTTCAAATATCAGCGTTGCAGCCAGCACCGATGCGGAGGCAATGTGAGTTAGCAGTCTGCCTGTTGGGTTCAAATCCGACCTGCGCGACTGCCAGTTCATCGACATAGACTACTACCTTTTGACTAGGCCATCGAGACTAGAGCAAAAAACGTACAACCTAGTCCGACTGCGGGATTGCCATACCACTATCACAGCGCGCATTTTATCAAACAGGGGCGAACAGAACTCATCCGAATATAACGAGTTTCAAGACAGTAGGGAGCGCATTTTTTGCGAGCCCTGCGCAAGAAGACTGTTCGTAAATCCCGGGCAAGTTACTACGGGCTGATGGACCTTTGGGGAGGTTGGAAAATGGCTATGATCGATAGATACAGTGATGCCGTTGTGGGCGACCGGTACATCACGACCGGAACCAAGTATAACCCTGACGCGCAGGTGACGCGGCCCTCCTATGCTTATCCTTCGGCTCGTGCATCCGATCGGCCGGAGACAGAGGGCGACGAACCAAGGAGACGCAGCCTGGAATCCGTCACCGGCATGCTTGATCGCCTCGGCTGTGGCTATCTCGTACTAGACCGCGATAGAAAAGTAATCGAATGGAACGCGGCTGCTCTAACCACGCTGGAGCGCCCCACGCCGGAGCGCCCCACTCTGGAGCACAAAGGCGAAGCGGCTGATACAGCCAGTGTGCTTTCGGCAGCCCTAAGGCGGCTGGTCGCAAATGTCCCGGCGCCTTTCCTGCCCGGCTCCCTTTCCTGGGTGGTGATCCGCAACACAGGTGACAGGCCGGTGGTACTGAAAGAGAACGGTCTTATCGCCCCCGATGGAACGAGCATCGTGGCATTGCTTGGCCGTGTGAACAGGTCGGGGCCAAACCCTCAGACACTGCAAAGGATGTTTAGCCTGACGACCGCGGAAACGCATCTGGCTCTGCGTTTGGCTCAGGGCGATGCGCCGTTGGAGATCGCCCGCAGCTGGCGGCTCAGCCGCACCACGATCCGCTCACAGCTTGCCTCGCTGTTCGCCAAGACCGAAACGAGACGTCAGGCGGAACTGGTGGCTCTTCTGGGGCGCATTTCGGTCTTGCCATGATTTTGGGGTCGGCCTGGATCCGGGCGCCCGGGCATCCTGCGCACCGACGCAGATCGCCGCTGTCGCGGTAATGCTGCTCGCCAACTGGGCTGGTCGGTAAACTGGCACCTGGGAGCGCAGGCGTCTATCGCCTCGGCGTGTATGCGCTGTCCGTCCTTTCGCCGCGTATCGGCAGCGCTATGTCGTCATCCAGGAGCCGGGTGATCCGGGCAAAGCCCTTAAAAGCCTTTCTTGCTTCCTCGGCAGACATCTGACCTGCCAGTGCCGCAGCGCAGCAATTCAGCGCGCATTGATACACCGGGCCGCGCCTACCTTTCGGCCAGTGGCGCAAAAACGTCATCGCTTCGCTGACATTGTCGATTTCTTCCACAGGCTCTCCGTGCCCGCGCGCAATTCGCACCGGCGTAAAGAATTCCAGGCGATTCATCTTTTCCTCCCGTCGATCGCGATGCGTTCGATCGAACCTAGTTAAATTCACGGTCAGCCAATTGGTTCCCGGAAAAAACCCCACGGCCTTGATAAACGGCAGCGGGCCGGCTAGGTGAATCGCCAGTCATCGCCCGACTTCTTGCCGCTGCGGAACGTTCGGGGGAGTGGTGCATTTCGACACCAGCGATGATCTTTCTGGGAAATGCCAGCCTATGAAAATAGCCCATGTGGCGCCGCTCCACGAATCCGTGCCGCCTCGGCTCTATGGAGGCACGGAGCGCATTGTCTCCTATCTGACTGAAGGGTTGGTGGAGCTAGGCCATGACGTAACTTTGTTCGCCAGTGGCGATACAAGGACCTCGGCAAAATTAGTGCCGTGCCGCGAGCGTGCGCTACGTCTTGACCCAAGCCCGCTGAAATCCGAGACAGCCGCGCACCTTTCGATGCTTTCCGAGGTGAGGAAACGAGCTCAAGAATTTGATATCATTCACTTCCACCTCAGCCATTTCCTGCATTTTTCCTTCTTCGAGCACATCCATGAGCGGACGGTGACGACGCCTCATGGCAGGCTCGACTACGTCGATCTGGCGCCGGCCTATGAGCGTTTTCCGCGCTTTCCGATGATCTCCGTGTCCGGCAGCCAAAGGACGGGGCTGGCCGACGCCAACTGGCTGGCGACGATCCACCACGGGCTGCCGACCGAACTCTACAAGCCGGTTTTCGAGCCGAGCCCAGGGGAGCCCTACCTCGCCTTCCTTGGCCGGATGTCGCGCGACAAGCGTCCGGATCGTGCCATCGAGATCGCGCTGCGCTCGGGGCTGAAACTGAAGCTTGCAGCAAAGATCGGCGACGACGACCGGGCTTATTTCCGCAAAATGGTCGAGCCGCTGGTCGATGGTGATCGTGTCGACTATGTCGGCGAGATCGAGGAAGACAAGAAGGCGGAATTCCTCGGCAAGGCGGCCGGCCTCGTATTCCCGATCGACTGGCCGGAGCCGTTCGGTCTTGCCGTCATAGAAGCGATGGCCTGCGGCACGCCGGTGATCGCCTGGAAATCCGGCGCCTTGCCGGAAATCGTCGATCAAGGCGTGACCGGTTTTATCGTGGATTCCATGCAAGGCGCGGTTGCGTCGTTGCCCGACCTGCTGCGGCTCGACAGGCGGAAGGTGCGAACTGTCTTCGAAAGGCGGTTTTCTGCCAAAAGAATGACCCGCGACTATGTTTCCGCTTATGCGCGCCTGATCGGCGCCTCGGCCGAAGCAAGAGCGTCGTGAGCGGCATTACCTCAGGGGGCGAAACGAGAGGGATATGTAGAGAATGGCCCAACTCGACGAGCGCCAGCTTGATCCCGCGGTAGCACTTGCGTCCCTGGACGCCACCGCACCTCGAGAGCCGCATCGGCTGTTCGCCCTCAAGCAAGGCGATTGTTTTGCCGTGTCCGACGCCTACGGCGATATCCGCGGCGCCGGCGACGGTTTCTTCCGTGACGACACGCGAGTGCTTTCCGAATTCCGGCTCACCGTCGGCGACCGGCAGACATCGCTGCTCGGTGCGTCGCTCAGCCAGGACAATGTGCTCTTCACCTCCAACCTGACCAATCTGCCGATGCAGAGCGTCCGCGGCCGGGACATTCCGCAGGGCGCGATCCATATCGAACGCGTCAGGCTGCTTTGGCAGGACCGGCTGTTTGAACGCATCACCCTTTCCAACTACAGCCAGGAACACTCCACCATCCGCGTTTCGCTGTATTTTGCCGCCGATTTCCGCGACATGTTCGAAGTGCGCGGATCGACAAGGCTGAAGCGCGGCATGGCCCATGCTGCCAAGACGGACGCGACCTGCGTGCTGCTTCGCTACGACGGGTTGGACGGGCTGGCGCGGATGTCGGCGATATCGTTCTCGCAGGCGCCGGACCAGCTGACGGGCGACCGAGCCGACTTCCTGATTGCCGTGACGAGGCGCAGCAGCAAGGTGCTGTATGTCGAAGTCGGTCCCGAAATGGCGGAAACGCCGAACCGCGATCGCTTCCGCGCCGCCGCGGCCCGGGCTCGCTTCGGCATGCGGGCCAAGCGCCGCCATGGTGCTACGATGCACAGTTCCGGGCGCGTCTTCAACGATTGGGTCGAGCGCGCCCGCGCGGATGTGGCGCTGCTGACCACCGAGCTTACGACCGGACCCTACCCCTATGCGGGCATCCCTTGGTTTTCGACGGCGTTCGGCCGCGACGGCGTGATCTCCGCCTTGCAGATGCTGTGGCTCAACCCGGGCTTGGCGCGAGGCGTGCTGGCCTTCCTTGCCCAGCACCAGGCGACGGAGACATCGCCGTTCAGCGATTCGCAGCCGGGCAAGATCATGCACGAGACCCGCAAAGGCGAAATGGCGGCGCTGCGGGAACTCCCCTTCGGCCGCTACTATGGCGGTGTCGACACGACGCCACTCTACATCCATCTCGCCTGCGCCTATGCGGACCGTACCGGTGACATGGCGTTCGTCGACGGCCTGTGGCCGTCGCTCTGCGCTGCGGCTGAATGGATCGAGGAGGCAAGCCGGCCGACCGGCTTCGTCACCTATCAGCGTGCCGCCGAGTCCGGCCTCGCCAACCAGGGATGGAAGGACAGCAGCGATTCCGTCTTCCATGCCGACGGCCGAACCCCCAGGGGACCGATCGCCCTGGTGGAGGTGCAAGGCTATGCCTTTGCCGCGTTCCAGGGGTTGGCGGCGCTCGCCCGTCGCCGCGGCGAGATCGACAGGGCCGATCATTGGGAGAGCAGCGCCGAGGCCATGCGCGCCGCTGTCGAACGCCATTTCTGGCTGGACGATCTCGGCTTCTATGCCTTGGCGATCGACGGTGCCGGCGAGCCCTGCAAGGTGCGGACGTCTAATGTCGGCCACCTTCTCTATGTCGGCCTCCCCGCGCCGGCACGGGCGCAGATGGTCGCCGACCAGCTGCTTTCGGCGTCCTTCCATTCCGGCTGGGGGCTGAGGACGCTCGCTGACGATGCTGTGTTCTTCAACCCGATGTCATACCACAACGGCTCGATCTGGCCGCATGACACTGCCATGTGCGGCGCCGGTCTGGCACGCTTTGGCGAGCGTGAAAGCGTGATCCGGCTGATGAGCAGCACCTTCGAATCGGCTGTCCATTTCAACATGCGGCTGCCCGAACTGTTCTGCGGCTTTACCCGCGCGCCGGGCGAAGCGCCGATCGCCTATCCCGTCGCCTGCCTGCCGCAGGCGTGGTCGGCTGGCTCTGCCTTCATGCTGATGCAGGCCTGCCTCGGCCTCGAGATCGACGGCTGGGACGGCGAAATCCACGTCACCCGTCCCAGGCTGCCGATTGGTATCGACACGCTCACGCTGAGGCATCTTGGCGTTGGCACCAGGAAGGTGGATCTGACATTCCAGCGTGTCGGCGACAGGGTCGTCGCCTTTCTCGCCGAACGGCATGAGGGGTTGGTGCCGCTCGTCGTGCGGACCTAGCTTGGCTTTTCGCATGGAACCAGCCGCGGGGCTGCAATTAGCGGAACCGATGGCCCGTCCGAGCGTTCCGACGCACGGCAGCTGATTAGCGGCTGCGAATTTCGAAAAACAAACAAAATGGCCACCGACCGGCCGGAGAAGATCGTTGTTCCCATGTCAGACTTTGGCATAGAGGTACTCTGGGTTCTAATCATTGCAAGCCTTGGCCTTTCCGCTGTTGCCCTGGTGTTCTCGATATCCCGCCGGCGCCACATACCTGCGGCCGCATCCTCCTCAGGCGATGACCTGGCTTCGGAAGCGGCTCGCACGGTGCTGCGGGAGTTTGAAAAGAATGGCCACTCGGCCGATGCAGCGCTGATCACATGGTCGCCCGACACGTTGCGCAAGATCCTGGCCGACGATCTGCCGGAGACGCAGGTGATCGTCGTATCCAACCGCGAGCCCTACATCCACAACACCAGGGATGATGGCATCGAGCTCCTGGTGCCGGCCAGCGGGCTGGTTTCGGCACTTGAGCCGATCACCCGCGCCTGTGCCGGCACCTGGATTGCGTATGGCGGCGGAACAGCGGACCGTCTCACCGTCGACGAGAACGACCGGGTCGAGGTGCCGCCCGGCAATCCGTCCTACACGCTGCGCAGGGTCTGGCTGACCGAGGAAGAATACCAGGCCTATTATCTAGGCTTCGCCAATGAAGGTCTGTGGCCGCTTTGTCATATCGCCTTCACCCGCCCGATTTTTCGCGCCTCGGACTGGCAGGTCTATGAGGCCGTCAACCGGAAGTTCGCCGATACGGTGGTTGCCGAAGCGCGCAACGAGCGGCCGATCGTGCTGGTTCAGGACTACCATTTCGCGCTCTTGCCGCGCATGATCCGTGAGCGCCTGCCCGAGGCGATCATCATTACTTTCTGGCATATCCCATGGCCCAACTCCGAAGTGTACAGCATCTGCCCATGGCGTGAACGGATCCTGGAAGGTTTGCTCGGCAGCTCCATCATCGGCTTCCATACGCAGTTTCATGCCAATAATTTCACCGAGAGCGTCGATCGCATCCTGGAAAGCCGGATAGAACGGGCGGACGCGGCGATCTCCCATGGCGGGCAAACGACGCTGGTCCACGCTTACCCCATTTCCATAGAATGGCCGGCCGAACTGCTGGCAAGATTGCCGGCTGTCGAGGAATGCCGTGCCCGTGTCCGCGAAAGATTCGGGCTGCCGGCGAACGTCAAACTGTGCGTCGGCGTCGAGCGCCTCGACTACACCAAAGGCATTCCCGATCGCTTTCAGGCCTTGGACGAATTGTTCACGCGATATCCCGAATGGGTAGGCAAAGTGGTTTTCCTGCAGGTCGCGGCGCCGAGCCGGGGCACATTGCCGGCCTACCGGCAACTTCATGACGAATGCCTTCGCCATGCCGAAGAGCTCAACCAGCGCTATGGCGGCGAGAACTACAGTCCCGTCCTGATGCTCGCCGAACATCACTCGCAGGAGCAGGTCTACGAGATCTATCGCGCCGCCGACATATGCATGGTCACCAGCCTGCATGACGGCATGAACCTGGTGGCCAAGGAATTCGTCGCGGCGCGCGACGACGAACAGGGCGTGCTGCTGCTCAGCACCTTTGCCGGCGCTTCGCGCGAACTCCTGGAGGCACTGATCGTCAACCCCTTTGATGCGACCATGATGAGCGAGGCGCTGCTGCAGGCGCTGACCATGGCACCGGACGAGCAGCGCGAGCGCATGCGCCCCATGCGCGAGATGGTCCGCGACAACAACGTCTATCGCTGGGCCGGCAGCATGCTGCTGGACGCTGCGCGCCTTCGCAAGCGCGGGGTGACCGGCAACGGCGAGCGGCCATCCAACAGCAACAACGTCGTTTCCATCTTCGAGCGGGCACGAAAGGCGGCGTCGTGACGGACCTTCGACTGCCGCTGGCCCCCGACCTGCCGGAAGGGCAATGGGCGCTTTTTCTCGATATCGACGGCACCTTGCTGGAACATGCCGCTCATCCCGACGCTGTCTTCGTCGGTGATGAACTGCGTCAGCTTCTCGGAAATATCGAGCGAAGGCTGGGCGGCGCCCTCGCCTTCATCACCGGACGTTCGGTCGCTGCCGTGGACAGATTGTTTCATCCCCTGAAGCTGCGCGTTGCAGGGCTGTACGGGCTCGAGCATCGGTTGAGGCCGGACGGTCAAGTCGACATTGCCGACGCTCCGGCGGATATCGCGGCTCTTGCCGACGAGATTGAGGCCGAATTGGGTGGACGCAAGGTCTATGTCGAGCGCAAGGGGCCGGTCTTGGCCATCCATACCCGCGCTGCGCCGCAACTGCTTGCCCGGGCAACGCAGCTTGTCGAACAGGCATTGACGCAGCTCCCGCCCGGGTACCGCGTGATTGCGGGAAACGCTGGCGTTGAACTCATGCCGCTGGAAGCCGTCAAAGGAGCTGCCATCCGGCGTTTCATGGAAATCCAGCCCTTTGCCGGCCGGCGGCCCGTATTCCTCGGAGATGACACCTCGGACGAAAACGGTTTCGAGGCAATAAACGAGGCCAACGGCATCTCTATCCGCGTGAAGCCGCGCGGGCCGACGGTTGCAAGCTATGGTCTCGACGACGTGACCGAGGCAATAGCCTGGCTCGAGGCCAATTTCGGCGCAGCGCGAGTGTCCTGATCGCGACCCGGTGATCATTGGACAGGCTCGCGCCATGCCTGATCCCATCAACGCCGATTGGTTTCGGTTCAGCCGATCTTCCCGTCCACGATGTGAATGCGGCGATCCATACGCGCCGCCATGTCGAGATCATGCGTAACTGCCACGACGGTCTTGCAGCGCTCGCGCACCAGATTCTCCAGGATTGCGAAGACCTGCTCGGAACTCTTGCTGTCGAGGCTCCCTGTCGGCTCATCGGCAAGGATAAGCGGCGGGTCGTTGGCGAGCGAGCGTGCTACCGCGACGCGCTGACGCTGGCCGCCCGAGAGTTGGTCAGGCCGCTTGTCGAGATGTTCGCCGAGCCCCAGGGATGAAAGCAGCTCACCGGCCCGTTCCCGCATCTGATGCCGCGCCAGACGGCCAAGCTTGCGCATTGGTATTTCGACATTTTCGCGCGCCGTGAACTCCGGCAGCAGAAAATGAAACTGGAACACGAAGCCCAGCATCGAAAGCCTGGTCCGCGCGCGCTCCCTTTCATTCATCGGCTCGGCGTCGCGGCCGCCTATTGTCAACGTCCCGGCGGTCGGCCGGTCGAGCAGCCCGAGCAGATAGAGCAATGACGATTTTCCGGAGCCGGAGGGACCGGTGACGGCGACGAATTCCCTTTCGTTGATCGCCAGCGTGATGTCCTTGACCAGCGTGACGGGAACCGTCTCGGGCAACACGCGGGTGAGTTTCTCGGTCTCGATGAGTGCGCTCATGACGCGCCTCTGATGATCTCGACGGGGTTCAGGCGCGCCGCACGACGCGCCGGCAGGTAGCCGGCCACTGCCGCCGAGCCCAGCGCGAAAGCCGACGCGATGACGTAGTGCATCAAGCTCCAGGCGATCGGCAGCCGGGTCATCTCCTGGCCGGTCGCGGCGATCTCGAAACGCACCAGCGACAGCGCATAGGTCATGGAGACGCCGAGCAGCCCGCCGAGCACGGAGCCGGCAGCGCCGATCGCGACGCCTTCCAGCAGAAAGAGCCGGCGCATGTCGGACTCCGGGAAGCCAAGCGACTTCATGATGGCGATGTCGCGCGCCTTTTCGTGCGTGATGGTGGAGATGATGTTGTAGATGCCGAAGCCAGCGACCAGCATGATCGCGCCGACAACGGTGTACATGATGACGTTGCGTACGACGAGCGCTTCGAGGATCGATTCATTGGCCTCCTGCCACGCCACCGCCCTGTAGCCCAGTTCGGCCTCGGCACGCTGCGCCACCGCCGGAGCGCGGTCAGGATCGTCGAGCTTGATGCGGATCTCGTTGATGGCGTTCGGACGCGCCGAGAGGATCTGCGCGTTTTTCAGAAGCACATAGGCCTCGCCTTCGTCGCGCGCGGTGGTGCCGGTGTGGAACAGGCCGGCGATCTTGAAGTTGCGCGACAGTCCCTCGGCAGAAACCGCCGTTATCGTGTCGCCGAACCCGGCGCCGAGCCGGCTCGCCATCGTGTCGCCGATGAGCACGTTGTTGCCGCCCGCGGCAAGCGCCGAAAAGCTGCCTTCGACGAAGTTTCCGACAATCGGCGACACGCCGGACTCGCGCTCCGGTTCGATGCCAATGATCGCCGCGCCGACTTCGCGGCTGGAAAAGCGGATCACACCCTGCGTTTTGAGGCTTGCCGCGAACCGACCGGGAATCCAGCTCTCCAGCCAGGAGGTCGCGGCGGTCGGGTTGATGATGCCACGGCGATCGTCGCGCGGCCTGAGCCCGGAAATCGCCACAGTCGCAAAAGCATCCTCGGCCGGTTGACGGCGGGCTGTGCGCTGCTCGTCGGTGATGTCGATATGCGGCATCGTGTCGACGAGCTGCCTGACGAAATCGTCTGCCCACCCTGCATCAGCGCCGCCATGGCAATGGAGAATCCGACACCGACCGCAACGCCGATCACGGCAACCAACGTCTGGCGACCGCGGCCGGCAATGTGCGTGAGGGCGATGTCGAAGATGAGCGGCATCGTGCTTCATCGCTCCTGGGCGCCGGTGATGTTGGCGCGCGCGCCGTCGGCGAGGTCGGCGGGATAGGGCGAGATGACGCGAGCCTTCTCATCGAGCCCCGACAGGACCTCGATGCCATTGGTGCCGCGAATGCCGGTTCGGATTTCACGTCGCCAGGCCTTGTCGCCTTCGACGACGAACACCTTATTCCCGTCCACGGCAACGGACGGGATCAACAGCGCATTTTTCGAAACGCGGATGACGATGTTCACGTCGGTCGACATGCCGATACGAAGCGGCGTATCGTCCGGCAGGCGGAAACGGACGCGAAAGGTCTTCGTCACCGGATCGCCCTTGGGTGTGATGCTGTCGACCACGGCTTCCAGGTTCTGCTGGCGGAACGCGTCGGATTTAAGCAGCGCGCGCTGGCCGACCTCGACCCGGGGTATGTCCTCCTCGTTGACCTCGGCGACGACCAGGAGCGGCCTCGGCTCGCCGACCCAGAATAACACCGTGCCGAGTTCGGCGACCTCACCCACCTCGCCGTCCTGCCTGAGCACGACGCCGGCGCTCGGCGCGCGTAACACGTAGGAGTCAAGTCGCGCCTTCTGTCCGGCGACCAGCGCTTCGATCTGGCCGAGCTCGCTCTGCGCACGATCGAGAGCCTGCTGGCTCGCCGCACGCCTTTCGGCAAGCACCGTCAGCCGCCGGAGCTCTTCCTGGGCAAGCGCTTGACGGGCCTCGAGTTCGCCAAGCACGGCCCGGGCCTCGCTGTCGTCAAGCCTGGCGAGCACGTCGCCTTGTGCAACCCTCGACCCCTCGCAATTGCATTGCTCGACGATCCTTTCGCGAACCACCGGAGTTACCTTGGCCCAGGTTCGCGGCTCGACGGAGCCACTCGCGTAAACGATTTCCGCCGCGTCGCCGCGTTGTGGCGTCACCACCGAAACCTTGGCCGGTTGCCACAGATACCAGGCGCCGAAAGCAGCCGCGGCCGCGACAACAACGATGCTGGCCGTCCAGCGTATCCGTCGCAAGAGACTCTCCTTCATGATCGAATCCGAATGTCCTGCGGTGACAGATAGTAGCACCAGACCGACCGTCGGTCTATAAAAGTTGCATAAAGCTCCGGTTCGTGCTCCTCTTGCTCCACCTGCACGTTGTGAGGTTCGATTTGCCCCGAGTGATAAAGTCGCCGGAGATACGATCCGCCGAGCTCCTCGACTGCGCCCAGCGGCTTTTCTTCGAGCGCGGCTACGACAACACGACGGTGAACGACATCATCCGCGAGGCCGGCGTGTCGAAGGGCGCGTTCTACCACTATTTCGCATCGAAAGAGGCCCTGCTGGAGGCGCTCGCCACACGTCTTGCCCGCGACAGCTTCACCGAGTTGCAGCCGGTGCTCAACGATCCCTCACTCGATGGGCTTGGCCGGCTCAATGCCCTGTTTGCCGGCTCGCGGCGGCTGAACGTCGAGCTTGCCCCGCAAATGCGCAAGACATTTTTCGTCCTGTTCCGGCCCGAGAACCTTGCCCTCTTCCATCGGGTCGACCAGGCGGCCAGGGAATTGGCCATGCCGATAATCACCGATCTGCTCAGGAAAGGCAGCGACGAAGGCATCTTCGACGTGCCCGACCCGGAAGCCTTCGCCGAGATGTTCTTGCAACTGCGGCTGATCTTTCGGAATGTAATGCACCGCGCCCTGCTGAAGGCCGAGCAGGGCAGTATCGACGAGGCGGCGCGGCTGCTCGACGATCGGCTGCGGCTCTACGGCATCGCGATCGACCGGCTTTTGAAGCTGCCCGATGGAACGATAGAAGCAGCGCAACCCGGGTTTGCCAGGGCTTTCCTCGAAGCAGGCCCGTAAGCCGCCGAGCCAGGTACCGCGCCTGACAGATCGCCGCAGCGACTCCGCGTGCTGCCGTGGAAGCTTTGCCGGCGCTTCCAGATCAGCGGGGCGTTGGTGAAAGACCTACACTCGCATTCTCTTCCGGCGTCGCGTTCCAGTAGCCATATGCCGCGGCAGTCTTCAGGAAATGCTGCATCGCATCGGCTGACGGAGGATCAGAATGCCTGCTTTCCCCGGTGATCGGCTTGCCGATTTCCCGGAAGAAACGGCCGATCGTTGACGTGCTGACGAGGATCATCACGGCCGGCCCGGTCGACAGGTTCCGAAAGGCGTGCTTCGCCCCGCCCGGCACGTGGAAAATATCGCCCGGCCGGATGGCTACCCAGACGAAGCCTTCCGGCGACTGCGAAAGCCCTTGGATCTCGCCGGACATCTGGATGAAGGTCTCCGGGTCGGCGTGGCTGTGCAACGGCACGACAACACCCGGCGGGATGGTGCCGCGCATGACGCAAGGCTCGTCATCGCGCGGCGGTGTAAGAAACTGGACCACAGGTCCCAGCACGTCGAGCATCTCGACATTGTATGGATCGACGAAATGCCCCGCGTGTTCGCTGATGGCAGTGTCGAGCATCGATCTCTCCTTCGTCATGCCGGCGTATTTGCCCATGCGCCGACAAGGGGCGCATAATGCACATCTGCTGTTCGACTGCCTCGCTGCGCAGTCGCTCGGCGAGCCCTTCAGCCTCAGGGAACTGCTTGCGCGCGTTCGCGCCGTGCTGCGGCGATCGGGGTCAACACGCCAGCAGTCGCCTGGCAAGAAGCCCAAGCGTTACCGCTTTGCCGGCTGGGAACTCGACATGCGGATGCGGCGCCTAAGGTCGCCTGTCGGCGAAGCGACGCCGCTGACCGCCGGCGAGTTCAACCTGCTGGCAGCCTTCCTGCAATTGCCGCAACAAATCCTGAGCCGCGAGCAGCTTCTCGCTGCCAGCAGGATTCACGACGAAGAGGTGTTTGACCGCAGTATCGATGTGCAGATACTGCGACTGCGCCGCAAGCTCGAGGTCAGCCCGAGCGAGCCGAAACTCATTGTCACCGAGCGGGGCGCTGGCTACGTCTTCGCTGCCCCGGTCGAAGTGCTGTGACTTTCGAGGTGCTGTGACTTTGCCGACGCCCCGTTACTGGCAGGGGCCAAATAGGAACGTTCATCGCCTCAGCGCATGCACGCTATCAACATTGCCGCCGCCTATCGGCAGAGCCATGTCGTCGTCGAGCAAGCGCGTGATGCGGGCGAAGCCGGTAAAAGCCTTCCTTGCTTCCTCTGCGGACATCCTGCCCGCCAGAGCCGCGGAGCAGCAATTCACTGCGCATTGGTAGACTGGCCCACGCCGGCCGATTGGCCATCTACGCAAGAACTCCATCGCTTCGGCTACGCTATCAATTTCTTCGGCAGGACTTTCCTGCCCGCGCGAAATCCGCACAGGCGTAAAGAATTGCAGGCGATCCATTGTTTCCTCCCGGTCGATCGCTATGTGCCTGATCGAACCTTTTAAACTTACTGTTGACCATGTGGTTTCCGGCAAACAGGGCCCGATGGTGAAAAAAGTCGGGCCAAAAACGAAGTCTTTCACATCACTCGACCGAAATCGAATCACCAAACGTGACAAGCGAAGCGATCAACCGTTACGCGCCGATAGGCGCGACTGTCATTGAATGCCTTTTGGGCAAGTCGGCAAATCAATCGGTTGCCAGTTCCCTCGCGTGAAGGCGCTCGACAGGGAAGACGGCGAGTTCCGCCGGAGCCGGCACGCGAAGGCTTGACACAAGTCGCCCCTTGTTTGGGGGAGATCTATGCCCCGACCATCTCGGCCAATTTGTGCACGGTGTTCCAGTTGCGCGAGGTGCCGATGCCGAGCCGTTTATGGCTTATCGCCGCCAAAAGACGCGAGCTTGGCGTCTCGCGCGAAAAGAAGATCCAGATGTCACCGCCGACGGCCTGCATCCGCTCATCCTTGCCGATATAGGCCTCCAGCGCCGCGACGGCCTCAGCGGGAACGGGCTTGCGCATCACGCGCACCGCTACCTGATCCGCGGCGGCAGCCGATTCGGCGGGAAACGGATTGCCGGCCGCAAGCTTCAACCAGTCATCTGCGCGGCGCACGATGATGTCGACATGGCGGCCGAAGGTCTTTTGGAACGCCGTCTCCAATCGGCGCTCCAGCGCGGCAATCTCTGTTTCTTTCGTTTCGAAAACCAGATTGCCGGTCGCCACCAGCGTGCGCGGGTCGTTCAGGCCCAAGCCTTCTGTCATGGCCCTGAGATCGGACATGACGACACGCCGCCCCTCGCCCAGGACGATGCTGTAAAGCAAAGCGACGTAGGTTTGCATGCTAGCCCGGATATCTCACGATAGCCTGTCGATTTAGACCAAGCGACTCTGCTCCACCGCCGCCTCGATGAAGCTGGCAAACAGCGGGTGCGGGTCAAGCGGCCGGCTTTTCAGCTCGGGATGATATTGCACGCCGATGAACCAGGGATGGTCGGGATATTCGACCGTTTCCGGCAGCACGCCGTCCGGCGACATGCCGGCAAAAACCAGGCCGCAATCCTCGAGCCGCTCCTTGTAGTCGACATTGACCTCGTAGCGGTGGCGGTGGCGCTCGGAAATCTGCGTGTCGCCATAGATCTCGGCGATCTTCGAGCCCCTGGCGAGGTCCGCCTGATAGGCACCGAGCCGCATGGTGCCGCCGAGGTCGCCGGTTTCCCTGCGCTTCTCCAGCATGTTGCCTTTCAGCCATTCCGTCATCAGGCCGACGACCGGTTCCTCGGTAGGACCGAATTCGGTCGACGAGGCATGCTTGACGCCGGCCAGCGAACGCGCTGCCTCGATGCAGGCCATCTGCATGCCGAAGCAGATGCCGAAATACGGCACTTTTCGCTCGCGGGCGAACTTCGCCGCAAGGATCTTGCCTTCAGCGCCGCGCTCGCCAAAACCGCCGGGGACCAGAATGCCGTGGACCTTTTCCAGCCACGGCGCCGGGTCTTCCTTCTCGAATATCTCGCTCTCGATCCAGTCGAGCTTGACCTTGACGCGGTTGGCGAGACCGCCATGCGACAGCGCCTCGATCAGCGATTTGTAGGCGTCCTTGAGGCCTGTATATTTGCCGACGACGGCGATGGTCACCTCGCCTTCCGGGTTGTGGATGCGTTTGGACACCGCTTGCCAGGGCTCCATCCGCGGCTTCGGCGCCGGATCGATGCCGAAAGCGGCGAGCACTTCCGAATCCAGTCCTTCATTGTGATAGGCCATCGGCACGTCGTAGATGTGCGGCACATCGAGCGCCTGGATGACGGCGCTCTCGCGCACATTGCAGAACAGCGACAGTTTGCGGCGCTCTTCCCTGGGGATGGGGCGGTCGGCGCGGACCAGCAGGATGTCGGGCGCGATGCCGATGCCGCGCAATTCCTTGACCGAATGCTGGGTCGGCTTGGTCTTCAATTCGCCCGCCGTTGGAATATAGGGCATCAGCGTCAGGTGCACGTAGACGGCGTTGTTGCGCGGCAGGTCGTTGCCAAGTTGGCGGATCGCCTCCAGAAACGGCATCGCCTCGATGTCGCCGACGGTGCCGCCGATCTCGCACAGGACGAAGTCATAATCGTCATTGCCGTTGAGAATGAAATTCTTGATCTCGTCGGTGACATGCGGAATGACCTGCACGGTGGCGCCAAGATAATCGCCGCGTCGCTCCCGCTCGATGATGTTCTTGTAGATGCGACCCGTGGTGATGTTGTCCTGCTGGTTGGCCGAGCGGCCGGTGAAGCGCTCATAATGGCCAAGATCGAGATCGGTCTCGGCGCCGTCATCCGTCACGAAAACTTCGCCATGCTGGTATGGCGACATCGTGCCGGGATCGACATTGAGATAGGGATCAAGCTTCTTGATGCGCGCGCGATAGCCTCGCGCCTGCAAGAGAGCCCCAAGGGCCGCTGCAGCGATGCCTTTTCCGAGTGAGGAAACCACGCCGCCTGTGATGAATACATATCGCGCCATGGGAGTCATCGCTTAACGCGGCCGAATTGATTCCGCCAGAGAAAAAACCGCCGCGAAGGCTTTTTCCCAAGAAGGCGCCCTGGTGATGCTCGAACCAAAACAAAAGGGCCGGCGAGGCCGGCCCTTTTGTTTGACCCGTCAAGGCGTCAGATGATGACGACCTTGGTGCCCACTTTCACTCTGCGATAAAGGTCCATGACGTGCTCGTTGATCATGCGGAAACAGCCGTTGGAGGAGCTCGTCCCGATCGACTGCGGCGCAATGGTGCCGTGAATGCGCAGATGGGTGTCCTTCTTGCCGTCGTAGAGATAGATGGCGCGCGCGCCGAGCGGGTTATCGCCGCCGCCGGGCATGCCGTCCTTGTACCGGCCGTAATTCTTCGGCTCACGCTTCTGCATGTCGAGCGTCGGGATCCAGCGGGGCCATTCCTGCTTGTCGCCGACGGCGACCGTGCCCTTGAACTGCAGGCCGTCACGACCGACCGCAATCGCATAACGGCGGGCGGTCCAGGAGGATTCGACGAGATAGAGGCGGCGCGCACTCGTATCGATGACGATGGTGCCGGGGCTATAGCCGGTGAACTCGACCTCTTGCGGCACGAACTCCGGCTTCACCTTGAACTGCTTCCTGGCTTCCTTGCTGGCGAGCGCGGCATCGAGGGCGCGGGTCTCGGGGAGCAGCGACATCGACGAGGACGTGCCGCCGAACAGGCCGGCGAACAGCCCGACGCGCTGGGGCTTCTGTCCGACCGGCTCGCTGCGCAATTCGCCGTTGTTGCCGGTCAGCGCGACGTTCATGGCCTCGGCGGGAATTGCCTCGGCCGACTGGATTGCGGCGATGGGTTGAATCGGGTCGATGATCTTGACCGGCCTGGCATCGGCCAGCCTGGCCTTGCCAGCGGACTTATCCTTCTTGACGAGGCCCTTCCTGGCAAGAAACGCCTGCCGTTCCGCGTCCGACTTGGCTTTGGCCGCCTCGCGCATCGCCAGCTTCCTTGCCTCGATCGCCTTTACTCGAGCAGACTGCTTGTCAGCCGCGATCTTGGCTTCGATCTTCCTGATCTGGGCAAGATCTGCCGCGCTCGGGTCTTTTTTCTTCTTGAGGAGCTTGAGTTGCGCCGTGTCGCTTTTGGCGGCGACGTAGACGAAGTCAGTTGTGACTGCGGATTTAGGGGCCGAATTGCCCGCCGGCATGGCCGCGTAAGCGGGCGCACCAAGGCTGAGCACGGCCCAAAGGCCGGCTAAAATGAAGCTGCGAAGCTGCATGGCGAAGATCCGATCGTTCAATGCTTGTTGCCACGGCGTCGCCCGGCGTCCCCCAAGGACCCCGAATGTGCCGCGCGCAATCTATAATCGATTAATCGGAGACGCCTCAAGCGCCCTGGCGTGCCGCGCCCGGTCGAATCCTCGTGATCGTGCGGCATTTGCCGCGACTGTGTTCAAACAACAACAGATCGCGGCGCCGGACGTCTGCTGATTACTGGTTTGGAACCTGCGGTGTTACTGGCGGGGTAGCGCCGTTTGTGGCCGGCGGCGTGGTCGCTCCCGCCGCTGGCGGTGCAGCGGGGGCCGGGGCTGCGGCATCATTGCCGGAAGGCGGTGTTGGCGCCGTACTGCCGGACGGCGGTGTCGGCGTCGTGGTGCCAGGCAACTGGTTGAGCACGCCGCCCCCACCGTTCGTCACAGGCACGCGATCGAGAATATCGATCGGCTTCTCGCCGTACCGGGCGACGATCGACAAGGTCAGCGAGGTGGCGAAGAACGCCGCCGCCAGGATCGCCGTCGCCCGCGTCAGCGCGTTGGCGGCGCCGCGTGCGGTCATGAAGCCCGATCCGCCGCCGATACCGAGGCCGCCGCCTTCGGAGCGCTGCAGCAGCACCACGCCGACAAGAGCGAGCACGACCATGAGGTGGACGACGATCAGTACGGTTTCCATAATTTATCCTGGCAAAGCCTTGCGCGGCCGCTGATACGACCGGTGATTTGGAGGCGGCTCAATACAATGCTTTGACGGCAATTCCAAGCCCGTGGCCGGAATATGGGAAGCAATGCGGCCGTTGCAACATTTTCCGCTGCGGCACAGTATCCGAAGTGCCCGACAGCCTTTCGATGCTAAAGCATGTCGCGCAAAAGCATGCCCTTGGGCCTGACCCGAGGGTGTGCAGCGGTTTTGCGATAACGACATGCGTAAAAACAACAACCTAAAGCGCGTCGCATTAGGCCGGCCAAACGCGACGCGCTTTAGGAGATATTTCGATAGGCTTCGGCAATGCCGAGAAAGTCCGCCGCCTTCAGGCTGGCGCCGCCGACCAGCGCGCCGTCGACATTTTTTACGCCAAGCAGTTCGACCGCGTTCGACGGCTTGACCGAGCCGCCATAGAGGATGCGCATCTTCGCCGCTGCGCTGCCAAGCCTTTCCGACAGTTTTTCGCGAATATGCGCATGCGCCTCAGCAACGTCGGCGGCGGTCGGCGTCAGTCCCGTGCCGATCGCCCATACCGGCTCGTAGGCGATGACGGTATTCGATGCAGTGGCGTTCGGCGGCACCGAGCCGGCGACCTGGCGCGACAGCACGTCGAGCGTAGCGCCCGCCTCGCGTTCGGCTCTCGTCTCGCCGATGCAGATGATGGCAACCAGCCCGGCGCGCCACGCGGCGGACGCCTTTGCCTGGACAATGGCGTCGTCCTCATTGTGATCGGCGCGGCGTTCGGAATGGCCGACGATGACGTGACTGGCGCCCGCATCTTTCAGCATCTCGGCCGAAATACAGCCGGTATGGGCGCCGCTCTCCTTGGTGTGGCAATCCTCGCCCCCGGCCCGGACCGGCGTGCGCGACAAGATCTCCGCGGCATGCGCAAGCAGCGTCGCCGGAACGCAGACCAGCGCTTCGGTCTCGGCATCGAGCCCGCTCATGAAGCCGTTGCCGATCATCCTGAGTTCGTTGAGCGAGGCGCTGGTGCCATTCATTTTCCAGTTGCCGGCGACCAGCGGGCGGATTCCAAGCGTCATGGGATTTGCTTCTCCGGGCAATATTCGGCTGCGTCCTCACTACCAAACTCAGCCCACAAAGCAATCGACAGTCGGCCGGAAGGACGCTATTGCGCTTGTTTCAGACTCGGCGCATGCGAAATGCGCGAAAAAATCGGAATTGACCATGCTTGGTATCTTGAGAAGCGCGGCGGGGACCTGGATCGCGAAAGCGCTGCTGATATTGTTGGTGTTGAGCTTCGCCGTCTGGGGCATTTCCGGACAGATGGTCGGTGGTTTTGCAGGCCACGACGCCGTTGTCACGGCCGGAGGCACCAAAGTGTCGATCAACGAGTATCGGCTGGCCTATGACCGGCAGATCAGCGTGATGTCGCAGCAATTCGGCCAGCGCATCAGCCGCGAGCAGGCGACGGCGCTTGGCCTCGACAACCAGGTGCTGGCGCAACTCGTGTCGGGGGCAGTCCTCGATGAGCAGGCCCGCAAGCTCGGGCTTGGGCTGTCCAAGGACCGGCTGGCCCAACTCACGCATGAAGACCCGGCCTTCAAGGGTCCCGGGGGCAACTTCGACAGAAGGACTTTCGAATACATACTGCAACAGGTCGGCATGCGGCCGGAAGACTATCTCAGGAATCGCGCCCAGGTGGCTGTGCGCCAGCAGATCGTCGAGGCGGTTTCGGACGGCCTCAAGGCCCCGAATACGTTCTTGAAGGCGGTCGCGCTCTATCGTGGCGAAGACCGCACCATCGACTATTTGACGTTGCCGAAATCGCTGGTCGAGCCGATCGAAGCGCCATCCGACACTACGCTTTCGGCCTATTTTGAGGAAAACAAGAAGACCTATGCGGCGCCCGAATACCGCAAATTCTCCTATGTCAGGCTCGAGCCGGAAGACATCATGGATGCGAGTGCCGTGACCGACCAGCAGGTCAGCGACGACTACAACAAGAACAAGGGGCGCTACACCACGGCGGAAACGCGCACCATCGAACAGCTCGTGTTCAAAACGCCCGATGCCGCGAAGGCCGCGCTCGATTCACTCAAGACCGGCGCGACATTCGACAAACTCGTCGCCGCCGAGGGCAAGACGCAGGCCGACACGCTGCTCGGCACGCTGTCCAAGGACAAGATCGCCGACAAGGCGGTGGCGGATGCGGCGTTTGCGCTCAACGTCAACGAAGTCAGCCCGGTCGTTCAGGGCGCCTTCGGTCCGGTGCTGCTGCGCGTCACCGAGATCAAGCCCGAAGTGGTGAAGCCGCTGGCCGAAGTGGCCGCCGACATCCGCAAGGACCTGGCGCTGGGCGAGGCAAGCCGCATTCTGCTCGACGTGCATGACAGTTACGAAGACAGCCGCGCTTCGGGCAGCACGCTCGAGCAAGCGGCCGAAAAACTGAAGCTGAAGGTCGTCACCGTCGACGCGATCGATCGCACCGGCCTGAGGCCGGACGGCGCCATCGTCAAGGATCTGCCGGAATCGCCGGAGCTGATCAAGGCGGTGTTCGATGCCGAACCCGGCACCGAGAATCCCGACCTCACCACTGCCAACAACGGCTTCGTGTTCTACGAGGTGGATTCGGTCACGCCGGCCCGCGACCGCACGCTGGATGAAGTCCGCCAGAAGGTGGTGGCCGACTGGACGGCGGCGGAAACGACCAAGCGGCTCACCGCAAAAGCGCAGGAGCTCGAAAAGCGTCTCGAGGCCGGCACTACGCTCGACGTGATCGCGAGCGAGCTCAAGCTTGAGAAGCAGACCAAGCGCGGCGTCAAGCGCGGGGCGGACGACGCCGATTTCGGCAAGGAAGGGGCGGCTGCGATGTTCGGCGAAGGCGAAGGCGGGACCGGATTGATCCCCTCGCCCACCGGCGACGGACAGATCCTGTTCAGGATTGCCGAAGTGTTCGAGCCTGCCGGAGCCGACGCCAGCTCGGTGCCGGACGACGAGCAGAAATCGTTCACCGCCGGCATGTCCGACGACCTGCTCGACCAGTTGGTGGCGCAGCTGCAGACGCAATATGACGTTCGCATCGACCAAACCGCCGTTGCCCAAGCCCTGACCAGATGAGCGCGCTCAAGACCCATATCGCCAAGGTCGCCGCTGGCAGCTCCCTTTCCTTCGAGGAAGCGCGCGATGCCTTCGACATCATCATGTCGGGCGACGCTACGCCCGGCCAGATCGGCGGCTTCCTGATGGCGCTGCGCGTGCGCGGCGAGACGGTGAGCGAGATTTCCGGCGCCGTCGCCACCATGCGCGCCAAGATGCTGCGCGTCGACGCGCCGGCTGGCGCCATCGACATCGTCGGCACCGGCGGCGACAATTCGCACAGCGTCAACATCTCGACCGCATCCGCGTTCGTCATCGCCGCCTGCGGCGTGCCGGTGGCCAAGCACGGCAATCGCGGACTGTCCTCGCAGACCGGCGCCGCCGACGTGCTGACCGCGCTTGGCGTCAAGCTCGACATCCCGCCGGAAACGATCGGCCGCTGCATCCACGACGCAGGCGTCGGCTTCATGTTCGCACCGGCGCATCATCCGGCGATGAAGCATGTCGGCCCGATCCGCGCCGAGCTCGGCACCCGCACAATCTTCAACCTGCTTGGCCCGCTCTCCAATCCGGCTGGTGTCGTCAGGCAGATGGTTGGCGTCTTCTTGCCGGAATGGATCATGCCGGTGGCCGAGACGTTGAAGGCACTGGGCGCCGACCACGCCTGGGTCGCCCATGGCGACGGCTATGACGAGATCACCACCACCGGCGAAACCCAGGTCGCCGAACTGGTCGGCGGCGAGATCCGCAGCTTTACGCTGACCCCGGAAGCGGTCGGGCTGAAGCGGCATACCAAGGACGAGTTGCGCGGCGGCGATGCCGCCTACAACGCCCAGGCGCTGCGCGACATGCTGGGCGGCGCTGCCGGCGCCTTTCGCGATACGGTGCTGATGAACGCCGGCGCCGGACTGGTGGTGGCGGGAAAGGCGACGACGCTTGCCGATGGCATGGCGACGGCGGCGCAAGCCATCGACAGCGGCCGGGCGCTAAAGGTGCTTGACCGGCTGGTCGAGATTTCAAACGGATAGCGCCGTGTCTGATATCCTGCGCAAGATCGAAGCCTACAAGCGCGACGAGATCGCGGCGGCGAAGGCGCGGGTGCCGCTTGCCGAAATCAAGGCACGGGCGAGGGCTACCGATGCACCGCGCGGCTTTCTCTCGGCCCTTGAAGCCAAACGCAAATCCGGCAGTTTCGCGCTGATCGCCGAGATCAAGAAGGCGAGCCCGTCCAAGGGCCTGATCCGCGCCGATTTCGATCCGCCGGCGCTGGCCCAGGCCTATGCCAAAGGTGGGGCTGCCTGCCTGTCGGTGCTGACCGATGCGCCGTCTTTCCAGGGGGCGCCTGAATTCCTCACCGATGCGCGCAGCGCCGTGACATTGCCGGCTTTGCGCAAGGATTTTCTGTTCGAGCCCTATCAGGTGTTCGAGGCCCGTGCGTGGGGCGCGGACGCCATCCTGATCATCATGGCGAGCGTCGATGACGCCGTGGCCAGGGAACTCGAAACGACGGCTTTCGAGCTCGGCATGGACGCGCTGGTCGAGGTGCATGACGAGGCCGAGACGGAACGCGCGCTGAAACTGTCGTCGCGGCTGATCGGCATCAACAACCGCAATCTCCGGACATTCGAAACCAGCATCGAGACGTCGGAGCGGCTCGCGGCGATGGTGCCGGCCGACCGGCTGCTGGTCAGCGAGAGCGGTATTTTCTCGCACCAGGACTGCCGCAGGCTGGAACGGAGCGACATTGGCACTTTCCTCGTCGGCGAGAGCCTGATGCGGCAACATGACGTGGCCACTGCGACGCATCTGCTTTTGACGGGCAAGGCGCCCGCCAATGCATCTGCCCGAAAATCGGAATCGATGTTCGGAGAGCATGATGCATAGATACAAAGCCCTAGAGCGTGCTTTGGGCGTCCAAACGGACGCACGTCGCTCCAGGGTGACCTGACGATGTCCGCCGCCCTCACCCATCTTGGCGCGGAAGGCGAAGCCAATATGGTCGATGTCGGCGACAAGGCGGAGACGACCCGCACGGCAATCGCCGAAGGTCTTGTCTCGATGCGGCCCGAAACGCTGAAAATGATTCTCGACGGCGATGCCAGGAAAGGCGACGTGCTGGGCACGGCGCGCATCGCCGGCATCATGGCGGCCAAGAGGACGCATGAGCTGATCCCGCTCTGCCATCCGCTGCTGTTGACCAAGATATCGGTAGACATCGAACCGGACGCGAAGCTGCCCGGCCTGAAGGTCACGGCGCTGGCCCGCGTCACCGGCAAGACCGGCGTCGAGATGGAAGCGCTGACCGCCGTCTCGGTCGCCTGCCTGACCATCTATGATATGGCCAAGGCGGTCGATCGCGGCATGGCGATCTCCGGCATCAGGCTGGTGGAAAAGACCGGCGGCAAATCCGGCGACTACAAGGCGGACGCCCAGGGGGCAGGCCGATAATGGCGCTGCTTGCGGTCGCCGAGGCGCTCGAGCGCCTGCTTGCGGATGCTGCGCCCTTGCAGGCTGAAAGCGTCGCCCTGATGGACGCCGCCGACCGCGTGCTGGCGGGGCCGCTCATCGCGCTCCGCACCCAGCCGCCATTCAACGCGTCAGCCATGGACGGCTATGCCGTGCGGGCCGACGATGTCGCGTCCGTGCCCGCGAGACTTTCGGTGATCGGCATGGCGCCGGCCGGACGAGGCTTTGCCGGAACAGTCGGCCCGGCGCAGGCCGTGCGCGTCTTCACCGGCGCGCCGCTTCCCGCGGGCGCCGACACCATCGTCATCCAGGAGAATGTCCGCGACCTCGGCGGCGGCATCGTCGAAGTGACCGCGCCGACGGTTGAAGGCCGCAACATCCGCCGCCTCGGGCTCGATTTCTCGCAGGGCGACGCGCTGCTGGAGAAAGGCCGCCTGCTTGATCCGGCGGCATTGTCGCTGGCGGCGTCGGCCAACCACCAGCAGGTCCGCGTGGTGAAACGGCCGCTGGTCGCCATCATCGCCACCGGCGACGAATTGCTGCCGCCGGGCAGCGACCTCGGCCCCGACCAGATCATCTCCTCCAATGCCTATGGCGTCGCCGCCGCGGCCCGCTCGGTCGGCGCCAGCGCACTCGATCTCGGCATCGCCCCCGACCGCAAGGAGGCGATCGCCGCGCTGGTGAGAAAAGCGGTCGACGCAGGCGCGGACGTCATCGTCACGCTGGGCGGCGCCTCGGTCGGCGACCACGACCTCGTCCATGACGTGCTAACCGGCGAAGGCATGGCGCTCGATTTCTGGAAAATCGCCATGCGGCCCGGCAAGCCACTGATGTTCGGGCGGCTGGGCGCCATCCGCTGCATCGGCCTGCCCGGCAATCCGGTGGCCAGCCTGGTCTGCACGCAGCTCTTTCTGAAGCCGCTGCTGGCGCGGCTCGGCGGCCGCGCCTTCCGCCAGGACATGCGTCAGGCGCGGCTCGGCGCCGCCATGCCGGCCAACGATCTCCGGCAGGACTATGTACGCGCGGTGGTGAAGGAAGAAGCCGGCACGCTTGAGGCAACGCCGTTCAGTATCCAGGATTCCTCGATGCTCAGAATGCTGGCCGACGCCAACGGACTGGTCGTGCGCGAGCCATTCGCTCCCGCAACCGCAGCGGGCGCCGCCTGCAGCGTGCTGATGCTACGCTGAACAAAACGTCAACACATTCATTAAACTTTAAATGGTTGCGGAACACAACTGGAACAGATAGTGTTTGTTCTGGGTTTGTTTTTCTGATTCTGTTGGGGGTCGCGATGCTGACACGCAAACAACATGAACTGCTGATGTTCATCCACGAGCGGCTGAAGGAAAGCGGCATTCCGCCCTCGTTCGACGAGATGAAGGAAGCGCTCGACCTCGCCTCCAAATCGGGGATCCACCGGCTGATCACGGCGCTGGAGGAACGCGGTTTCATTCGCCGCCTGCCCAACCGCGCCCGCGCGCTGGAGGTGCTGCGCCTGCCCGATTCGATCGCGCCGGGCCTCAATGCGGCGCGCAAATTCTCGCCGAGCGTCATTCAAGGCAGCCTTGGCCAGGGCGGGCTTGGACAGGGCGGCCTCGGACGCCAGATCAAGCCGGCGCCTTCGCGCATGCGTGCGGCCGGCAATGACGACGACGTCGTTGCCACCGTCTCCATACCGGTGATGGGCCGCATCGCTGCCGGTGTGCCGATCGACGCCATCCAGCACCAGACGCATTCGATCTCGGTGCCACCGGACATGATCACCGGCGGCACGCACTACGCGCTGGAGGTCAAGGGCGATTCGATGATCGAGGCCGGCATCTTCGACGGCGACACGGTCATCATCCGCAACGCCGACACCGCCCAGCCTGGCGAGATCATTGTCGCTCTGGTCGACGAGGAGGAAGCGACGCTGAAACGATTCCGCCGCAAAGGTGCCTCGATCGCACTGGAAGCCGCCAATCCGGCCTACGAGACGCGCATCTTCGGGCCGGACCGGGTCAAGGTGCAGGGCAAGCTCGTCGGACTGATCCGGCGTTACTGAACGGCAGGCTTCTTGGGTTTCTCGGCCCTGAGGTACGGCGGCAGGCCCCTCGCCTCGCGCGAAAACCGCCGCTGCTCATGCCAAGGCCTATATGGCTGTCTGACGGCAAAACGGATTTCTGCGCGCGTCGTCGCCGATAGCGGATCGAAGAAGACGGCGGCACTGCCCATGCGAGCGAGCTGCCGTTTGGTGACGACGAGAACCAGCGGGTTGCGGCAGGGTTTGTAATAGGCTGTGGCATCGTCGATGACGATCAAATCCGCAAAGGCACAGGCCGGCCGCGCGGTTTTACGGTTGTCGGCGAGCGCGATGAGCGCGCCGGACGGATGCCGGGCCAGGCACAGGCCGGCAGTGCAGGTGAAAGGCGCTCCCGGCGGCAGGTCGGCCGGATCGGCGATGTCGAACCGCACATCTCCTTTTTCGAATGTCTCCGGCTCGACGATCGTTGTTGAAACCAGCGCATGTTTCCAGTTGTCGGTGGTGAATTCGTTCGAACGCACCCGGTTGACGGCAAGTTCGCCGCCGCCGATCGGCAGCGCCACCAGATGCGCATCCTCCGAGATCAGCACGTCGGGGGTGCGCGTCTCGGAAATCGTCAGCAGGCCGGCGAGCGCAAAGGGAAGTGCCGCAAGCCGCAGCCACGTCGTCGCCATCGTGGCGATGACCAAGGCGACCGTCACCAGCAGAACCGATTGCAACGAAATCAGGCCGACTGCATCGACCGGCGAACGCTCCGAGATCCATCCCGAAATTGCAATCATCGCCGTCAGGCCCTTGCCCATCATGTAGAGGAAAGGGCCGTCGAGGCCGAAAGGCATTGCCAAGGCGCTGAGGACGGCCAGGAACATGACGATCGTGACGATCGGCATGACGGCCAGATTGGCGAACAGGCTGAGCGGCGAGACGCGCTGGAAGTGCCAGATGGCGAAGAGCGCGGTGGCGCTGCCGGCAATGATGGAGGTCATTGCGATGGTGCCTGCCCCAGCGACGAGCTTGCGCGTGACGAAAGCGGCCGGTGACCGTCGCTGTCGCGGCGCCTTGGCCTTGTCGGCACGAAAGGCGGACCAACCGGCATAGGCGCCCACGAGAGCCGCAGTCGCAGCGAAGGACATCTGGAAGCTTGCGCCGACCACCTCGTGCGGCGACACGACGATGACGGCGATGGCCGAAATCGCCAGGTTGCGCATGGTGAGTGCCGCCCGGTCGAACAGCACGGCGACAAGCATTACCGCCAGCATGATGAAGCTGCGTTCAGCCGCGACCACGATACCGGAGAAAATCAGATAGGCAGCGATGGAGACGAGTGCGGCAGCAGCCGCATATTTCTTGACCGGCCGGCGCGACGAAAAGTCGGGAAATAGCGCAAAGGCGCTGCGCAGCAATCCCATGACGGTGCCGGCGACAAGCGCCATGTGCAGGCCGGAAATGGAGATGATGTGGTAGATGCCGGTGCGCCGCATCGATTCGTTTATCTCTTCGGGGATGCCGGCACGCACGCCGACGATCAGCGCAGCGGCAATCTCCCCCTCGGCACCACCGATGCTGTCCCTGATATGGTCGGCGATGGTTTCGCGCGCCTTCTCGATCGACGAAGAAAGGCGTGCGGTTAACGGTGCATCTTCGGAGACGACGATCTTTGGACTGCCGAGGAAAAAGCCACTGGCACCGATACCGGCGAAATAGCTGTCAAAGGAAAAGTCAAAGCTGTCCGGTCTGACCGGGCCAGTCGGAGGCAGAAGCCTCACATAGCCGGTTGCCACCGAGCCTGCGGTCATCTCAGCGGGAATCTTGCGTGCCGACACCCTGACACG
This sequence comes from Mesorhizobium sp. WSM2561, assembly GCF_000513915.1. Taxonomy (NCBI): domain Bacteria; kingdom Pseudomonadati; phylum Pseudomonadota; class Alphaproteobacteria; order Hyphomicrobiales; family Phyllobacteriaceae; genus Mesorhizobium; species Mesorhizobium sp. WSM2561. Next base: position 203,834 of record NZ_AZUX01000003.1, read on the forward strand.
TTCGGGTGCATAACGCAGTGTCGGCCGGGCGGTCGACATCACGTCGATGGTCAGCCTGATCCGGCCGTTCGCCATCTGGTCGAGCCTGACGACACGGCCGGTCAGCCGGGTCTGGATTTCCGAACCGAGCATCTTCGTTCCGGCGCGCCAAGTTTCAACCTTGGCGGCGAGCACACCAAACGCGCACAGCAACGCTGCCATGAAGCACAGGTGCGTTTTGCGGCGTGAGCGCGTGACGGCCGCACACAATGCCGTGAGGACCACGACGGCAATCGGCTGGGCAAAGTCCGGTTCGACGGCAAGCGAAAAATAGACGATCACCCCGCATGCCAGAAAAACCGGCACCAGCAGGAAGGCGACGCCGCGGTCGAGTTCCAGGCCGGCTGCGGAGGCCACGCTGTTGCGGACACCGGATGGTGAAAGATGGCTGAGCAGTCGGCGAAAACGAATGACAGGGCCGGGTGCTGGAGCCGGTATCGGCGCGGAGCGGTCCGGCCAAAGAGGCTGGATGCCCGGCGGCGACGCCGGCAGCGAAACGGGTAGCGGCTCGTGGGGAACGTCGGCGAACAGCGATCGTTCGCTGACGCTTGCGTTCGCGCCCTCGCTCTCGTCCACGCCGCGGCCTGGTCCAGCCATAGGGTTCGCCCCTTGCGCCCTTGACCTCCTATGCTACATGAACGCGCAACGCGCGAAAGTCCGCGCAGCCACATCCGTTTCCTGCGCTTGCCCCGAGAGTTTCATGTCCGACAAGGTCGTCACCCGTTTTGCCCCTTCGCCCACCGGATTCCTGCATATTGGCGGGGCACGCACGGCGCTGTTCAATTGGCTGTACGCGAAACACACTGGCGGCAGGATGCTGCTGCGCATCGAGGACACCGATCGCGAGCGTTCGACCGATGCGGCAACCGCTGCCATCCTCGATGGGCTCTCCTGGCTCGGCCTCACCTGGGACGGCGAGCCGGTATCGCAGTTCGAGCGCGCGCCGCGCCACCGCGCGGTCGCCGAGGAGCTGGTGCGCCTCGGCAAAGCCTATCACTGCTATGCGACGCCGGCCGAGCTGGAGGCGATGCGCGAGAGTGCGCGGGCCAAGGGCTTGCCTCCCCGCTATGACGGCCGCTGGCGCGACCGCGACCCGTCAGAGGCACCGGTTGGCGCCAGAGGCGCGATCCGCATCAAGGCGCCGGCCGAAGGCGAGACGGTGGTGCATGACCGCGTGCAGGGCGAAGTCCGCTTCCCCAACAAGGACCTCGACGATTTCATCATCCTGCGCTCGGACGGCAACCCGACCTATATGCATGCCGTCGTCGTCGACGACCACGACATGGGCATCACCCACATCATCCGCGGCGACGACCATCTGACCAATGCCGCCCGCCAAATGGTGATCTATCGAGCCTTGGGCTGGGAGGTGCCGTCAATGGCGCATATCCCGCTGATCCATGGCGCCGACGGCGCCAAGCTGTCGAAGCGGCACGGCGCCCTCGGCGTCGAAGCCTATCGCGCCATGGGCTATCTGCCCGAGGCACTGCTCAACTACCTGGCGCGGCTCGGCTGGAGCCACGGCGACGACGAGGTCATGTCGATCACCGACATGATTGCGTGGTTCGACATCGGCGATGTCAACAAGGGGGCCGCCCGCTTCGATTTCGCCAAGCTCGAGGCACTGAACGGCGTGCATATGCGGCGCATGAACGACGCCGAATTGCTCGATATCTTCATCAACACCTTGCCCTATCTCGAAGGCGGCCCGGCGATCGCAGCGCGCCTCGACGACACCCGCAAGGCGCAGTTGCTGGCCGCCCTGCCCGGCTTGAAGGAGCGCGCCAAGACACTGGTCGAGCTGGTTGACGGTGCCGCCTTCCTGTTTGCCGAGCGGCCGCTGCCGATCGACGAGAAGGCGGCGGCGCTGCTCGGCGGTGAGGCGCGCGAGATCCTGCGGGGCGCCCATGCGGCGCTGAAGGCGATTTCAGGGGATTGGACGGCCGCAGCGGCCGAAGCGGCGATCCGCCAATATGCGCTCGCCGGCGGCCATAAGCTTGGCGCTGTGGCCCAACCTCTGCGCGCGGCGCTCACCGGCAAAAGCACCTCGCCCGGCGTGTTCGACGTGCTTGCCGTGCTTGGCCGCGAGGAAAGCCTGGCGCGCGTCGCGGATCAAATCGATTAGCAAAACTGGCCCAAGAAGATTGGCATTGAAAGGTGGGTTTCGCAGTGCAACATTAGGTCTTGGCCCAATTTGGCACGCAAATCCAATTGCGGACGCAAACGCGCGAACTCCGATACTTTCGACGTGTTGCGTTGCAGAAATTTTGCCTTTGCCGACATGAGAAAACAAAAAGGAGTTTGCAATGTCCGAAGCTGCGACAAAAATGGAATTTGGCGGCAAAACCCACGCGTCGACCGCGAAACTTGAATTCGGCGGCAAAACTCACGAACTCAAGGTGCGAAGCGGCTCGGTCGGACCTGACGTCATCGATATCGGCGCGCTTTACAGCACCACCGGGGCCTTCACCTACGATCCCGGCTTCACCTCGACGGCAAGTTGCGAGTCGGAAATCACCTTCATCGATGGCGATGCCGGCATCCTTTTGCATCGCGGTTATCCGATCGACCAGTTGGCCGAGCACGGCGACTTCCTCGAAGTCTGTTATCTCCTGCTCTACGGCGAACTGCCGACCAAGGCGCAGAAGGACGATTTCGACTACCGGGTGACGCGCCACACCATGGTGCACGAGCAGATGTCGCGCTTCTTCACCGGCTTTCGCCGCGACGCCCACCCGATGGCGGTGATGTGCGGCGTGGTCGGTGCGCTGTCAGCTTTCTATCACGATTCCACCGACATCTCGGACCCCTACCAGCGCATGGTCGCATCGATGCGGCTGATCGCCAAGATGCCGACGATCGCGGCGATGGCCTACAAATACCACATCGGCCAACCCTTCATTTACCCGAAGAACGAGCTGAATTTCGCGGCCAACTTCCTGCATATGTGCTTTGCCGTGCCGTGCGAGGAATACAAGATCAACCCGGTGCTGGCGCGTGCGATGGAGCGCATCTTCATCCTGCACGCCGATCACGAGCAGAACGCCTCGACCTCGACCGTTCGCCTCGCCGGCTCGTCGGGCGCCAATCCGTTCGCCTGCATCGCCGCCGGCATCGCCTGCCTGTGGGGACCGGCCCATGGCGGCGCCAACGAGGCAGCCTTGAACATGCTGGGCGAGATCGGCCAAGTCGACCACATCCCGGAGTTCATCGCCCGCGCCAAGGATAAGAACGATCCGTTCCGATTGATGGGCTTTGGCCACCGCGTCTACAAAAACTACGATCCGCGCGCCAAGATCATGCAGAAGACCGCACATGAGGTTTTGGGCGAACTCGGCATCAAGGACGATCCGCTGCTCGACATCGCCATGGAACTGGAAAGGATCGCTCTGACCGATTCCTACTTCATCGAGAAGAAGCTATATCCGAACGTCGATTTCTATTCCGGCATCACGCTGAAGGCGCTGGGCTTCCCCACCACCATGTTCACTGTGCTGTTCGCGGTCGCCCGCACCGTCGGCTGGATCGCGCAGTGGAAGGAGATGATCGAGGACCCGCACCAGAAGATCGGCCGCCCGCGCCAGCTCTATACAGGTGCGCCGGAACGCGACTACGTGCCGATTGCTAAACGGTGAATAGTGAATAGTGAATAGTGAATAGTGAAGCGGGGTCTCTTTGTGGCCTATGGTCAAGCACGACCATTCACCATTCACCATTCACTATTCACCACTTCACCATTCACCGCTTGATACACCTCATCACGACCCCCGCAGCGATGTCGCCGGACGGTCTGTCGACGGCCATGCGTCTGGCCACCTCGGCAAAACCCTCCTTCTGCCATGCACGATAGGCGGTGTCGGAAAACAGCGCCTCCAACTGCCGCGCCAGGTAGTGCGGTCGCACATATTCGTTGTAGCTTTCCGGCACGATCGGGCGGTCGGCGATGAGATTGGGCAAGGAGGCGCTCCATACGGTGATCAGGCGTTGGGCCATCCGCATGACCGGATCGAGCCGGTAGCAGGAGATCATCGGCACACCCGACAGCGCCAGTTCCAGCGACACCGTTCCCGATGCGATCAGCGCTGCATCGGCCTTGCCGAAGGCCTGCCATTTGCGCTCGGGATCAAGGAGGATCTCCGGCTTCTCGTCCCAGCTTGCCACCGAAGCCCTGACCAGGTCGGCGACATGCGGCACCGTCGGCAACAGCAGGCGCAAGCGGTGTCCGCGCGCACGAAGGATCGAGATCGTCTTGCCGAACGGGCCGGCCAGCCGTCGCACCTCGCCGCGACGCGAGCCGGGCAGCACAAGCAGTGTCTTCACACGATCGTCGGACAGGTCGCGCGGCAGGCTTTGCGCCTTGGCGGCGCCGAGTACGCCCGGATCGTGGGTAAGGCGATGGCCGACATAGGTGCCGGTCGGGCCGCCGAGGCGGGCGAGTTCCCTCACTTCGAAAGGCAGGATGCAGAGGATGTGGTCGACATACGGTTTTATCGCCACCGCCCTGCCCGGCCGCCATGCCCAGACGCTCGGGCAGACATAGTGGACGATCGGGATTGCCGGATCGGCGGCACGCACCTTTTTCGCCACGCGCAGCGAAAAATCCGGGCTGTCTATGGTGATGAGGCAGTCGGGCTTTTCATTGGCGACCGCACCGGCCGTCTGGCTGATCCGTCGTATCAGGCGCGGCAGATCGCGCAGGATGGCGCTCAATCCCATCAGCGCGATCTCGCCGCCGTCGAACAGCGGCGTGAGGCCGAGCGCCTGCAAATGCCGGCCGCCGATGCCGACGAGCCGGACCTCGCGGCCGGTCATGCGCTTGAGCGCCTCGACGATGTCGGCGCCAAGCAGATCGCCGGATTCTTCGCCGGCGACGATGGCGATCTTCAGCGGTCGCTCAGTCGCCATGCGTCGGCTCCGCAGCAGGCAGGCCGATCACGAACAGGCCGAGCGCGTTGGCGCGAGCGACGACTGTCGGGCCTTCGAGAACCAGCGAGCGGCCGGCTTCGATGGCAATGCCGGCAAGTCCGGCGGCATGCGCCGCCTCGATCGTCTGCGGGCCGATGGAGGGCAGATCGGCGCGCAACTCCTGGCCAGGCTTGGCGCATTTGACCAGGACGCCGCGCGTTCTGCCGGCCAGTCTGCCATGGCCGCGCAACTGCAGTGTTCGATCGAGCAATCCGTCGGTACCCTCGATGCCTTCCAGCGCGATGGCGCGGCCGCCGATCGCAACAGCCGCCTGACCGATATCCAGCGCGCCGATGGCCATTGCCGCTGCGTGGGCCGCTTTGATGTCGCGCCAGTCGGATTTCCGCGGCGCTGCCTTGGTCAGCGCGCCTTCGGCGGCGACCAGTTCCGGCACGATCTCATGGGCGCCGACCACCTTGATGCCGCTGCGCTCGACCCTTCGCACGAATAGTTTCAACACGGTGTCGTCGCCTTGGGTTACGCCGACAAGAAGGCTGGGCACCCAGGCGAGCAGGCCGAGATTGAGGCGCATGGCGCTCAGCCTGGGGCGGCGTGTGATATGGCCCGCTGTCACCAAATGGGTAACATGACTATTTTTGAGCGTCGGCAGCAGTGAGCCGACATCCTCCAGCCTCAACGTCGCCTGCTCATAGGCGTCGAAGTCGGCTATCCGGTCGACCTCGCCCGCCACTATTACCACGAAGGGAGACTTGCCTTGCCCAACAAGCGCCCTGGCGACTTCGACCGGCAAACTGCCGCCGCCGGCGATGATGCCGACCCTGGCGTCTGGCGCGAGATCAAGGCCCGTCCGGCTGGCCTCAATCTTCGTCATCTGCCCTCAATCTTCGTCATCGGCATCGTCGCCGCCGCCGGCCTTGAGCGACGGGACGGCGTAGTGCCGCTTACCGCGACTGGCGATGAAATCGATGATCTTCATGGCGGTCGGTGACGAGGTGAATTCCGCCTTGGCGAACTCGATGTTTTCGCCGACGGTTCGGGAGCGATCGAAGATCGTCTTGTAGGCCTTGCGCAGCGTGTGGATCTCGGAGCGCGGCAGGCCGGCGCGCTTCAGGCCGATGATGTTGAGGCCGCGAAGGCTGGCGCGATTGCCGACGGCGATGGCGTAGGGAATGACATCGCCGACGAATGCCGAGCAACCGCCGAGAAAGGCGTTGTCGCCGACGCGGACAAACTGATGAACGGCGCTGAGACCACCGATATAGACGTTGTCGCCGATCTCGCAATGGCCGCCCAACGTCGCCTGATTGGCGAAGGTGGCGTTCTTGCCGACGATGCAATCATGGGCGATGTGGGCGTAGGCAAGGAAGTTGCCGTTGTCACCGATCGTCGTCTCGCCGCGGCTGGAATCGGTGCCGAGGTGCATGGTCACGCCTTCGCGGATCGTGCAGTTCTCACCGACGACCAGCGTGGTGCGGCCGCCCTTGTGCTTGGTATTCTGCGGCGGCGCGCCCAGTGTCGCCATCGGATAGACCTTGGTCGACGCACCGATGGTGGTCGCGCCCATCACCGAGATGTGGCTGACCAGTTCGACGCGGTCGCCGAGCACCGCGTCGGCGCTGATGTGGCAGAATGGCCCGATGCGGACGCCTTCGCCGATTTTTGCGCCGGCCTCGATGACCGACGATGGATGGATGACTGTCTGGATTTTCATAAGCATTCGATCGTCAGTCGCTCGCGACCATCATCGCCGAGATCTCGGCTTCCGCGGCCTTGACGCCGTCGACGAGAGCCTCGCAGGCGAATTTGAGAAGGTTGCCGCGTTTCTTGATTTTCTTCACATGGATCTTCAACTGGTCGCCGGGAACGACCGGTTTACGGAATTTGGCGTTGTCGATGGTCAGGAAATAGACCAGCGACGGTTTTTCGGTGCCTAGGCTGCGGATGCAGATGGCGCCGGCCGTCTGCGCCATCGCCTCGACGATCAGCACGCCGGGCATGACCGGCTGATCCGGGAAATGACCTTGGAAATGCGGCTCGTTTATGGTCACGTTCTTGATGCCGGTGGCGGACTCGTCGCCATCGATATCGATGATGCGGTCGATCATCAGGAACGGATAGCGATGCGGCAGGAGCTTCATCAGCCCCAATATGTCGACCGCCTCGAGCGTTGTCGCCGCAACCATCTCAGCTCTTCCCTCCGTCGCCCGATTTGCGCGCCCTGGCCAGTCTTCGCAGAGCCGCGATCTCCCGCATGGCTTCCGCCATCGGCTGCGCCGGGTACCCTCCCCAAATCTCGCCTGCGGGGACGTTGCTCATGAACCCGCTTCTTGCAGCAAGCTTGGCCCCTGTCCCTACCGTCAGGTGATCCGCAAGACCGACACCGCCACCCATGGTGACGTTGTCGCCCACCGTTACGGAACCGGAAATACCCGAAAGGCCGGCGATTATGCAATTGCGGCCGATGCGGACGTTATGAGCGATCTGGACCAGATTGTCGATCTTGGTGCCTTGACCGATAATCGTGTCGGACATGGCGCCGCGATCGACCGTGGTATTGGAGCCGATCTCGACGTCGTCCTGGATGACGACCCGGCCGATTTGCGGCACGCGCTCCGGGCCCTTGGCGCCGGCCACGAAGCCAAAACCGTCCTGGCCGATGCGGGCGCCGCCATGAATGATGACACGGTTGCCGATCAGCGCGTACTGGATGCTGGCGCCTGGGCCGACATAGCCGTCGCGGCCGAACTGGCAGGAGGGACCGATAACGGCATGAGGAGCAATGACGGTTCCGCTGCCGATAGAAGCGCGAGGGCCGATGATCGCGCCGGCCTCGACGATCGCGCCGGCCTCGACGCGCGCCGATGGATCGATATGGGCATGCGGCGAGATACCAGTTTCGCCGGTCATCGGCGCCGGTGTCGCAGCCGCCGGGAAAAGCAGGCGGCCGACCATCGCGAAAGCCTGTTGCGGGCGCGGATGGATCAGAACCGCGATACCCGCCGGCGCCTTGCCGGCAAATTCGGCGGGGCATAGAACCGCCGCTGCTCGCAGCGATTGCATCAGCGCGAAGTTGCGTCTGCCATCGACAAAGACAAGAGCGTGCTCGCCGCCTTCGCTTGCCGGCGCCAAGGCTTCGATCGATCTATCGGAGAGGTCGGAATCGACAAGCACCGAGCCGGTCAGATTCGCGACTTCGCCAGCCGTATACCGGCGTGATGGCGCGAAGAACACCGGATCGGTCATTCCAGAAGCTATATCCAGCTAGCGCACGACCCCGAAAATCGAAATCGATTTTCGGAAAGGATAATGCGCAAAATCAAAGCCCTGCAGCGTCCTTTGCGCGTCCAGGAGGACGCGCGGCGCCGTAGTGTCGAATTACTTTCTTCCGGACCGCTACGGCCCGGAAGTTATCGTTGCCCACCTATTAGAACCGGGACGATATGCCGAAGTTGAATTCCTGCACCTCGTCGGTGTCCTCCTTGAGGACCGGGATCGCATAGTCGATGCGGATCGGGCCAAAGGGCGACGCCCACATCAGGCCGACGCCGACAGAGGCACGCCACTGCATGTCGACCGTGGACTGATCGACCAGTGAAGCATCGATCTTGCTGCCATAGAGCGTCGCCGCGTCGGCGAACACCGCGCCGCGCAGGCCGAAGCTTTCCGGAATGACCGGCATTGGGAACTGGGCTTCCGCCGAGGCATTGAAATAGGTGGTGCCACCAAGATGGTCGTCGGCGTCTTCATTGTCGACCGGCCCAATACCGCCGTAAGCGAAGCCACGGATCATGCGGTCGTTGCTCTGGAAATGATCGAAGATGCGCAGGTCGCCATCGCCGCCGTAGCCTTGGATATGGCCAGCCCCGCCGGAAATCACCCCCACCAGATCAAGCTGCTCGGACAATGTCTGGTAGACGCTGCCACGCGTTGTCACTTTGACGAATTTGGCGTCGCCACCGAGGCCGGCGAATTCCGTGGTGACATTGGCAAAGATGCCTTCGTGCGGGTTCTTCATGTCGTCGATGGTGTTGTAGACCAGGCCGAGACTGACCGACGACTTGAGCCACGGGCTTTCCGCGATGCCGTCCAGGATAGCCGTAGAAATGTTGCATTTGAGGGGGTCGTAGTCGCCGTTGGTCTCGCAGTCTTCGTCGAGCTCGTACTTCTCCTGGGAGATATTGTACGCCAGCTGCGTCGAGATGTCGTCGGTGATCGGCAGGCCGAAGCGCACTGTCGCGCCTAGCGTCTCGCTCTTGTAGTCGTCGCGTTCCCTGGTCCGGTTGAAGACATCGAAACCGGCGGCAATGCGCCGCCCGAGGAAATAGGGCTCGGTGAAGGAGAAGCTGTAGTCGCGCGAATTCTTGCCGCCGCCCGCCGAGAGCTTGATGAACTGGCCGCGTCCGAGGAAGTTGCGTTCGCTGATCGATCCTTCGACGGTCGGGCCTTCGGTGTCGCCACCGCTCGAATAGCCGGCGCCGACGGAGAACTCGCCGGTCGATTTCTCGACCACGTCGACCACCAGCACCACTTGGTCCGGCTCAGAGCCGGGCACGGTCGAAACCTCGACTTTCTCAAAAAAATCGAGCGCTTCCAGCCGTTTCTTCGCGCGCTGGATGAGAACCTGGTTGAAGGCATCGCCCTCACTCACGTCGAACTCTCGGCGAATGACATAGTCGCGTGTCCGGTCGTTGCCGCGAATCTCGATGCGCTCGACATAGGCCTTGGTGCCCTGGTCGATCGTATAGACCACTGAAATGGTGTGGTTCTCGAAATTACGGTCGCCGCGCGGCGTCACCTGGGCGAAGGGATAGCCGGAACCGGCGACCCTCTCGGTCAATGCGATGATGGTGTCTTCGACATTCTCGGCGTTGTAGACATCGCCCTTGTGGGTTTCGACCACCGACTGCAGCGATGCGCCGTCGACCTCGGGAATCGTGCTCTCGACGCTGATGTCGCCGAAGGTGTAGCGCTCGCCCTCCTGCACGGTGATGGTCACCGTGTATTTGTTGGTGGTTTCGTCGAGTTCGCCGACCGCGGAAATCACCTGGAAGTCGGCATAGCCGTGATTGTAATAAAAACGGCGCAGCAACTCCTGGTCGGCGTTGAGCTTGTCTTCGTCATAGACGTCGTCGCGCAGCACGAACGAAAGGATGGTCGAGCGCTTGGTCGAAATGACGTCGGACAGGCGACGGCTCGAGTAGGCGCTGTTGCCGACGAAATTGATCGCGGCGATCTGCGTGCGGCCGCCTTCGTTGATGTTGAACACCACGTTCACGCGGTTGTCGCCGAGATCCATGATCTGGGTGGTCACGGCGGCGTCGTCGCGGCCGATACGCCTGTAGGCAGCCTTGACCGCCTCGACATCGGCATCGAGCGCCTGCTGAGAGAATGTTCCACGCGGCTTCAACTGGACCGCGGCCGCCAGCGCGTTGTCCTTGAGCTTCTTGTTGCCCTGGAACAGCACCTGGTTCACGACCTGATATTCGGAAACCTTGATGACCAGCGTCGAACCGACCTGGTTGATCTGGACGTCCGAGAACAGCCCGGTGCCGAACAGCGCCTTGACCGCCTCGTCGATATCGGCGCTGGAAAACGGCCTGCCGGGCTTGATCGTGACGTAGTTGCGGATCGTCTCGGCGTCGACACGCTGATTGCCGCTGACTTCAACTCTTGAAACAACAGCGGCCTCGGCCGCCGATGTGGCAACGAACTGCACTGCGAGCGCACCTGGTACGACCAGGGCGGCGGACAGGGCCACCGCGGACGCGGCGCTCAGAAACTTGGATGCTGCCTTCATCGGGCTTTTGTACCTTTTCTCGAAGTCCCCACGGCGAGAAAACCGGACGTGCGGTAATTTCCCCTACCGTATTAACCGGATTTTCCCTACACGCAAGGCTCCTGGTTAATTTGTATTTACTTAACCCAATTGCGTGGCTTTCGCGTCACGCATATCCCCACGCATGGTAAACGGCGTCTCAACATGGGCTGTGCTGAAGCCAAATTTCTTCATGATTTCAGCATCCAAACAGGTCGTTCCAGAAAACAAACCCCATGAAGCCCAAGACGAGAAGCAGGCCAGCCCTGTAGCCCAACTCCATCATCCGTTCCGACACCGGTCGCCGAATGATGGCCTCCACGCCGTAGAACAGGAGATGGCCGCCGTCGAGCGGAGGAATCGGCAAAAGGTTCAGAATACCGATCCCGACCGACAGCAGCGCGACAAGTTGCACAAGCCAGTCGAAGCCGAGTTTTGCCGCCTGCCCCGACATCTTTGCGATCTTGATTGGGCCGCCCAGCTGGCATTTGTCTTCGCGACCGACAACGAAACGCTGCAGGAACTGACCGGTGCGCTGAATGATGTATCCCGTCTCCTCGACCGCCGCCCCTACCGCTCCGACCGGGCTGTAAGTGATCAGCCTGGGCTGGCCGAATTCCTGGTTGTTGACGACGCCGATCACCGCCACCTTGACCTTGTTGCCCAGCCCGTCTTGCTGCTCCATCAATTCCGGCGTCGCCGTAACGGTGATCTCCTTGCCGTCGCGCAACATGACGAAGGTGATGGGGTCGCCACCGCGGCCCGAGACCCGGCGCTGGACGTCGGCGAAGGTCTGGACCTTGCTGCCGTCGACGCTGACGAAGCGGTCTCCGGGCAGGATGCCGGCCCTGGCCGCTGGGCTGCCCGCGGTGACTTCAGCCACCATTGGCTCCAGCACGGGCCGGCCATAGGCGGAAAACAGCACCGCAAAGACGGCGATCGTCAGCAGAAAATTGAACAGCGGGCCGGCCACCACAGTTGCCGCGCGCTTCCAGACCGGCTGCGTGTGAAAAGCGACCTTGCGTTCGGCAGCTGTCAGCGTTTCGATCTCCTCCGAACTGGGCTGGCTCGAGGTGGCGTTCATGTCGCCGACGAATTTGACGTAGCCGCCGAGTGGAATGGCGCAGAGTTTCCAGCGCGTGCCATGGCTGTCATTAAAGCCGAAGAGTTCCGGGCCGAAGCCGATCGAAAAGACCTTCACGCCGATGCCGCACCAGCGGCCGACGAGATAATGGCCCATCTCGTGAACGAACACGACGACGGTCAGCACGAACAGGAAAGGCACCAGCGTGCCGAGGACAAAGCCCTCCGTGTTGAAAACCGCGTGAAGAATCTCGTTCAATTCATGTCCTCAAAATTCGTCCGCAGCACGGTGGTACCGCGACTGTGGCATCAATCCAAGCGTATCCATGGCGCAGCCTGCGCAGGTCAAGAAACCAGGCCCCCGAATCAATGCCGATAAAGAGCCAATGCCGATCAAGCTGGAAACAGCCACTGTGCCGGATGGTCGGCGGTCGCCGAAATCCAGCCGATGACGTACAGGGCGAAAGCCGCCGCGACAAGCCCGTCGACCCGGTCCATGACGCCGCCATGGCCCGGTATCAGCGTGCCCGAATCCTTGCGGTTGTGGCGCCGCTTCACCCATGATTCGAAAAGGTCGCCAGCCTGGGAGACGAGCGAAAGCACCAGCGCGACGACGCCGAGCACTGCCAGATTGCCGGCTCCGGCCGCCGCGGCCAGAAGCAGCCCGGCAACCACGCCGCCGACGGCGCCGCCGAGCGCCCCGCTCTGCGTCTTGCCCGGCGAGATCGATGGCGCCAGCTTCGGCCCGCCGACAGCGCGGCCGACGAAATAAGCTGCTATGTCGGTCGCCCAAACCACCGCGAACAGGAAGAGAATGGCGACGAGGCCGGAATGGTCGCCGTCGCGCAAAAGAGCAAGTGACAAGCCGGAAATGCCAGCATAGGCAAGGCCGGACGCGTCCCACTGTCCCGCCTGGCGCATCGAAGGCTGGCGCATCGAAGCCACGACCACGGTGACAACGACCATCACCGCCACAAGAAGCAGCAGCCAGGACGCCGGCAGGCCGGCGACCAAGGCGCCGACGAAAACCAGAAGCAGCGCTTCCGGCAGAAGACCAAGACCCGTGGCGGCGACCGGGCGGCACATTCGCGTCCATTCGTAGAAGATCAGGATCGTCATGGCGGCGCAAAGCAGCCGGAAGGGCAGTCCGCCGAGCCAGGTCAGGCCGAGAGTGACGACCGCAAGCACGACGGCAGAAATAACGCGAAGCTGAAGGTTGCTCATCCCTTGGCTGTCACGGCGACGCCTTCAGCGCCAAGCCCGCCGAAACGGCGCTCGCGACCGGCAAAGTCGCGCAATGCGTCAGCCAAATGCTCGCGGCTGAAATCGGGCCAGTAGCAAGGCAGGAAGACAAGTTCGCTGTAAGCCGCTTGCCACAGAAGGAAATTCGACAGCCTGAGCTCGCCGCTGGTGCGGATGACCAGTTCCGGATCCGGAATACCCTGGGTGTCGAGAGAGCCGGCAAAGGATTCGGCCGTGATCGCCTCGCTGTCGAGCTCGCCGCGCGCCACCGCCGCGGCAAGCTTCCGCGCGGTGCGCACGATCTCGTCGCGTCCGCCATAGTTGAAAGCGATGACCAGGGTCAGCGCGTCGTTGCGGACGGTCAGCGTTTCGGCCTCTTCAAGCAGGCTCCTGATGTCAGATTGCAGCCCTGCCCTGTCGCCGATGATCCTGACCCGCACGCCATTTTGGTGCAGTTCGGCGAGGTCGCGGCGGATGAAGATTTTCAACAGGCCCATCAGGTCGCTGACTTCGGACTTCGGCCGCGACCAGTTTTCCGACGAGAAGGCGTAGACGGTGAGGAACGAGATGCCAAGGCCAGGAGCGGCGCGCACCGTGTTGCGCAGCGCCTCGACGCCGGCACGATGCCCAGCAAGCCGGGGCAAGCCACGCGCCTTGGCCCAGCGTCCGTTTCCGTCCATGATGATCGCGACATGCGCGGGGCTTGTCATGTTCTCGCTTTCGAGCCAGCAGTGGCCAGACCCTAAACCTGCATGATTTCAGCTTCCTTATCGGAAAGCAGATGGTCGATGGTGCCGATCATCTCGTCGGTGAGCTTCTGGACCTGGTCGGACCGCTTGCGATGATCGTCCTCGCTGATATCGCCGTCCTTTTCCGCCTTTTTGAGGAATTCCATGCCGTCCCGGCGCACGTGGCGCACGGCGATGCGCGCATTCTCGGCATAACCATGCGAGATCTTGACCAGTTCCTTGCGGCGCTGTTCGTTGAGCTCGGGCAGCGGAATCCTGAGATTGGTGCCGTCGACGATCGGATTGAAGCCGAGATTGGATTCACGGATGGCGCGATCGACCGCACCGACCATCGACTTGTCCCAGACCGAAACCGAAATCATGCGCGGCTCCGGCACCGACACGTTTGCCACCTGGTTGATCGGCATGGTGGTGCCGTAGGCCTGCACCTGGATCGCGTCGAGCAGGTTGCTCGACGCGCGGCCGGTCCGCAGCGAAGCCAGATCGTGCTTGAACGCAGCGATCGCCCCGTCCATGCGCCGTTTGAGATCATCGTATTCGCCACTCATCATCGTCTCCTCGACCCGCTAGCCGGGTTCACTTCAGGGTAACCCGTATTCAAGCCTCGATCCGAAAACCGGTTCCCGTTTTTCGCCTACGGAAAACCTTCGGTTCGGCATCGGGCTCCTGATCAGTCGTCCGTGACGACCGTGCAACGCCCGCCGCCCCTCAGAATATCACCGAAACCACCCTTCTCGTGGATCGAATAGACGATTATCGGGATGTTGTTTTCGCGCGCAAGTGCAATCGCGGCCGTATCCATGATCGAAAGACCGCGTTTTATGACTTCGCCATGGCTGATGCGCTCGAAGCGGGTCGCATGCGGGTCCTTCTTGGGATCGGCGGAATAGACGCCATCGACCTGGGTGCCCTTGAACAGCGCGTCGGCGCCGATTTCCGCCGCGCGCAGCGCCGCGGCCGAATCGGTGGTGAAGAACGGATTGCCGGTGCCGCCGGCAAAGATGACGACCTTGCCCTGGTTCATGTAGGCGGTCGCCTGGCGCTGCGAAAAGCTCTCGCAAAGCTCAGGCATGGCGATTGCAGACAGCACCACCGCGTCGACCCCGATCTTGTTCAACGAGGTGCGCAGCGCCAGCGAGTTGATGACGGTGGCGAGCATGCCCATGTGGTCGCCGGTGACGCGATCTCCGCCCTTGGAGGCAACGGCGACGCCGCGAAAGATGTTGCCGCCGCCGATGACGACCCCGACCTCGATGCCAAGGGTGCGGGCCTCGGCGATGTCGGCGGCGATGCGATCGACCACCGACACGTCGATGCCGAAATGCTGCTCACCCATCAGCGCTTCGCCCGACGCTTTCAGCAAGACACGTCGGTAGAGGGGCTTCACCGTCATCTGGTCCTCATCATTATGCGTGTGACGCGCCGGGGCGGCTTCCCGCGCAGGCGCTGCCCCGAAACATTTGGCGTTCCGATACACGAAGGGCGCTGCGATGTCACGCGGCGCCGGAACCGGCAAACGCTCTTCCAGCCATTGGCTTACACCGGCAAATGCAACTTGTGCGTGCAGATCCTTGCATGAGCAGATCCGGGCATGAGCAGATAGCCAGCCGGCCTGTCGCCGACGCCTGGCCTTCATCGATACCGCGCAAGAAATCGGCCGGGCATCCTCGCGGACACCCGGCCGTAAAGTCTTTCAGAAAGATAGAGTGCGTTTTACTTCTTGACCGCCGCCGCGACTTCCGCCGCAAAATCGGTCTCGTCCTTCTCGATGCCCTCGCCGAGCGCGAAGCGCAGATAGGCAGTGATCTTGGCCGGTGCGCCGATTTCCTTCTCGGCATCCTGCAGCGCCTTCTCGACGGTGATGTCGGGATTGAGCACGAAAGCCTGCTTGAGCAGCACGACCTCTTCGTAGAACTTGCGCAGGCGGCCCTCGACCATCTTCTCGATAATCGCTTCCGGCTTGCCGGACTGGCGCGCCTGGTCGGCGAAGATCGCCTTCTCGCGCTCGACCGCCGCCGGGTCGAGTTCTTCCGCGGTCAGCGCCATCGGGTTGGTGGCGGCGACATGCATGGCGACCTGACGCGCAAAGGCGTTGGCGGCCTGCGCGTTGCCTGACGTCTCGATGGCGACCAGCACGCCGAGTTTGCCAAGGCCGTCGGCAACCGCATTGTGGACGTAGGTTGCGACGGCGCCCTGCTCGACGGTGAGCTTGGCCGAACGGCGGAAGCCAAGATTCTCGCCAATGGTGCCGACAGCGTCCTTGATGGTGTCGGCAACCGACTTGTCGGAACCCGGATACGGGGCGGCTGCAACGGCCTCGGTCTTGCCGCCATAGGCGAGCGCCACCTTGGCGACATTGGCGACGATCTCCTGGAAGGCAGCGTTGCGGGCAACGAAGTCGGTCTCGGAATTGACCTCGACGACCGCCGCCTCACGCACGCCGGAATCGACGCCGATGAGCCCTTCGGCCGCGGTACGGCCGGCCTTCTTGTCGGCCTTGGAGATGCCCTTCTTGCGCAGCCAGTCGACGGCCTCTTCCATGTTGCCGTTGGTCTCGTTCAACGCCATCTTGCAGTCCATCATGCCCGCGCCGGTCAAGTCGCGGAGTTCTTTGACCTGTGCAGCCGAAATGCTCATTGTCGCCTCTTCGTTTAAAATGCACCGACGCACCACCGGTCCTCGATGATGCGCCTGGCGCCAGCGCTCAGCGCGCCAAAATATGAGAAAGATGAAGGCCGAAACCGGCCTTCGCTGTTACGCTTCCGGTGTCTGGGCGGCCGGTGTCTCGGCGGCCGGCGTCGGCTCGAGTGCCGGCTCGATCGGAGCCTCGGCCAAAGCGCCGACGTCGACGCCAAGCGCGCCCTGCTGGCGAGCAATGCCGTCGATTGCAGCCTTGGCGATCAGATCACAATAGAGCTGGATGGCGCGGGCCGCGTCGTCATTGCCCGGAATCGGGAAATCGATCTTGTCCGGGTCGCAGTTGGAATCGATGATGGCGACGACCGGGATGCCGAGACGCTTGGCCTCGAGGATGGCGATCGCTTCCTTGTTGGTGTCGATCACGAACATCAGGTCTGGCGTCGAGCCCATGTCCTTGATGCCGCCCAGCGCCTTGTCGAGCTTCTCGCGCTCGCGGTCGAGGTTGAGGCGCTCCTTCTTGGTGAGCCCCTGGGCCTCGCCAGCCAGCATCTCGTCAAGCTTGCGCAGGCGCTGGATGGAGTTCGAGATCGTCTTCCAGTTGGTCATCATGCCGCCGAGCCAGCGGGAGTTGACATAGTACTGGGCCGAGCGCTGTGCGGCGTCGGCGACGATGTCGGACGCCTGGCGCTTGGTGCCGACGAACAGCACGCGGCCACCCTTGGCGACGGTGTCGGAAACCTGCTTCAGCGCCTGGTGCAGCAGCGGCACCGTCTGCGAGAGGTCGATGATGTGGATGTTGTTGCGGGCGCCATAGATATAGGGCGCCATCTTCGGGTTCCAGCGGTGGGTCTGGTGGCCGAAGTGAATGCCAGCTTCCAAAAGCTGGCGCATGCTGAAATCAGGCAGAGCCATTCTTATGTCCTTTTCCGGTTAGCCTCCACGGACACAGGCATTTCTGGACTTTGTCCTCGAACGCCACCGGAGGTTTCAGCCGGATTTCTCCCGGGCAGACACCAAAGTCCGTGTGTGGAATGAGCGCGCATATAGAGGGGATGCGCGGCAAACGCAAGCGCTGCGGTGTCTTGCGGCTCAGCGTGCGGCGATCAGCGCACCGGTGCCGATCATGGCGCCGCCGGCAAACCTGTTCATCAAGCGCATCCGCCTTGGCGTCTTGAACCAGCTCGAAGCCTGCCCGGCAAGCACCGCATAGACGCCCATTGTGCTAATGTTGACGCCGACCACGACCGCAACCACAAGCAGCCCCTCAGCGAAGCTCATTGCATTGAGATCGAGGATCAATGGCATGATGGATGCGTGGAACAGGATCGCCTTGGGATTGCCCAATGAGATGGAGATGCCGAGGTAAAACGATCGAGACAGTCTTGCCTGCGTTACCTCCAGTCCATCCGATCGCGCGGAAGCCGATCGCCACATCCTGATGCCAAGAAACATCAGATAGGCAGCACCCGCATATTTCAGGATGAGAAAAACCCATTCGAAGGTCTGTGCCAGTGCCACGAGACCGAGCAGCGCCAAAGTCACCAGCACCGCGTCGCCAGCGGCGATACCGAGGCCAGCCAGGAACGCGCGAACGAACCCACGCGAGACGCCGTTGGCAATGACCGTGAATACCGCCGGGCCAGGCGTGGCGGCGGCAAATGTGATCGCAGCGCAGTAAGCCAGAAATGCCGTCAACGTCATGGTCGTATCTTCCCCTTCGGCACCCGGACACGCCGGAAAACAGCAACGATCTCCTCGCGGCTGCATTCGACGGCGCCTAGCCGCACCGCGCGGTCGCGCTCAAAGCCGGTTATGTCATAATGCGGCGCCGATGTCTTCGGCGGCCCCTGATAGGACGAGCGCTTGACGCCGAGCTGTGCTGCAAAACGATGCAGCTCGTCGGTATCGTCGGCCAGCAGGTGACACCAGCGGTGGCCGACCCATTTCCAGATCGCCGCGTCGACATAGACCGCCATGAGGCTTGCCGTACTCCTTCATCTTGCGCCGACCAGCGGAGCAGCAGCTCACCCGCAGCCGAGATCCAACGTCAGCGAGGCCAATGCTAGAGATGCCAATCCTAGCGATGATAGAAGGGATTCGGATAGAAAATGAAGCTGCCGGCGGCTTCGAGTTCGGCCACGGTCGTGGAGATGGTCTCCTGCATGCGCCGGTGCAGTTCGGCGAGGGCATCGTCGATCGAGCCAGGATTGGCGTGCAATCCCAACGGCTCCGGCACCCGGATATGCGCGCAGCGCGGCCCGGCCGGTTGCGGTACGAAGCAATTGACCGTGTCGCGCAGCGTGCCCTTGCAATAATCGTTGCGGATACGCTTCAGATGCTCTGCGATCTCCTCTTGCGCAATGCGCGGTTTGGCTGAGGCCCACGGTCCGACGCGTTGGAGACGCTGGATCGTGTCCGCCACCGAGCGGATCTGTTTTTGTCGCTCGGCGTCGCCGGTGCCTTCCCGCAGCCAGCGGCGCGCCCGGCGCAAAAGCTCGGCGATCTCGCTGGCGCCGGGATGGACCGAAATACCCTCCCCCAGGCGCCGGCTCAATTCGAGCAGCAATTGCGTCTGACGCATAGCGTACGAAGCCCGTTTGTCGGACGCCATGTCGCAGGCAATCTCTTCGCGCGACAGCAGCGTCGCATAGATATGGTGGACGCGCTCCGGCAGCGTATCGGCGGCACGGCGCTCGATCTTCAGGCTTTTCTCGACATAGGCGCATTCCTGCGCCAGCGCCGGCTCGACATTTTTGGTGAAGGCGAGCTTCCAGACGACCGGCGCGATCCAGACTTTGAAATCCTGATCCATGGCGCGACCGCGCTTGAGCGCTTCGAACCCCATCTCGACCGCCCCCGGAAGAAGCGGAGCGACGACATTCCCATGCCAGCCGACGCCGCCTTCGGGATGCAAGAGAACGCCATGCCCTTTCAGTGCCCAGTCGATCGAGTGTTCCTTGGCAGCACCACTGTTGCCAGGTATCTGGGCGATCAGATTGTTGGCCAGCCAGAATTTCTGCATGATCCGGCCGAGGCCGTTGACGACGCCATGCGTGGCCCAGGACGCCGCGAGCGGACTGACCCGCGAGACGATCTCCTTGTCGATCATCCAGTCGGTGAAGAATTCCGGATGGTTGGGCGTGATGAATGTTGCCTTGCCTGCGCCGCAACAGGCCTTCAGCCGCTGCCGGTCGTCGTCGGGAAAGTCGATATGGCGGACATTGGCGACACCGCGCAATCCGGCCACGCGGTTGAACGGCAACAGGTCGCGAAACCCGGGAATGCCACGCAGCATGACGACCCGGTTGACGACAGTCATGATCCTGATCAGCGCCGGATTGGGCGTCGGCGCCACGAACACATCGATTTTGCTCAACCCACCCCCCGATCGACCCCTCGGCGTAGAGGTTGAAATGCAATTGCGGCGTGTTCAAGTCATGGGCCGCCGCCCTGCGGCGTGGCTAACCCAAGGCTCTATTTCGGCGGACAGGGTTTCGTCTGATCGAACAGCGAAAGATTGACCAGCTTGCCGGTCATCGAGAAGTCGTTGTAGTCCATGACGAGGTCGCGCGTGATGCCGTTCTCATGCAGCTTGAAGCTGATCCGGTATTCCGGCACCTCCTCGCCTGACTTGTCGGTGCTGTCGAAATAGGCGATGTCGACTGGCCAGTATTTGTCAGTGGCGAGTTTTGCCAGTGCCGGCACTTCCGGATCGGTCTTGTCGGCATCGGCTTTCTTGCCGACGACGACGGTGGTGGTCATCACCTTGTTGGCATCTTCCGAACCGTCGAACAGGTTGGTTTCGTAGAAATTTTCGCCCTTTTCGGCCTTGTCGATCAGTTCGGCCAGATGCTGCGTCGGAAACTGTGTGGCCGGCAGTTCGACGCTGCTCTTCTCCGGCTTGTCGATGTCGACCTTGAGGCCGTTTGTCTCCTTCGTCGCGGTGCCCTTGACCTCCTTGTCGAGAGTCTGGTCGACGAAGGATTTTGTCACGAACGAGAAGGTCTTGCCTTCGGCGTCCTCGAAAGTGGTCGTCTGCTGGTCGGTCAGCCTTGTATTCTCGTTGGTGACGATCTGGGTGACGAAACGGAACTTCACCGTATAGCCTTCGCAAGGCGAGCCGTTGAACTCATAGACCATGCGGCCGGAAATGCCGGTGATGCCGGAGCGGTCGGAGGCCTTGTCCAGGGTCAGATCGTAAACCGCGCGATGCGCCTGCAGCGCCGGCACGGCAAAAGCCGGCGCCATCGAGAACACCGCTGGCAGCAGGACAGCGTGGAATGCGAGGCGTGTTGCGCGCATGAGGGGCTCCGATCATCGCGCCTGATGGCAGGCCGCAGGGAAAGAGGGTCCAGCTTAAAAAAAGTCGTGGCGGAAGCGAGGCAAAAATTGCAATTTCGGCCCGGCCTGCGCAGCGTCATCAAGCAATAGGGAAATACCATGAGTGAAACAATCGAAAAGCGGCTAAGCGATCTCGGCGTGACGCTTCCGGTCGCTGCCGCGCCCGCCGCCAACTACGTGCCCTATTGCAGGTCAGGCAATCTGCTGTTCATCGCCGGACAGCTGCCGCTCAGCGAGGGCAAGCTGCAGGCGAGCGGCCTGCTCGGCCGTGATGTCGACATCGCAACCGGCCAGGAAGCGGCAAAATACTGCGCGATCAACATATTGGCGCAGGCAAAGGCAGCACTTGGCGATCTCGAGAAAATCCGCCGCGTAGTCAAGATCACCGTCTTCGTCGCCTCGGCGCCGGATTTTTTCGAGCAGCACCTGGTTGCCAACGGCGCCTCGGATCTACTGGTTGCAGTGCTCGGCGATCCCGGCAGGCATGCTCGCGCCGCCGTCGGTGCCGCCTCCCTGCCGCTTAATGCCGCAGTGGAAATCGAAGCCATCTTCGAAGTCGAATGAGCCCGGCATGACCGACCTTTCCTGGCTGACCGCCCGACCCATTGCCCATCGCGGCCTCCACGACATGAACAAGACGCGCTGGGAGAACACGCTTTCCGCCTTTGCCGCTGCGGCTGAACGCGGCTATGCGATCGAATGCGATGTGCATCTGTCGTCAGACCGCATCCCGGTGATCATCCACGATAGCGATCTGAAGCGGCTGACCGGCCAGGACGGTTTCGTCTGGCAGCGCACGGCAGCAGAAATGACGGCCCTCAAGATCGGCGGCACATCAGATCGTCTGCCGACGCTGCAGCAGGCCCTCGACCTGGTCGATGGTCGCGTGCCGGTGGTCGTCGAACTGAAAGGCGTTCCCGGCCGTGACGAAGGCTTGGTGGAAAGCGTCGGCAAGATGCTCAAGAACTACAAGGGCAAGGCGGCGATCATGTCGTTCGACCACTGGCTGATCCGCGACTTCCCGAAACACGCGCCCGGCATTCCGGGCGGGCTGACCGCTTATGGCAACGAAGTCAAGCTGATCGAGGCGCATTTCGCCATGCTGGCGCACGACATCGCCTTCGCCTCCTACGCCGCCGGCGACCTGCCGAACCAGTTTGTCAGTTTCGTGCGCGAAAGGCTCAAAATGCCGGTCATCACCTGGACCGTGCTCGACCAACCGGCGGTCGACCTGACCTTCAGATATGCCGACCAGATGACGTTCGAAGGATTTGAGCCGGATCTTGTGCAGGTCGCCTGAACCGAGCTTGCATGAACTGTGCTTGCATGGACCGGCACGGAGCTTAAATAGGCCTCATGGATCAAGGCGATGAAGGCGACGGGCAAACGGCGAATGGAGCGTATGCGATCCGGGTTGCCTCCGGCATCGGAGCCTTCACCTGCGCCGAATGGGATGGCCTCGGCGGGACCTCACGCGGCGATACAGAAAACGGATACAACCCACTTGTTTCATTCACTTTTCTGAGCGCTCTTGAGGATTCCGGCTGCGCCGTGCGGCGCACCGGCTGGCAGAGCCATCATCTCAGGCTCGAGACAGCGCAGGGAAAGCTGCTCGGTGCCATTCCCTGCTACCTGAAATCGCACAGCCAGGGCGAATATGTATTCGATCACGGCTGGTCGGACGCGTTCGAGCGCGCCGGCGGGCGTTACTATCCAAAACTGCAATGCGCCGTGCCGTTCACGCCGGTCACCGGCCCTCGCCTGCTGGTCAACAAGGGCGAGGACAGTCGCGCCGTGAAGGCCGGCTTGGCGGCCGGCCTGAAGGCGGTGACGGAAAAACTCGGCGTTTCCTCCGCGCACGTGACCTTCGCGCAGCTGAGGGAAGTCGAGGCGCTGGAAGCGGCGGGTTTTTTGCACCGCACCGACCGGCAGTTCCACTTCTTCAATGAGGGCTATTCGACCTACGACGATTTTCTCGCCACTCTGGCATCGCGCAAGCGCAAGGCGATGAGGAAGGAGCGGCGCGAGGCGCTCGCTCACGGCATCTCGATCGACTGGCTGACCGGCAAGGACCTGACCGAAAGGGTCTGGGACGACTTCTTTGCCTTCTACATGGATACCGGCAGCAGGAAATGGGGGCGGCCCTATCTCAGCCGCGAGTTTTTCTCGATGATCGGCGAGCGCATGGCCGACGACATCCTGCTGGTGATGGCCAGGCGCAATGGACGCTACATTGCCGGCGCTATCAATTTCATCGGTTCCGATGCGCTCTACGGGCGCAACTGGGGCTGCATCGAGGACCACCCCTTCCTGCATTTCGAGGTCTGCTATCACCAGGCGATCGACTTCGCCATCGACCGTAAGCTGAAGGTGGTCGAAGCCGGCGCGCAAGGCGAGCACAAGCTGGCGCGCGGCTACAGGCCGGTGACAACGCATTCGGCGCATTACATCGCGCATCCCGGCTTGCGTAACGCGGTCGCCGACTATCTCAGGCGCGAGCGCCGCGAAGTGGAGCGGATGGCCGGCTATCTCGAAGAGCACACCCCGTTCCGCAAGGATCTGGCGGACGATTAGTTAGAGCGACGTGCGTCCAATTGGACGCACAAAGTACGCTCGAAAGCATCGTAGTTTCCGAAAATCGATTCCGATTGTCGGGTCGATGCGGTAGGAGCAAGGCACAATCCGGAGCGCACGCCATGGCCGAAAAAACCACCTACGACAGCAACAATATCTTCGCGAAAATCCTGCGCGGTGAAATCCCGTCGCATCGCGTCTATGAAGATGACGCGGTTGTCGCCTTGATGGATGTGATGCCGCAAGGGCCGGGTCATACGCTGGTTGTGCCGAAGGCACCGTCGCGCAACCTGCTGGACGCGGATCCGGCAACATTCGGCCCACTCTTCGCCGTCGTGCAAAAGGTGGCGGTGGCGGTGAAGAAGGCCTTCGGCGCCGATGGCGTCACCATCCTGCAGTTCAACGAGCCTGCTTCGGGCCAGACCGTCTACCACCTCCATGTCCATGTCATTCCACGCTTCGAGGGCATCCCTTTGAAGCCGCATAGTGGGCAGATGGAGAAGCCGGAAGTGTTGGCTGAGAACGCTGGCAAGATACGGACGGCGCTGACAAACTGATGTCGGGCGTCGCACGTCCGACCGCCCACCAGCCCCTCGAAGCAAAAAAGCCCCGTTTCCGGGGCTTTTTTTTAGCTTTCAGGGCCATCATCCCTTGCGGGGGAGTTGCGGCACCAGGCTGCGCTTGCTGCCATCCTTGCCCTTGGGCTCCGCCTTCTGCGCGACCGCCTTTTTCGCGGCCGGCTTCTTGCCGGCAGCTTTCCTGGGCTTCGGCGTGTCGTCCGGTTCTTCCTTCTTCGGCTTGACCGGCGCCTCGTCGGCGAGTGACTCGAGCTTGAGCCCGGTTTCGCCGGTCTCTTTCTTGTCGACGGTGACACGCACCGTGCCGCCCTTCTTGAGCTTGCCGAACAGCACCTCGTCGGCCAGCGGCTTCTTGATGTGCTCCTGGATGACGCGGCCGAGCGGCCGTGCTCCCATGCGCTCATCATAGCCCTTCTCGGCCAGCCAGGCGATCGCCTCCTGCGACAGGTCGAAGGTGACGCCACGCTCGGAGAGCTGGGCCTCGAGCTGCATGACGAACTTCTGCACCACCTGGTGGATGACCGGCACCGGCAGCGAGCCGAACGGGATGATCGCATCGAGACGGTTGCGGAACTCCGGCGTGAACAGCCGGTTGATCGCCTCGACATCGTCGCCTTCGCGCTTGGTCGAGCCGAAACCGATCGCCGCGCGCTGCGCATCCGAGGCGCCCGCATTGGTGGTCATGATCAGGATGACATTGCGGAAGTCGATCTGCTTGCCGTTGTGGTCGGTCAGCTTGCCATGGTCCATGACCTGCAACAGGATGTTGAACAGATCCGGATGCGCCTTCTCGACCTCGTCCAGCAACAGCACGCAATGCGGATGCTGGTCGACGCCGTCGGTCAACAGGCCGCCCTGGTCGAAGCCGACATAGCCGGGAGGCGCACCGATCAGCCGTGAGACGGTGTGGCGTTCCATATATTCGGACATGTCAAAGCGGATCAGCTCGACACCGAGCGAGGCCGCGAGCTGCTTTGCCACTTCGGTCTTGCCGACGCCGGTCGGCCCCGAGAACAGGTAGGAGCCGATCGGCTTCTCCGGTTCGCGCAGGCCGGCCCGCGCCAGCTTGATCGCCGAGGTCAAAGCCGTGATCGCGGTGTCCTGACCGTAGACGACGCGCTTCAGCTCGATGTCGAGACCGGCCAGCACCTTCTCGTCGTCGGCGGAAACCGTCTTCGGCGGAATGCGGGCGATGGTGGCGATCGTCGCTTCGATCTCCTTGATGCCGATGGTCTTCTTGCGCTTGGCCTCCGGCACCAGCATTTGCGAGGCGCCGGTCTCGTCGATCACGTCGATCGCCTTGTCCGGCAGCTTGCGGTCGTTGATGTAGCGCGCCGACAGTTCGACCGAAGCCTTGATCGCCTCAGCCGTGTAGCGAACCTTGTGGAACTCCTCGAAATACGGCTTGAGACCCTTCATGATCTCGATGGCGTCCTCGATGGTCGGTTCGTTGACGTCGATCTTCTGGAAGCGCCGCACCAAGGCGCGGTCCTTCTCGAAGAACTGGCGGAACTCCTTGTAGGTGGTTGAACCGATGCAGCGGATCGTTCCGGACGACAGCGCCGGCTTCAACAGGTTCGACGCATCCATGGCGCCGCCAGACGTCGCTCCTGCCCCGATCACGGTGTGGATCTCGTCGATGAACAGAACCGCGCCCGGATAATCCTCGAGCTCCTTGACGACCTGCTTCAGCCGCTCCTCGAAATCACCACGATAGCGGGTGCCGGCCAGCAATGTTCCCATGTCGAGCGCGAAGATGGTGGCGTTGTGCAGCACTTCCGGCACGTCGCCCTCGACGATGCGCTTGGCGAGGCCCTCGGCGATCGCCGTCTTGCCGACGCCGGGGTCGCCGACATAGAGCGGATTGTTCTTGGAGCGGCGGCACAGCACCTGGATGGTGCGGTTGATCTCGGACTCGCGGCCGATCAGCGGATCGATCTTGCCGGCCTTGGCCTTGTTGTTCAGATTGACGCAATAGGCGGTCAGCGCGTCCTGCTGCTGCTTTTTCTTGCCGCCGTCCTCTTGCGGCTCGGCGCCGCTCTGGCCCTGCTCGTCATCGGCGCCGCGCGGCGACCGCGTCTCGGATGCGCCGGGGCGCTTGGCGATGCCATGCGAGATGTAGTTGACCGCGTCGTAGCGGGTCATCTGCTGTTCTTGCAGGAAATAGGCGGCATGGCTCTCGCGCTCGGCGAAGATGGCAACGAGCACGTTGGCGCCGGAGACTTCCTCGCGGCCGGACGACTGCACATGGATCACCGCGCGCTGGATGACGCGCTGGAAACCGGCCGTCGGCTTGGAATCCTCGTCATAGCCGGTAACGAGATTGTCGAGCTCAGTGTCGATATAGGTGAGAACCGTATGCTTCAACTCGTCGAGATCGACGTTGCAGGCGCGCATGACCGCGGCCGCCTCGGTGTCGTCGATGAGCGCGAGCAGCAAGTGTTCAAGGGTTGCGTATTCGTGGTGCCGCTCATTGGCGAGCGTCAGCGCCTGGTGAAGCGCCTTTTCCAGGCCTTGGGAGAAAGCCGGCATGTTACCTCACTTCTTCTCCATCACGCATTGCAGCGGATGCTGATTCTGTCGGGCGAAATCCATGACCTGAGACACTTTGGTCTCGGCCACCTCGAATGTATAGACCCCGCACTCGCCCACTCCATGATTGTGAACATGAAGCATGATGCGTGTGGCGGCTTCACGGTCCTTCTGGAAAAAACGCTCCAGCACGTGAACCACGAATTCCATGGGCGTGTAGTCGTCGTTGAGAATGAGGACCCGGTAAAGGCTAGGCTTCTTGGTCTTGGTTTTGGTGCGCGTGATGACGGCCGTGCCGCGACCGGTCTCGTTGCCGTCGCTGCCGTTTTGCATCCGCACCACATCTGTTGTGGCAGTCAAACCTGTCGTCACGTAACCCTGCCTTTTCGAATCCCCATGCGCGTTCGACATGTAGGTGTTCGATGAATGATTTTAAGCCCTTCTGTTTAGCTGACAATATGGCTAGGTGGCCAAACTTGACCGATTTTTCGAAATCGTGAAGGCAGCAGAGCCCCTGATTTCAAAATCGAGGGCATCGGCACGATCCGACAGGCGTGGAGCACTGGCGGTTTATCGTGGATGCGTCAGCCAACAGACGCGCTTTAATGCATGTCGCGCAAAAGTGTGTAGCGGTTTTGCGATCACGCCATGCATAAAACAACAACCTAAAGCGCGTCGCATGAGACCGGTCAAACGCGACGCGCTTTAGGTGCCAGCGAGTCTGTTTAGGCCGGACACACTCAGGATTTCCATCGTCCAACACGAGCGAGAACAGCGACAGGCAAGATGCCGACGAGAACTATGGCAAGTGCCGCGATCGAGGCTTCCTCGTAGGTCCCGCGCGCCGCCTCGCCGTAGAGATGCGTCGCCAAGGTCTCGAAATTAAGCGGCCTCAACAGAAGCGTCGCCGGCAACTCCTTCATGCAATCGACAAACACGAGCAAGCCCGCAGCGACGAGCGACGGTTTCGAAAGCGGCAGATGAATATGCCGGAATGTGCCAGTCACATTCTGGCCGAGGCTGCGCGCGGCGTGATCGAACGAGCGCGGAATGCGGCTGAAGCCCGCCTCGACCGAACCGACCGCAATCGCCAGGAAGCGTGCGACATAGGCGTAGCCGAGCGCTGCTCCGGACCCGATCAGCAGCAGGCCGGTTGGCGCGCCCAGCCATACGAGCGCGGTTCGGTCGATCATCTGATCGAGGGCCGCGACGGGCAACAATATTCCGATGGCCACCACGGTGCCGGGCATCGCATAGCCGACCGTGGAAATCCGCTGCAAAGCCGCCGTGACACGGCCGGGAAGCGAGCGCGCCGTATAGGCGATGACCACGCCGAAGAGGAGGATGGCGAGCGTGGCCATGGCCGACAGGGTGACGGTGTTGAGCGTTTCCGACAAGAGCCGGGGCGACAGCCCTGCGAAACGGACGCGCTTCCACGCCTCGACGGCAAGATAGCTCGCCGGGGCGATGAACCCGATGAACACCGGCAAAAGGCCGAGCGCAAAAACCAGCAGACCGGAAACGGTGCCGAGACGATGCGGTGTGAAATTCCGCGCCTTTTGTGCGCTCGACCAATAACGCTGACGACGGCGCGCCCAACGCTCGATAGTGACGAGCGCGACCACCAATGACAGCATGGCGAGCGCAATCTGCGCCGCGCCCGGCAGGTCGGACCGCGTCACCCATGTCGTGTAGACCGAGACCGTCAGTGTCTTCACGCCCAGGAACTCCGAGGCACCGATGTCGTTCAGCGCCTCCATCAGCGCGAGGCTGACGCCGACGGCGATCGCCGGACGTGCCAGCGGCAGCGCAACGCGCCAGAAGACGCCGCCTTTGCCACTTCCAAGCGTGCGCGACACCTCGACCAGATTGGCCGCCTGGGTGAGAAACATCGCCCGCGTCGTCAGGTACACATAGGGGTAGAGCACGAAGCCGAGCAGTACGATGCAGCCGGCCATCGACCGGATGTCGGGAAGGCGGAATTCGTGTGGGCTGGTGTAGCCAAGGGCGGCTCTGACCGCACCCTGGACCAAGCCGATCGGATGGAGAAGATCGAGATAGACGTAGGCGATTATGTAGGTCGGCACCGCGAGCGGGAGGAGCAGCGCCCATTCGAGAAACCTGCGGCCGGGAAAGTCATAGGCGGTGACAAGCCAGGCCGTCGAGGTGCCAAGAAGCGTGACGAGGACACCGACGCCGACGAGCAGCGCCGTGGTCTGCTGGAAGGCCTGTGGCAGCACATAGGCGAGGAGATGCGGCCAGAGCCCGCTCGATCCCCGCAGCGCCTGCCAGATAAGGGCGAGAACCGGAGTGGCCACCAGCACAGCGACAAGCACGGTCGCCATGAACCACAGTCGCCCGGACCAGTACCGGGCGACCTTCACAGTGGAGGCTCTTCGCAGGTCGACATCCGACATCGGGAGATCACCGGGCGCAGCACTGCCCACGCCCGGATCGCCCATCAGTTGTCGAAGCCGACCTTCTCGGTCAGTTCGCTTGCCTGCTTGCGATGCTTGACGATTTCCGTCATCGGCACGGGATCGACTTTCAACTCGCCGAACGAGGCGATGGTCGGGTCGATCGGAGCGCCGGGCTTGACCGGGTATTCGAAATTTGCCTTGGCATAGAGTGTCTGGGCGTCGTCGGAGACCAGATATTCCAGCAGCTTGACCGCCTCACCCTTGTTCGGCGCATGCTTTGCGACGGCCGCGCCGCTGACGTTGACCTGCGTGCCGCCATCCTTGAACGTTGGCAGGACGACCTTGATCGCGTCGCCCCAGGCGACCTGCTCCTCACCGCCCTTGCCGGAGCGCATCAGTCCGACGTAGTAGGAATTGGCGATGCCTATCTGGCAAATGCCGCCGAGAATGTCCTTGGCCACATCGCGATCGCCGCCGCCCGCCTTGCGGGCGAGATTCCCCTTGACGGCGGCAAGCCATGCTTCCGTCGCCTCGGCGCCGTGATGTGCGATGTAATCGGCGAAAAGAGCGGTGTTGTAGGGATGCTGGCCGGACCGGATGCAGACCTTGCCCTTCCATTTTGGATCGGACAGGTCCTCGTAGTTGAACGCGGCAAGATCGAGATCCTTGGCCGCGTAGAGTACGCGGGCCCGCATCGACAGAGCAAACCAGTTGTTGGCCGGGTCACGCAGGTTGTCCGGGACCGCGGCTTTCAGAACATCGGACTCGACCGGCTGCGTCAGGCCTTTTTCGGCCAGGTCGGCGAGGTTGCCGACATCGACCGTCATGAGAATATCGGCAGGTGAACTTTCCCCTTCCGAGGCCACACGCTCCGCAAGACCATCTTTCATAAAGACTGTATTGACCTTGACGCCGCTCGAGGCGGTGAAGGCTTCAAGCAGCGGCTGGATCAGCCCAGGCTCACGCGTGGTGTAGATGTTCAGTTCGGCCGCCAGGGCGCTGGCCCCGCCAGCGAGGGCGAAGACGCCGCCCACCAGGGCGAGTCGCAATGTGGAAAGGCTCTTCATGAAGCGGTCCTCCATTAATTGATTGGTGCGGCCGGCATTGGTTGACAGCCCGAGAATTGCTCGATCATATGTGACTAATTTAGTCAAGTTACTTTGCGACCAAAGCGCTCGCGACTTATGCCGCAGCGAATATCAGGACGCCGCCTGGATCTATGGTCAGATGGATCGGCTCCCCCGGCTTTACATCGATCCGGCTGGTGGTGCGCAAGCGCAAGAGGTCAGCAACGCCCTCGATCCTGACCAGCAATTGTTCGATCTCACCCAGAAAAGAGCGGTTGACGACAAGCGCCGGCAGACCTTCGTCGGGACCTGAAAGGGAGACAGCCTGCGGGCGGATGCAGGCAAACGCCTTGCCGCCTTCCGGAAGATCGAGCCGGGCTGGAAAGGTGCCCAGCACCGTTTCGACCCGGCCATCGCGGTAGATGCCCTCTACCCTGTTGCACGGGCACAAGAATTCGGCGGCGTAGAGTGAGTTGGGATGATCATAGATATCGTAGCCCGTCCCGACCTGCACAACCCGCCCCTCCTGCATCAGCACAACCCGGTCACCGACGGAAAGGGCCTCCTCCGGGTCGTGCGTGACGAGGATCGCCGTCGTCCCCAAGGCTCTCAACGTTGAAATGGTCTCCTCGCGCACCCGCTCCCGCAGGCCACGATCAAGGTTCGAGAAAGGCTCGTCCATCAGGAGAATGACGGGTTTTGGGGCAAGCGCCCGCGCCAGTGCGACTCGCTGCTGCTCGCCACCTGAAAGCGTGTGTGGGTAACGGCCGGAAAGCGCCTGGATGCCGATTCGGGCGATCACCTCGGCCGCACGGGCGCTCGCCTCGCGCCGCGACAGCCGCTTGAGGCCGAAGGCCACGTTCTCCTCGACGGTCAGGTGCGGGAACAGGGCATAATCCTGGAACATGAATCCGATGTTGCGGTCTTCGGGCTCGACAAAGCTGTTCGCGCCCGCGATCTCAATGCCATTGAGCAGAATTCTTCCGCTGTCCGCAGTATCTACGCCTGCAATGATCCGCAAAAGCGAGGATTTGCCGCAACCGGACTGGCCGACCAGGCAGACGATCTCTCCAGGCGCAATCGAAAGCGAAACGTCATCCAGCGCCTGGGTGTCGCCGAAGCATCGGCTGATGTGTTCCAGCGTTAGCGGAGCGCCGGCATCATTTATCGACCCATGCATCATTCGCCCTCCGACAAGCTGGCTCATAGCTGTTTAGATCAGCGTCGATCGGCTGGAAACTTAATGCCATGAAAAAAACCCGGCCGCACGTTCGCGACCGGGTCCGTCTTGCTGGCCAAAGGGCCGTGTTCACATCTTATAGCGAGATTATTTCGCCTTTGCGACGATCGATTCGAACGGCTTGTAGGCTTCCTTGGCGAGTTCGGCATAGAGGTCACCGATCTTGGTGGCTTCGGTGACGAAGGCTTCGTACGACTGCCTGGCAAAATCGGACTGGATCTCGATCGCCTTCTCCAGCGACTTGGCCGACAAAAGTTTGTCGGCTGCTGCGCTGCCGGCCTCGAAGCTTTTCTTGGTGTACTCGCCCGCCTCGGTGGCGATGGCCTGCGCGCCCTTGGAAAGGGATGCGAAGCTCTTCAAGCCGCTATCCGCAAACTCCTTGCCGTATTTGCTGAAATCTTCATAGGTCTGGGTCATTCACGCAATCCCTTGCCAGTTGCCCTTGAGCGGTGGACGCGGCCTTTTCCCGGGCCGCGTTGTGCAATGCAAGTAATATATTGTGCACTGCACAAAAAGTCAAGTTTTTTACCGAGTGTGGGTTTCACCGGGTGCCCGGCCATCCGGCCAGCAAATCGGCGCAACCGTCGGGAAATGGCTAAGATTCGAATAAAGAAAAGCTCAAGCTCGAAGAAAATGGTGAACGCCGCGGTTACCATAAACGGATTGGTAACGCTGGCCGCGATAGCTTGGCTTGAAGTGAGGCAGGACCCCTTTGCCGCCTCCACCGCAACAAAAATTCAAAGGAACCATCGGTGCGTCAGGCGTTGTCGGGCATTCTCTCCAAATCCGCGTCCTCCTTGAAAACGATCATGATCCTCGCTTTGGCGATGACCTTCGTCGTTGCCGGCGCTGCTTCGTCCATGGCGGCGAGGTCGGCGGCCATCGTCATCGACGCCAAGACCGGCAAGGTGCTTTACTCTTCGAATGCCGATGGCCGACGCTATCCCGCCTCGCTCACCAAGATGATGACGCTTTACCTGGCCTTCGAGGCCATGGCGAACGGCAAGATCGGCAAGAACTCCCGGGTCGTCTTCTCGGCCAATGCTGCTGCCGAACCGCCGACCAAACTCGGCGTCAAACGGGGCGGCGCGATAACGGTCGAGACCGCGATCCTGTCGATGGTGACCAAGTCGGCAAACGACTCGGCAACCGCAATCGGCGAACTTCTCGGCGGCAATGAAGCCAATTTCGCCCACATGATGACGGCCAAGGCGCGGGCCCTGGGCATGAAGGGGACCGTTTTCCGCAACGCCCACGGCTTGCCAAATCCCGGTCAGTTCACCACCGCGCGCGACATGGCGGTGCTCGGCATCGCGCTACGGGAGCATTTTCCCCAGTATTACAGCTATTTCTCGCAGCGTTCCTTTCTCTACGGCCGCAGGCGCATCAACGGCCACAACCGGCTGCTTGGACGCATCAAGGGCGTCGATGGCATCAAGACTGGCTACACCCGCGCCTCCGGCTACAATCTCGTTTCCTCGCTCGACGACGGCGATCGCCGCATCGTCGCGGTGGTCATAGGCGGGAAATCCGGCGGCAGCCGCGACAACCAGATGGCCGCATTGATCAAAACCTACCTGCCGAAGGCGTCGTCGCGCGGCAGCGGCATGCTGATCGCCAAGGCCAGTGGTGGCAACCCGATCACCGCGCTGGCGAAAGTATTCCTGCCCAAGCGCGACGCGCCGACGCCGGACAGCAGGCCGGACGACGATGCGGCGTACAACGAGGCCCCGGACGGCGATGCCATTGCCTCTCTGGTGGAGGAAACCGAGCCCGTCGTTGAAGAAGCCACCCCTGTCGTTGAGACCCGGCCCGTCTCTCAGACCAGGAAGGTCGAAACAGTGGCCGCGACCACGGCGGACGATGTGGCGACCGCACGGGTCGCAGCAGCCTATGGCGAACCGGCAAAGGTCGATCCCGTCAACACGGCATCGGTGCCGTCCGGCTGGGCAGTCCAGGTCGCCTCTTCGCCAAAACAGTCCGAAGCCCAGGCTCTCCTGGACGAGACGAGCAAACAGGCGCCTTCGGTCCTGGCCGATGCTGTGGGCTTCACCGTCGCCTTCGAGAAGGGCGGCGTCACCTACTACCGCGCCCGGTTCGGCTTTGGCTCGAAGACTGCCGCCTCGAAAGCCTGCAACGCCCTGAAGAAAAAGAAAATCGAGTGCTACGCCGTCCACCAGTAGGCGGCGTCGAACCATCTCCCGGAAGAATTCTGCGTCGAAGGAGACTAGTTGTGATTGGAGAGCAAGACGTCCTTGGCTTCGTTGATCCGCGCCGCCAAAAACGAAGTGCCGCCGAGATCGGGGTGCAGGCGCTGCATCAGGCGGCGGTGCGCCTTGCGGACATCCGCCGCGGCGGCCCCCGCTTCAAGACCAAGGATCTTGTAGGCCTCCTCCTTAGTCATGGCGCCCGAACCTGGCGAAACACCCAGCCCGTCGCCACCATTCGCCTCCGCGTATTTGCGCCAGATGGGAAATCTGCCGTCAAGATACGTCTCTAGCAGCTGGCGGCTCTCCGGGTCGCCGGGGAGTTCGCGATAAAGCTGCTGCAATTCCGCAAGGCTCATCGTGCCTAGCATCTTGCCTTCATGGCGGCCGGCGAGCACGAGCCCCTCCAGATTGCCGGTATCGTGATCAAGCTCCATTTCGAGGGCCGCGGTGCGCACCGTCGAATACTTGCCCGGCTCCAGTTTCGCCGTCGGCCGCTTCATCCGCATCGAGCCATACCAGGCGAGCGCCGTCGACAGGATCAAGCCGCCGATGCCTGCGCGTCCAACCAGGAGCGCGGCGACGCCGATCAGCGCCAGCAGGACAGGCCCAACTGTCTTCATCCAGCTTGCGAGTTTCGCGGGGTCGGCGCGCAGAAACACCATGGCCACGCCGAGCAGCACCAAAAGCAACGCCACGAATGCGATAGTCGCGCCCATCATTTCCTGCCGCTCCGCAGATGCTCGATCATCAGCCGGTCTTCCGGCCTGCCCCTGGCCTCCAGAGCCTTCAGCCCGCCGGTCGCAAACACGGCGACCGCCGATAGCAGGCTGGCCAAGGTTGCTGCGGCCCGCCGGTCAAATCGAAACCAGGCGCCTTTGGACAGCCGCGCGATTTCCTTGAACGCCTTTTCCGCGCCGGCATCATGGCCCTCCTGAAAGACGAAGACAGGAACGCCGTGCAGGCCGAGGCTGCCGGCCTTTTCCGCCAGATCGTCGATATTTTCCTCCATCGCGTCGCCGATATAGACCAGCGCGTTGACCTTGGCCGCCGCCGTCTGTTTCAGCGCATGGGCGAGCACCTTGCCGATCTGGGTGTGGCCGCTGCGGCATTCGATCCGCGTCATCAGCTGCTTCAGCGCGCTCGTATCGGTGACGAATGCGGATGAGCGGCACTCGCCAAAACCGCGAAAATAGACCAGTTGGACCTTGAGCGCCCCGGCCTTGCCGACGGCGTCGAACATCTCGCCCTGCAGCGCACAGGCGAGATCCCAGGTCGGCTGGCGGCTCATCGTCGCGTCGAGGGAAAGGATCAGCCTGCCAGTACCGGTCGCGGACGCAGCCAGCGTCCTTGCCTGACGGATAAACGCATCGATCTCGCCGCTGCTCGATTGGGATTCGACCGGCGCAGGATTGGCCTTTGCGGGCACGGGCTGCTTCTTGTCGCTCATGACATTCAAGATGTGGCGTTGTCACACAGCTTGCAAGCCCAGCATGAGGCGATCTGGAGGGCTGGCGATCACCGCAGCTTTGAATTTTGGGGGTCTTCCTAGAGAAGGCCGAGATCGGCAAGCTCGCGCCTGAGTTTCGGCGGCATTTCGACCAATCCCGCTTTGCCCCTGGAGAGATCGGCCGGTGCGTCCGACGGTTTCAAATAGCGCCAGCCTTGAAAGGCGCGGCGCGGCTGCCATTCAGTCGGCACGACCGCGGGATCGAGGATCAGGTGACAGCGACCGATACCCTCGTCATCGGTGAAAGGACGGATTTCGGTGATCAACTGGCGGCACTGCACGTTGCCCTTGATTACCCAGTAGAGGGAACCGCCATCGGTGACCTCGGCGCCGCGCGTCGGCATCATGCGGGTGGTGTGGTAGTGCTCGACCGGTTCACCGGCGCGCCGCCGTTCGTCGAGGCGGAAGGCGATCCACTCTTCGAGATCTTCGACGCTGTCGCAGCCAACGCAGAGCTTTATGAGATTGAGGGACATGGATCAAGGTTTAGTCCGGCGCGCGAAGGCGTCAACTGGCCCAATCGACTTTCTCCACAGCGCCGCTGTCCTCCACGGTGCCAATCCACAGTGCAAGGCTTGGCTCAGCATTCCACGATATTGACGGCCAGTCCGCCGAGGCTGGTTTCCTTGTATTTCTCGTTCATGTCGAGGCCGGTCTGGCGCATGGTCTCGATGGCGGCATCGAGCGGCACGAAATGAACGCCGTCGCCCTTGATGGCCAGCGACGCGGCAGTCACCGCCTTGACGGCGCCGAGCGCGTTGCGCTCGATGCAAGGCACCTGCACCAGCCCGCCGACCGGATCGCAGGTCATGCCGAGATGATGCTCAAGCGCGATCTCGGCGGCGTTCTCGACCTGCTCGGGCGTGCCGCCCATCACGGCGCACAGCCCCGCTGCCGCCATCGCCGAGGCCGAACCGACCTCACCCTGGCAGCCGACCTCGGCGCCCGAGATCGAAGCGTTGGTCTTGATGATGCCGCCGATCGCTGCCGCCGTCAGCAGGAAATCGCGGATGCTTGGCTGGTCGGCCTCGGGGTGGAAATGCAGCCAGTAGCGCAGCACCGCCGGCAGCGTGCCTGCAGCACCATTGGTCGGCGCGGTGACGACGCGCCCGCCGGCGGCGTTCTCTTCGTTTACCGCCATGGCATAGATCGACAGCCAGTCGTTGGCGAGCAGCGGATTGGGTCGGTTCTGCCGCCACTGCTCCTGCAGCTTGTCATGCAACTGACGCGCACGTCGGCGCACCTTCAGGCCGCCCGGCATGATGCCGTCCTGCGACAGGCCGCGCTCGATACAGCTCTTCATGGCTCTCCAGATGCCGTCGAGACCGGCGTCGAGCTCCTCGCGCGACATCTGCGTCTCTTCATTGACGCGCTTCATGTCGGCGATGGAAAGACCGCTTTTCGCGGCCATCGACAGCATCTCGACAGCGTTCTTGAAGGGGTATGGAACCTTCTTGCCTTCCGTCGTCACCGAACCCTTCGCCTTCATCCGCTGCAGCTCCTCCTCGGAAACCACGAAGCCGCCGCCGATCGAATAGTAGATACGCTTGAGCAGCAGGCGGTCGTCGGCATCATAGGCAGAGAAGGCCATGCCGTTGGCGTGGCCGGAAAGCGGCGTCTTGCGATCCAGCACCAGATCCGTGGCCGGGTCGAAGCGATAGGACGGATGCCCGGGCGGCGAAATCCGCTTCTCGGCGGCGATGCGGTCGACGATGCCGTCCGCCTGATCGGGGTCTACCGTCTGCGGCGTCTGGCCGGCAAGCCCGAGCACGACGGCGCGATCTGAACCATGGCCGATGCCGGTATAGGCAAGCGAGCCGTGCAGACTGGCGGCGATGCGGTCGACCTTGGCGCCGGCCGGGCGTGGCCAGTCGTCTCCCGCGACCTCGTCGAGAAAACGCCGCGCAGCCGTCATCGGTCCCATCGTGTGCGAACTCGATGGTCCAATGCCGATCTTGAACAGGTCGAAAACCGAAAGGAACACGCGCCGCTCTCTCCTGTTGGAATCTACATATAGGAATTCCTGTGATGTTTCCGCTCTTTCGAAGATTGCGGCGCTGCACCTGCCGACCTTGTTTGCTCCGGCAGCGACATCGTTGCGTTCCGCCATCGAAGCGCCGCCACCGCTTGTGGTAAGAGGGTTGCATGGGCGATTCCTTCCATTTGTCGACGGCAGACCTCGTTGCGCTGGGTTTTTTCGTTTTCGTGTGGGTGCTGCATACGCTCGCCTCCGACGGAAAGCTGGTCCGGCGCATGTCGCTGACGACGGCGATGAACGTCCAGCGTCAAGCCTGGATGCGGAACATGGCCGAACGCGAGGTCCGCATTGTCGACACCGCCATCATGGCCGGCCTTCAACAGGGAACCGCCTTCTTCGCCTCCAGTTCGCTGATTGCGATCGGCGGCTGTTTTGCCCTGCTCGGCGCCTCCGATCAGGTTGTTTCGGTGCTGAGCGACCTGCCGCTCGGCGCGACGTCGTCCCGCTCCGCCTTTCAGATGAAGGTGTTCGGATTGGTGCTGATCCTTGCCTATTCCTTTTTCAAGTTCGGCTGGGCCTACCGGCTGTTCAACTATTGCTCGATTCTGATCGGTGCGGTGCCGATCCCGCACGGCGAGGCTTCACGCAACCCGGTCAGCGAGACGGCGGTATGGCGGGCGGCACGCATGAACATGCTGGCCGGAAAACATTTCAATTCCGGCATGCGCGGCGTGTTCTTCTCGATCGGCTATCTCGGCTGGTTCGTCGACCCAAAAGTATTCGTGTTGTCGACGCTGCTGTTGCTGGCGGTTCTGGTGCGTCGCCAGTTCTTCTCGGCGGCA
Organism: Mesorhizobium sp. WSM2561; assembly: GCF_000513915.1. Classification (NCBI taxonomy): domain Bacteria; kingdom Pseudomonadati; phylum Pseudomonadota; class Alphaproteobacteria; order Hyphomicrobiales; family Phyllobacteriaceae; genus Mesorhizobium; species Mesorhizobium sp. WSM2561. Next base: position 241,617 of record NZ_AZUX01000003.1, read on the forward strand.
CGGCAAGCCGTGATCGGTCAGCCGCCCGAGCCGACATCCGGTCCGGGAAAAAGCCGATCGATGCGGCCCGACAGCCGGTAGGCGACGCCCCTCACCCCTTCAGGTGGGAGACGACACTACCACCACTTTTCCGGCTGGAACGTACCCGCCGCCTGTTCGATGACATGGGCGGTCTGGAACAAGGTTTCCTCGTCGAACGGCCGGCCGATGAGCTGCAGGCCGAGCGGCAGGCCCTTGCCGTCGAGCCCTGCGGGCACGGCGATGCCCGGCAGTCCGGCCATGTTGACGGTCACCGTGAAGATGTCGTTGAGGTACATCTTGACCGGGTCGGCGGCCATGTCCTCGTCGGCGATGCCGAAGGCCGCCGACGGCGTCGCCGGCGTCAGGATGACGTCGACGCCGGCAGTGAATGCGTTTTCGAAATCCCGCTTGATGAGGTTGCGCACCTTCTGCGCCTGCAGATAGTAGGCGTCGTAGTAGCCGGCGGAGAGCACATAGGTGCCGATCATGATGCGGCGCTTGACCTCGCGGCCGAAGCCGGCGGCGCGGGTCTTCTCGTACATGTCGACGATGTCCTTGCCCGGCACGCGCAACCCGTAACGGACGCCGTCATAGCGGGCTAGGTTCGACGAGGCTTCGGCGGGCGCGACGATGTAATAGGCCGGCAGCGCATATTTGGTATGCGGAAGCGAAATGTCGACGATCTCGGCGCCGGCATCTTTCAGCCAGGCAATGCCCTTCTGCCACAGCGCCTCGATCTCATCGGGCATGCCGTCGACGCGGTATTCCCTCGGGATGCCGACCTTCATGCCCTTGATCGGCTTGCCGATCGCCGCCTCGTAATCCGGCACCGGGCGGTCGACCGAGGTGGTGTCCTTCGGATCGACCGAGGCCATGGATTTCAAGAGAATCGCGGCGTCACGCACGTCGCGGGCGATCGGACCGGCCTGGTCGAGCGACGAAGCGAAGGCGACGATGCCCCAGCGCGAGCAGCGGCCGTAGGTCGGCTTGATGCCGACCGTGCCGGTGAAGGCGGCGGGCTGGCGGATCGAGCCGCCGGTGTCGGTGGCGGTGGCACCGGCACACAGGAACGCCGAAACGGCGGAGGCCGAGCCACCCGACGAGCCGCCCGGCACGAGCTGGGCGTTATCCAGCGTGCGCGCGGTTCTGGTGCCGCCGGCCGAGACAAAGCCGCCATCGCCCTGATGCGTGGTCGGCATCACCATCGTGTCGACGCGCGAACGCCGCCATGGATTGACGACTGGGCCGTAGTAGGAGCTCTCATTGGACGAGCCCATGGCGAACTCGTCCATGTTGAGCTTGCCGAGCATGATGGCGCCGTCGGCCCACAGATTGGCGGTGACGGTCGATTCGTAGTGCGGCTTGAAGCCGTCCAGCACATGGCTGCAGGCCTGGGTGTGGATGCCTTCGGTGCCGAACAGGTCCTTGATGCCGAGCGGAATGCCTTCGAGCGACCCGCCCTCGCCCTTCGCAAGCTTTGCGTCCGAGGCCTTGGCCATCTCGCGCGCCTTGTCATCGGTTACGACGACATAGGCATTGAGCGCCGGATTGGCCCGCTCGATTGCCTGGAGATAGGCTTCAGTGATCTCGGTTGCGGTGATTTCCCTGGCGCGCAGCTTGGCGCGGGCCTGCGAAATCGTCAGGTGGGTCAGGTCGCTCATCAGGCAAGGCTCTTTTCGTAAAACACCGACCACCCGGAATCGGGATAGTCCAGCACCGGGCCGCAGCGCGAAAAACCGGCGCGTTCATAGACGGTCCACGCAGCCGGATGGCGGTCGCCGGTTTCCAGCACCAGACGCTTCAGTCCTTCATGGCGCGCCAGCACCTCGATTCGCTCGACGATCCCGGCGCCGATCTTCTGCCCGCGATGCGACGGCCGAGTGTACATGCGCTTGACCTCGCCGACGGCGCCGTCGTGACGCTTCAGCGCGCCGCAGCCGATGGCGAGGCCGTTGTCGCGAGCGATGAAGACAGTCGTGTCGTTGTCGGCCATCTGCTCGACGGTCATGTGGGAGCAGTGCTCCGGCGGCGTCAGTTCCAGCAGCGTGTCGTTGAGCTCCTTGACCAGCCCGCGCACGTCGTCCTGCAGCGGCGTTTCGATGGCGATCTCGATTGCCATCGGCGCGCTACTCCACGACCTTCGGAACGAGGAAGAAATTCTCTTCGGTGGCCGGTGCGTTGGCGACGATGTCGGCCGCCTTGCTGCCGTCGGTGACAACGTCCGGGCGCTTCTTCATCTCCATCGGAATGACCGACGTCATCGGCTCGACGCCGGAGACGTCGACCTCGTTCAACTGCTCGACAAAGCCGAGAATGGCGTTCAACTCGCCGGTCATGCGCTCGGCATCCGCCTCGCTCACCGCAATGCGGGCGAGCCGCGCGACGCGCTTCACTGTCTGCAGATCAACGGACATATTTGCTTGTGCCTCGGGAAAACCAGTCCGCGCTATAGCGGCGCGGCGCGTGCCGCGCAACATGCATCGTGCCGAGAACCGGCCCGGAAGGTCGATGGCAGCGCAACGCCGTCGCAGCGAACAGCTTGCGCCTTTGGCATGCTCCACAAGGTGCATGCTTCTACAAGGTGCATGCTCTACAGGGTGATTGTCCCGCCGATCTCCGGCAACGCAACCTTCACGCCGGATCCCTCCAACCCCGCGACAAACTTGTCGGCGGTCTGGTCGATGATGGGAAACGTGCCGAAGTGACTGGGAATGACCGTCTCGAACTGAAAAAAACGCCGGCAGGCAAGGGCTGCCACCGCGCCGCCCATGGTGAAGCGGTCGCCGATCGGCACGATGCCGATCTTCGGCTCGTGCAGTTCGTTGATCAGCGCCATGTCGGAAAAGATGTCGGTGTCGCCCATATGGTAGAGCGTCTTGTCTTCCTGGAAATGCAGCACGAGGCCCCCGGGATTGCCGAGATAGGTGTTCTGGCCCTTGTCGCCCGGGAACGACGAGGAATGCAGCGCCTGGACGAAGGTGGTGGTGAAGCCGCCGCAATCGATCGTGCCGCCGATATTGCCAGGATTGATCTTCTTGTCGCTGACGCCCCTGCCGACCAGGTACATGCAGACCTCGAAATTGGCGACCAGCATGGCGCCGCTTTTCCCGAGCACTTCGAGCGCACCGCTGATGTGGTCGCTGTGGCCGTGGGTCAACAGGACATGCGTGACCCCTTCCGCCGGTCCTTCCCAGCCGCCCGTCCATGACGGATTGCCGATCAGGTAGGGATCGATGAGGATTTTCGCGTCGGCGGTTTCGACGCGAAATGCGGAATGTCCGTACCAGGTCAGTTTCATGAAAGCCTTCCTCGATTTTTGCTTCGCCAAAGGATAGAACGCCGGCAGTGAAATTAAAGTCCCACAGCGTCCTTTGAGGACGTATCCGAGGAAAGCCGTTGAGCATCATCACCATCGAGGAGTTGCCGGCGCGGCTCGGCGGCGGCAAGACGCTGGCCGGGCTCGACCTTGGCGACAAGACGATTGGCGTGGCGGTTTCCGACCGGGGCTTTGCCTTCGCCCACCCGCGTCCCGTCATCATGCGCAGGAAATTCTCGCTGGATGCCGCAGTGCTGCTCGCCTTGCTGGAGAAAGAGAATGTCGGGGCCGTGGTGCTCGGCCTGCCGGTCAACATGGACGGGTCGGAAGGCCCGCGCGCCCAGAAATCCCGCGCCTTCGCCCGTAACATGGCTGGGGTGACCGACCTGCCCTTCGTTTTGTGGGACGAGCGGCTGTCGACGGTGGCGGCCGAGCGGACGCTGATCGAGATGGATTTTTCGCGCCGCAAACGCGCCGGCAAGATCGATTCGGCCGCGGCGGCCTTTATTCTGCAGGGCGCGCTCGACCGGCTTCAGGCGCTCGGCGTCGACGCCTGGTCGAGATAGCGCTCGCGCATTATCCTGATCCAGCCTCCGATCACCCGGCGGCGGCGAAACGCCCAAAACGCCATCAGCAGCAAGCTGTCGAGGATGCAGGCCTTTGCCACCATGCCGGGAATGAGCGCCGGATCGATGCCAAGCATCTCGCCATAGAGCTGGAAGACGAGGTCATGCAATTGACGGCTCAGCATGACATAGCCGAAATTGATGTCGTTGAGCGACAGGAAGAACCAGCCCCAGAACAGAGCGAGCGGGGCCGCCCACAGCGCGAACAAGGTGCGCATCAGCGGCCATCCCTCAAGTTCGTGTCCGGCCTCAAGTTTGTGTCCGGCCGGCCGGAAATGCGCGAGAGCGCCGAGTTGTGCGCCGCCGCCTTCGCCATCACATGCGCTGCGGCACGGATTTCGCCGGTGCCCGGATCCACTGCGGCAAAAGCCGACCGCCGCTCTGCGAGCATGGCGACATAGGAAGCCAGCAGTGCCGCCAGCTGCACCGCGACGGCCATGAACAGCCCGTTGATGCCTTGCGCGGCGCCGCCGACCACGATCAGCGACAGCACGCCGGAGGCGGAGATGAAGGCCACCCGCACAACGCTGTCGGTGGCGTCCGGATTTGTCGGGATGCTGAATAGAGTCTCGACAAAAGCCCAGCAGAACAGCACCGCGACGATAAGCAATGCCACGGCAAGCGGCGCCACCACGATAGCGTTTTCGAGGTCGACGAAGCGGGTGTTCTGGACGGCAACGCCGAGCACGCCAAGCGCTGCCGCAACGCCGCGATTCCCGTCGATGCAGATGAACGCCAGCAGGGCGAAAACGACCGCCCAGTGCAAGGCCAGAAAGGAGCTCAATATGTGCCGCATAGCGTTCCTGCTTCGGTAAACAGGACAGTGGGCTTTGCAGCTTGCGACCGCAATGGAAACCATTTGTTAAGGTTAACGGCTTTCCACAGAGCAGCGATCGACGAGGGAAATCCGTCCCGAAGCCTTCTCAGGTGACCGGCGGATAGAGCGTGTCGATGATCATGCGCGCGTCATGGCGTGAATCGAGCATGCCATAGGTGTTGCGCCACTGGCCGGCGAGGCGCGTCTCGACGAACGCGTCGGCGATCCGCCCTGCCCCCAGCCTGCGAAGCTCCGCCGCCGCCGCCGACAGCGCCAGTTGCTCGGTGAGCAGACGGGCCGAGCCCTCATCGGTTGCCGCGACCTGCATTGCTGCCTTGAGCACACCGACGGTGCCGCGCCCGCCGGCGCCGAGATCGCGATCGATGCCGGCCAGCACCTCCTCGAACAGTCCGGGTGCACGCCCCAGCACGCGCAGCACGTCGAGCGCCATGACGTTGCCGGATCCCTCCCAGATCGCGTTGACCGGAGCTTCGCGATAGTAGCGGGCGAGCGGCGCCTCCTCGACATAGCCATTGCCGCCGAGGCATTCCATCGCCTCGTAGAGCAGCGGCGGCGCGATCTTGCAGACCCAGTATTTGACGACCGGCGTCATGGCGCGCGCAAAAGCCGCCTCGCCGCGATCGCCGGCCGCCTCGTCGAACGAGCGCGCCAGTCGGAATGACAGCGCGGTGGCGGCGGCGACGTCGAGCGCCATGTCGGCCAGCACGCGCTGCATCAGCGGCTGCTCGATCAGATTGGTTCCAAACACCTGGCGGTGACGGGTGTGGTGGACGGCTTCGGCCAGCCCGGCTCGCATGATCGCCGACGAGGCGATCGCGCAGTCGAGCCGGGTCAGCGTCACCATATCCATGATCGCCTTGACGCCTGCCCCGGGCTCGCCGACCATCTCGCCGATGGCATTGACGAACTCGACTTCGGACGAGGCGTTGGAGCGGTTGCCAAGCTTGTCCTTCAGCCGCTGGAAGCGAAAGCCGTTGCCCGAGCCATCGCCGAGAATGCGCGGAACGAGAAAGCACGAGAGTCCTTCCGGCGCCTGTCCAAGCACCAGGAACGCATCCGACATCGGCGCCGACATGAACCATTTGTGGCCGGTCAGCCGATAGAAGCTGCTGCCGGCGCGCTCGGCCCTGGTGACGTTGGCGCGGACGTCGGTGCCGCCCTGCTTCTCGGTCATGCCCATGCCGAGCGTCAGCCCGGCTTTTTCGACCGGCGGCTTCTGGCTCTGGTCGTATTTGCGTGTCGTCACCCGCGGCGCCCATTCGCGAAACAGTTTTGGGCTTGCCATCAGCGCTGCCAGCGAGGCGCTGGTCATGGTGATGGGACAGAGATGCCCGGTTTCGAGCTGCGCCGTCAGGTAGAAACGGGCGGCGCGCACCTGATGGCGGCGGCCGATCTCGGCATCGCCATTTTCCCAGACCGACGAATGCAGCCCGTTCGCCACCGACCGGCGCATCAGCGCATGATAGGCTGGATGGAACTCGACCAGATCGATGCGCCGGCCCTGGCGGTCATGGGTCCTGAGCTTCGGCGTCTCGACATTGGCGAGGCGAGCCAATTCCTGCGCCTCCTGCGTCAGCACGAAACGGCCAAGCCCATCGACATCCTTGCGCACCGGGTCGGAAAAACGCTCGGCAAGCTGGATCAGCAACGGATCGCCTCGCCAGGCGTTGCCGCCTGCCAGCGGCGGCGGCTGGTTCGTCACGTCGTCGGTCACACACTGTCCTTATCATCACAAGGCCACGAATCCGAAGCCATCAGCTAGATATAGCCCAAGCCGCGCAACGAGCGCGACGAAAATACCGGGGAGAAAGGCCGCAATCCAAAGCTGGTGCTTGCAGCCAAAGGTCCTCCACCCTATAGCAGCGCCTTGAGATGACCGACGCTTCGTCCCTGCCACTCTACCCCCACCGCCATCTTCTGGGCATCCGCGATCTTTCCCTCGCCGACATCGAGCTTTTGCTGGACAGGGCGGACCGGTCGGTCGCGATCTCGCGGCAGTCGGAGAAGAAGGCCTCGACGCTGCGTGGCCGCACCCAGATCAATCTGTTCTACGAAGCTTCGACCCGGACGCAATCGTCGTTCGAACTGGCCGGAAAACGGCTCGGCGCCGACGTCATGAACATGTCGGTGGCCAGTTCCTCGGTGAAAAAGGGCGAGACGCTGATCGACACGGCGATGACGCTGAACGCCATGCACCCCGACATCCTGATCATCCGCCACCAGTCGGCGGGTGCCGCCGCGCTGCTGGCGCAAAAGGTCGGCTGCTCGGTGATCAATGCCGGCGACGGCGCCCATGAGCACCCGACGCAGGCGCTGCTCGACGCGCTGACCATCCGCCGCGCCAGGGGCCCGCTGTCGAAGCTGATCGTGGCGATCTGCGGCGACATCCTGCATTCGCGCGTGGCGCGCTCCAACATCATGCTGCTCAATGCGCTAGGCGCGCAGGTGCGCGTCGTGGCGCCGTCGACGCTTTTGCCCGCCGGCATCGAGAAAATGGGCGTGATCGTCACCCGTTCGATGGCCGAAGGGCTCAAGGACGCGGATGTGGTGATGATGCTGCGGCTGCAGCGCGAGCGCATGGAAGGCGCCTTCGTGCCTTCGGTGCGTGAGTATTTCCACTATTTCGGCCTCGACGCCGAGAAGCTGAAGGCGGCCAAGGACGGCGCTCTGGTGATGCATCCCGGCCCGATGAACCGCGGCGTCGAGATCGCCTCGGAAATCGCCGACGGTCCGCAGAGCGTCATCCAGGAACAGGTGGAGATGGGTGTTGCCGTGCGCATGGCGGTGATGGAAGCGCTGCTCGATCCCCGCCGCAATTATGAGGGCCGCGGCGCATGAGCACAACGGTGTTCAGCCGGGCCCGCATCGTCGATCCGTCGCGCGGCATTGACGAGGTCGGCACCGTCATTGTCGAGGGCCGCAAGATCGTCGCCGCCGGCAAGGCGGCCTTGAACCAGGGCGCTCCGCAAGATGCTAATGTCATCGACTGCGCCGGCAAGGCAATCATTCCCGGCCTGATCGATGCGCGCGTCTTCATCGGCGAGCCGGGCGGCGAACATCGCGAGACCATCGCTTCGGCCAGCGTGGCGGCGGCGGCCGGCGGCGTCACTTCCATCGTCATGATGCCCGACACCGACCCGGTGATCGACAATGTCGCGCTGGTCGAATTCGTGCTGCGCACCGCCAAGGATACGGCCGTCGTCAACATCTTTCCGGCGGCGGCGATCACCAAGGGGCTCGAAGGCCGCGAGATGACCGAATTCGGCCTGCTGCGCGAGGCCGGCGCGATCGCCTTCACCGACGGGCGGCACACCATAGCAAGCGCACTGGTGATGCGCCGCGCGCTGACCTATGCGCGCGATTTCGGCGGCGTGATCGCGCATGAAACCCAGGACGCCGAACTCGCTTCGTCAGGCGTCATGAACGAAGGCCTCTATGCCAGCTGGCTCGGCCTTGCCGGCATTCCGCGCGAGGCCGAGTCCATTCCGCTGGAGCGCGATCTTGCGCTGGCGCGGCTGACTGGCGGCGCCTATCACGCGGCCAAGATTTCGACTGCGATGGCGGCAAACGCGGTAACGAGGGCCAAGGCCGACGGCGCCAAAGTCACAGCAGGCGTCTCGATCCACAATCTGTCGCTCAACGAGAACGATGTCGGCGAATACCGCACCTTCTTCCGGCTGACGCCGCCGCTGCGCGCCGAGGAGGACCGGCTGGCGATGATCGAGGCGGTCAAGGACGGCACCATCGACATCATCGTATCCTCGCACGACCCGCAGGACGTCGACACCAAGCGGCTGCCTTTCGCCGACGCCGCGGCCGGTGCCATCGGACTGGAAACGCTGCTCGGCGCGGCGCTGCGGCTCTACCACAATGGCGATATGACGCTGCTCAGGTTGGTTGAGACGTTGTCCACTGCGCCGGCAAGACTGTTCGGCCTGCCCGGCGGCACGCTGAAGCCGGGTGCGGTCGCCGACCTTGCGCTGGTCGATCTCGACGAGCCATGGATCGTCAGCGAAAGCGGCATCCGTTCGCGCTCGAAAAACACCTGTTTCGAAGGCGCGCGGCTGCAGGGCAAGGTCTTGCAAACGATGGTGGCGGGCCGCACAGTGTTTTCGGCCTAATGCATGTCGCGCAAAAGCATGCCCTCGGGCCTGACCCGAGGGTGCGCAGCGGTTTTGCGATAACGACATGCATAAAACAGCAACCTAAAGCGCGTCGCATGAGGCCGGTCAAACGCGACGCGCTTTAGGGCATATCCGGGGGAACAATGGCTTACGGCATCGTCTTGGCGCTGGTGTTCGGCTATCTGCTCGGCTCGATCCCGTTCGGCCTCCTGATCACCCGTGCCGCCGGCCTTGGCGACGTCCGCAACATCGGCTCCGGCAATATCGGCGCCACCAATGTGCTGCGCACCGGCAACAAGGGCCTGGCTGCCGCCACGCTGCTGCTCGACGCGCTGAAAGGGACGGCGGCGGTGCTGATCGCCGGTTACTTTGCCCCGGAGCTCGGGCTCTGGGCCGGCTTCGGCGCCTTCTTCGGCCATCTCTTCCCGGTCTGGCTCGGTTTCAAGGGCGGCAAAGGGGTCGCCACCTATCTCGGCGTGTTGATCGCTCTTGCCTGGCAGGTGGCGCTGATCTTTGCCGTCGTCTGGCTGGCCATGGCTTTCCTGTTCCGCTATTCCTCGCTGGCGGCGCTGACGGCAGCAATCGTCGTGCCGATCGCGCTCTATGTCCTCAGCACGCCCGAGATTGCCGGGCTGTTCGCGCTGATGAGCCTGACCGTCATCATAAAACACCGGGCCAACATTACCCGGCTGCTGGCCGGCACCGAGAACAAGATCGGAGCCAGGGAGTGAGCCAGCGCGCCGCCGGGACGCGGCTCAGCGACCGGCAGCGGTTGAGCTGGCTTCGTTTGATCCGCACGCCGAATGTCGGCCCCGCCACCTTTCGCGACCTGATCAACCGCTTCGGCTCGGCCGAGACGGCGCTCGAGATGCTGCCCGAGCTGATGGTCTCGGGCGGCGCCAGAAAGAGCGTCCGCATCCCGACGATGGCCGAGGCCGAGGCGGAACTGGAGACTGCCCGCCGCGCCGGCGCCCGCTTCGTCGGCATTGGCGAGGCCGACTATCCGCCGCTGATGAAAAGCATGGACCATCCGCCGCCGCTGCTCGCGGTCAAGGGCGAAGGCGCGGTGTTCCGGCTGCCGGCGGTCGCCATAGTCGGCGCCCGCAACGCCTCGCTGGCCGGCATCAAGATGGCGCGGACGCTCGCCGCCGAACTCGGCCGCGACGGCTTCGGCATCGTCTCCGGCCTGGCGCGCGGCATCGACACGGCAGCCCATCAGGGCAGCCTTGCGTCAGGCACGATCGGTGTGCTGGCCGGCGGCCTCGACCTGCCCTACCCGCCCGAGAATGCCGCATTGTGCAACGAGATTGCCGAGCGCGGCGGCGCCATCATTTCAGAGATGCCGTTCGGCTGGCAGCCGCGCGCCCAGGATTTTCCACGCCGCAACCGCCTTGTCGCCGGTGCGGCATTGGGGCTGGTCGTGGTCGAGGCGGCGCTGCGTTCCGGCTCGCTGATCAGCGCCAGGCTTGCCGGCGAGATGGGCCGGCTGGTCTTCGCCGTCCCCGGCTCGCCGCTCGATCCGCGCGCCGCGGGCGCCAACGCCTTGCTCAAGGACGGCGCCACCCTGGTCACCGAAGCATCGGACATTACCGGTGCGATCGCGCCGCTGGTCGGCGCACTGGCGCCAAGGATGCCGCTGCTCGAAGAGCCGCCCGACTTTTCGGCAACACCGCCACCCGGCGAAGACGACCGCGCCCGCGTCATCGAAGCGCTCGGCCCAACGCCGGTGGCGATCGACGAAATCATCCGCCACACCGGCCTGCATCCCGCCCAGGTTTTCATGGTGCTGCTGGAACTCGACCTCGCCGGCCGGCTGGAGCGCCACGCCGGCGGCAATGTCTCGCTGGTGTGATCGAGACGATCCTCGAGAGAACCTGGCTCGACGCCGCTGGAAAACCCAAGGCGTCATGAAGCATCTCGCTTTAGACCGGGAAACAGCAACGCTAACCTTCCATCGTCTTCAACCCGCACAAATGGCTGGGCGCGCAGTTCGACTGCTCGGTGCAGTTCATCCGCCGGCCGGAAGACCTGGTGCGGACGCTGGCCATCAAGCCGGATTACCTGGAGACGCATGGGCGCGACGGCATCATCAACTATTCCGAGTGGTCGGTGCCGCTCGGGCGGCGCTTTCGCGCACTGAAACTGTGGTTCCTGCTGCGCGCCCACGGGCTGGAAGATCTGCGGACCAGGATTCGCAACCATGTCGCCTGGAGCGAAGGGCTGGCCGAGCGGCTGGCCAGGGAACCGGATTTCGAGATCGCCTCGGAGCCGATGCTGTCGCTGTTCTCGTTCCGGCATCGGGCGGCCGGCACCGATTCGGACGAACACAATCTGCGGCTGGTCAACGCGATCAACGACGATGGCCGCATCTACCTGACGCAGACACGGGTGGACGGGCAGGTCGCGATCCGCTTTCAGGTCGGCCAGTTCGAGACGACGGCGGCGGATGTCGACACCGCATTCGAGGTCATCACCGAAATCGCTCGCCGGCTGGCCGGAAATTGGTCGGCGAAGTTGCGTCGAGGTTTGTCTTTGGCCGCATGCATTTTTCGTTAGCCGGCCCCATGCCTTTTCACCGCTTTCGTTTTTCGCTATAGACAAGGAAAACGAAAATGGAAGGTCACCGATGTATCTGTCGCCGCGTCATTCCGAGATCATCCAGATGGCCAAGGACAATGGCCGCGTGCTGGTAGACGAACTGGCAACGCATTTCAACGTGACGCAGCAGACCATCCGCAAGGACCTCAACGATCTGTGCGACCAGCGCCTGCTTTCCCGTATCCATGGCGGGGCGCTGTTCCCGTCCGGCATCGAGAACATGGAATATGAGGCGCGGCGCAAGATCGCCGCCGACGAGAAGGAGGCGATCGGTCGCGCCGCAGCCAGGCTGATACCGGACAACGCCTCGCTGTTCATCAATATCGGCACCACGACGGAGTCGGTCAGCAAGGCGCTTCTCGATCATGCCGGCCTGATGGTCATCACCAATAATATCAATGTTGCCAACAGGATGCGTATATATCCTTCCATCGAAGTTGTTATTGCCGGCGGCGTCGTGCGCGGTTCCGACGGCGGTGTGGTCGGCGAGGCGGCGGTCGATTTCATCAGGCAGTTCAAAGTCGACTACGCGGTGATCGGCGCCTCGGCGATCGACCATGACGGTGCGTTGCTCGATTTCGATTTTCGCGAGGTGAAGGTGGCGCAGGCGATCATCGCCAATGCCCGGCATGTCATCCTCGTTTCCGACCAGACCAAGTTCGAGCGGACGGCGCCGGTTCGCATCGGCCACCTGTCGCAGGTCAACACTTTCATCACCGACCGCTGCGACATCCCGTCGGTGCGCAAGATCTGCCAGGAAGCAGAGGTTCAACTGATCGAAACCTCGCTCTCCTAGATGGGACCGTTGATGGTGCCGTTGCGGCAACTCCCGCTGTTTATATTTCGTTTGACATTCGTTCCTATTTCGAAATAATTCCGACACGGTTTCGTAAAAACCTAAAAATGCTGCAATGCGAAATCCGGGAGGACTTTTTGTGAGCGCATCCCCGATCCATGACATCTTCGTCATCGGTGGCGGTATCAACGGCTGCGGCATTGCCCGCGATGCGGTTGGGCGCGGCTTCTCGGTGTTTCTTGCCGAGATGAACGATCTGGCCAGCGGCACGTCCTCGGGCTCGACCAAACTGATCCATGGCGGCTTGCGCTATCTGGAGTTCTATGAGTTCCGCCTGGTGCGCGAGGCGCTGATGGAGCGCGAGGTCCTCTGGAAGAACGCGCCGCACATCATCTGGCCGATGCGCTTCGTGCTGCCCTATGCCAACGGCCTGCGCCCGGCCTGGCTGATCAGGCTCGGCCTTTTCCTCTACGACCACATTGGCGGACGCAAATTGCTGCCGGCGACCAAGACGCTGGACATGGCGAACGACCCAGCCGGCAAGCCGCTGAAGCCGTTGTTTCGCAAGGCCTTCGAATATTCCGACGGCTGGGTCAACGATGCGCGGCTGGTGGCGTTGAACGCCCGCGACGCCGCCGATCGCGGCGCAACGATCCGAACCCGCACGAAAGTCGTCGGCGCACGCCGTGAAGGCGAGTTTTGGACGGTCAGGCTGGAAAACACGCAGACCGGCGACACCGAGGAGGTCAAGGCGCGGCTTTTGGTCAACGCCGCCGGCCCATGGGTCGACCACGTGCTGTCGGCTACGGTCGGCTTGAACGACGTGCACAATGTCCGGCTGGTACAGGGCAGCCATATCGTCATCAGCAAGAAATTCGACGATCCGCGCGCCTATTTCTTTCAGAACAAGGATGGCCGCATCATCTTTGCCATCCCCTATGAGGATGAGTTCACGCTGATCGGCACCACCGACCAGGACTTTTCCGGCGACCCGCATGACGTGAAGATCAGCGATGCCGAGATCGATTACCTCTGTGCCGCGGCGAGCGAATATTTCGCGCAGGCGGTCAAGCGTTCGGACATCGTCTGGACCTATTCCGCCGTGCGCCCGCTTTATGACGACGGCGCCTCGAAGGCGCAGGAAGCGACCCGCGATTATGTGCTGAAGACCGACGGCGGCGAAGGCACGGCGCCGATCGTCAATACCTTCGGCGGCAAGATCACCACCTATCGCCGGCTTTCGGAATCGATGCTCGAGAAAATCGAGGGTTTTCTCGGCAAGCGCGGCAAACCGTGGACGGCAAACGCGCCGCTGCCGGGCGGCGATTTCCCGGCGAGCGGCTTCGACGCCGAAGTGGCGAAACTGAAGACGGCCTATCCGTTCCTCGATGCGCGTCTGGCGCGCCGCCTGACCCGGCTTTACGGGACTCGCGCGAGGATGCTGCTGGGCCTCGCCAGGTCGAATGCCGACCTTGGCCGCAACTTTGGCGCCGATCTCTACGAGGCCGAGGTGCGCTACCTCGTTCAAAATGAATGGGCGATGACGGCCGAAGATGTATTGTGGCGCAGGACCAAGCGCGGCCTGCAACTGAGCCGCGAGCAGGCGGCAGCGCTCGATGAATTCATGCGCGGGATAAGCCGGCGCCATGTCGCGGCTGCCGAATAGTCATGCAGAAAGCCTGGGAGGAGGCATCATGCTGGAACTGAGAAACGTGACGAAGACGGTCGGGGCGATGGAGCATATACGCGACGTCTCGCTGACGCTTCAGCACGGCTCGCTCAACGTCCTTCTCGGGCCGACGCTTTCCGGCAAGACCAGCCTGATGCGGCTGATGGCCGGCCTTGACGTGCCGACATCCGGCTCGGTCTGGTTCGATGGCAAGGATGTCACCGGCATCCCGGTGCAGAAGCGCAACGTCGCCATGGTCTACCAGCAGTTCATCAACTATCCGGCGATGACCGTTTACGAGAACATCGCCTCGCCGCTGAGGGTGGCCGGGACCGAGCGGGCAAAGATCGACAAGGAGGTGCGCGATGCCGCAGCCCTTCTCAAGCTGACGCCCTTTCTCGACCGCACGCCGCTCAGCCTCTCCGGCGGCCAGCAGCAGCGCACCGCGCTGGCCCGCGCCATCGTCAAGAACGCCAGCCTCGTGCTGCTCGACGAGCCACTCGCCAACCTCGACTACAAGCTGCGCGAGGAGCTGCGCGCGGAATTGCCGAAGATCTTCGCGGCGACCGGTACCATCTTCGTCTACGCCACGACCGAGCCGCACGAAGCCTTGCTGCTCGGCGGCAACACGGCGACGCTTTCCGAAGGCCGCATCACCCAGTTCGGCCCGACGATCGACGTCTTCCGCAGGCCGAACGACCTCGTCACGGCCAAGACGTTCGCCGATCCGCCGCTCAACACGATCGTGCTGAAGAAGAGCGGTTCGAGCTTCCTTCTTGAAGGTGGGGTGAGCCTCCCGGTGCCGGCTGAACTCGCCGGTATTGCCGATACGAGTTACACGATCGGCTTCCAGCCCCACCATCTCTCTCTTGCCCGGCCGAGCCCGTCGGCGGTGGCGGTGAGAGCCAAGGTGTCGGTCACCGAAATCACTGGTTCTGAAAGTTTTGTGCATCTCGATTTCGCCGATGTCCGCTGGGTCATGCTTGAGCACGGCATTTTCGTGTTCGAGCCGGACCAGCTCATCGAGGTATTCATCGACCCGCGGCACATCATGGTTTTCGACGCGAACGGCCGCTCGGCCGCGCCGCCACAGATGCTGGCGGCTTGAGGGAGGAGGGCACATGGCGCGCATTGACTGCAATCACATCCGCCACGCCTACGGGCCGCATCCGAAGTCGGATAAGGACTATGCGCTGAAGGAGGTGCATCACGCCTTCGAGGACGGCGGCGCCTATGCGCTGCTGGGGCCGTCGGGCTGCGGCAAGACCACGCTGCTCAACATCATTTCCGGCTTGTTGTATCCGTCGCACGGCGAGCTTCTGTTCGACGGCAAGGACGTGACCAATCTGTCGACGCAGGAGCGCAACATAGCTCAGGTGTTCCAGTTCCCGGTCATCTACGACACCATGACCGTCTACGACAATCTGGCCTTCCCGTTGCGCAACCGCGGCGTTCCGGAGCCCGACGTCGATCGGAAGGTGCGCGAGACCCTGGAAATGACTGGGTTGGCCGATATGGCCAAGAGAAAGGCGAGGGGGCTGACCGCCGACCAGAAGCAGAAGATCTCGCTCGGACGCGGGCTGGTGCGCTCTGACGTGAACGCAATCCTGTTCGATGAGCCGCTGACCGTCATCGACCCGCATATGAAGTGGGTGCTGCGCTCGCAGTTGAAGCAGCTGCACAGGCGCTTCGGCTTCACCATGGTCTATGTCACGCACGACCAGACCGAGGCACTCACCTTCGCCGAAAACGTCGTCGTCATGTATGAGGGCGAGATCGTTCAGATCGGCTCCCCAGCCGAACTGTTCGAACGTCCCAAGCATACATTCGTCGGCTATTTCATCGGTTCGCCGGGCATGAACGTCATGCCGGTCGCGGTCGAAGGCAGGAGCGCGCGGCTCGGCAGCCAGACGATCGAATTGCCGGGCGCGCCCAGGGCCGGGATCACCGGTGCGATCGAACTCGGCATCCGCCCCGAATATATCAGGCTTGGCGCCAGCGGCATGCCGGTTTCAATCCGCAAGGTCGAGGATATCGGCCGCCACAAGGTGGTGCGCGCCAGTTTCGAAGGCCGCGACATCGCGGCGATCATCGGCGAGGACGAGGACATTCCCGCCGATCCGAAGATCGCTTTCGACCCGGCCGGCATCAATATCTATGCCGATTCCTGGCGCGTCGAGATGGGAGGCTGAACTCCATGGATAAGACCTGGAACAACAAGGCGTGGTTCATGGTGCTGCCGGTGCTGGTGCTGGTGGCGTTCAACGCAATCATCCCGCTGATGACGGTGGTCAACTATTCAGTTCAGGAGACGTTCGGAAACAACCTGTTCTTCTTTGAAGGCGTTAAGTGGTTCCAGGAAGTGCTTAATTCGCCGCGCTTCCACGCATCGCTCCTGCGCCAGTTCGCCTTCACCGGGTTAATCCTGCTGATCGAGGTGCCGCTAGGCGTGGCGGTGGCGCTTGCCATGCCGCGTTCCGGCCCATGGGTCGCGGTCTGCCTGGTGTTGATGTCGCTGCCGTTGCTGATCCCATGGAACGTCGTCGGCGCCATGTGGAACATCTTTGCGCTGCCGGACATCGGGCTGCTCGGCTATGTTATCAACGCGATGGGCATCAGCTACAATTTTACCAGCCAGCCGCTGGCGGCGTGGTTCACCGTCGTCCTGATGGACGTATGGCATTGGACCTCGCTGGTGGTGCTGCTTGCCTATGCAGGCCTCGTCTCGATCCCCGACGCCTACTATCAGGCTGCAAAGATTGACGGTGCATCACGTTGGTCGGTGTTCCGCTTTATCCAGCTGCCCAAGATGAAGCGCGTGCTGACCATTGCCATGCTGCTGCGGTTCATGGATTCCTTCATGGTGTACACTGAACCGTTCGTACTGACAGGCGGGGGACCGGGCAATGCCACGACCTTCCTGTCGATCGATCTTGTCAAGGCAGCGCTCGGCGAATTCAACCTCGGAATCGCGGCGGCCATGAGCATCATCTACTTCCTGATGACGCTGCTGGTGTCGTGGCTCTTCTACACCCTGATGACCCAATCCGAAGCGGAGGGCTGAGATGACATCAGTGAAGGAAGGCCTTGGGGATAAAAGGGGCGACGTTTTGATGCGAGAGCAGACAACGCCGCCACCGGCGTCGAATGCGGCGGGTCTCCAGTCGGCGAGCGTAATGAGCGGACGCGGCCGGGAGGCGCGCTTCCTTTGGCTCGTGCCGACGGTCTACATCATCTTCCTGATGCTGCCGATCTACTGGCTGCTCAACATGTCGTTCAAGACGACGAACGAAATCCTCGGCGGCTTTTCATTGTGGCCCCGCAGTTTCACGGTGGCGAGCTATGTCGAGATCCTCAGCAACCCCGTTTGGTACAATGGCTACATCAGCTCCATCAGCTATGTATTTATCAACACTGCGATTTCGGTCAGCGTGGCGCTGCCCGCTGCCTATGCCTTCTCGCGCTACCGCTTCCTTGGGGACAAGCACCTGTTCTTCTGGCTGCTGACCAACCGCATGGCGCCGCCGGCGGTTTTCGCGCTGCCGTTTTACCAGCTCTACTCGGCCATCAATCTCTTCGACACGCCATGGGCCGTTGCGCTGGCGCACTGCCTGTTCAACATACCGCTCGCAGTGTGGATTCTCGAAGGCTTCATGTCCGGCGTGCCGAAGGAGATCGACGAGACGGCCTTCATAGACGGCTATTCCTGGCCGCGGTTCTTCGTGAAGATATTCATGCCGCTGATCGCTTCCGGCATCGGTGTCACGGCGTTCTTCTGCTTCATGTTCTCTTGGGTCGAGCTTTTGCTCGCCAAGACGCTGACGTCTGTCGCCGCGAAGCCGATCGCCGCCGTGATGACCCGGACGGCGAGCACATCGGGCTACGAACTCGGATTGCTGGCGGCCGCCGGCGTGCTCACCATCGTGCCGGGCGCGATCGTCATCTGGTTCGTCCGGAACTATATCGCCAAGGGGTTTGCGCTCGGCCGCGTCTAGCGGCGGCGCAGGGAAGGAGTAAAGACGATGGATCTGTCATGGATGGCCTGGACTTGGCAGACCGCCACCTTCTTCGGCGTGATCCTGCTTCTTCTGGTCGGGATGACCGTGTGGGAGTGGGCCAGTCCTGGCGGAGCGCCGCGCCATGGCATTCTCGGCCTCGACACGACGCGTGGCGACCGACTGTTCATTTCGCTGCTAGGCAGCGCCTACATCCATCTCGCTTGGCTGGGTCTTGTCGGACCCAACTTGTGGTGGGCACTCGCCCTCTCGATCGTCTACGCCATCGGCGTTTTTCGATTCGTCTAGGGGGAGAAACTGTTGGAGCGGCCGCGCAACGACCGCTCCGATCGCACTTGAAACCGAAATGGGAGGAACCTCATGCGACGTCACCTACTAACATCGACAACGGCACTAGTCCTGCTGCTCGGGGCCAGTCAGGCCTACGCAGGCATGGACGAAGCCAAGACATTCCTTGACACGGAAATCAATGGCCTTTCGACCCTCGATCGCTCGGCTCAGGAAGCCGAAATGCAATGGTTTGTCGATGCCGCGAAACCCTTCGCCGGCATGGAGGTCAACGTGCTGTCGGAAGGTATCCCGACACACACCTATGAATCGACCGTGCTCACCAAGGCGTTCGAGGCGATCACCGGCATCAAGGTCAACCACCAGATCCTCGGCGAGGGCGAAGTCGTCCAGGCGGTGCAGACACAGATGCAGACCAACCGCAACCTTTATGACGCTTATGTCAACGACAGCGACCTGATAGGCACTCATTCGCGGCTGCAGCTTGCCGTGAATCTCACCGATTTCATGGCCGGCGAAGGCAAGGATGTCACCCTTCCGACGCTCGATCTCGAAGACTTCATTGGCATCAAGTTCACGACCGGCCCGGACGGCAAGCTCTACCAGCTCCCGGACCAGCAGTTCGCCAACCTCTACTGGTTCCGCAAGGACTGGTTCGACAAGCCGGAACTCAAGGAAAAGTTCAAGGCCAAGTATGGCTACGATCTCGGCGTCCCGGTGAACTGGTCCGCCTACGAGGATATCGCCGAATTCTTCTCCAAGGACGTGAAGGAAATCGACGGCGTGCAGGTCTTCGGACACATGGACTACGGCAAGCGCGCACCCGATCTCGGTTGGCGCATGACTGACGCGTGGCTGTCCATGGCCGGCACTGGCAGCCCCGGCGAGCCGAATGGCATCCCGATCGACGAATGGGGCATTCGCATGGAGGCGGGCACCTGCAATCCGGTCGGCGCGAGCGTTTCGCGCGGTGGCGAGGCGAATGGTCCGGCGTCGGTCTATGCCATCGCAAAGTGGGATGAGTGGCTGCGCAACTTTGCGCCTCCCGGAGCAGCGAGCTACGATTTCTACCAGTCGCTGCCCGCGCTGAGCCAAGGCAACGTGGCCCAGCAGATCTTCTGGTACACGGCTTTCCTCGCCGACATGGTGAAGCCCAAGTCGGAAGGCAACAACACGGTCGATGATGAGGGCAATTTGTTGTGGCGCATGGCCCCGTCGCCGCACGGCCCGTACTGGAAGGAAGGGCAGAAGATCGGCTATCAGGACGTGGGCTCTTGGACGATCCTGAAATCGACCCCGGCCGATCGTGCCAAGGCCGCCTGGCTTTATGCGCAGTTCGTCGTGTCTAAGACCGTGTCTTTGAAGAAGTCCCATGTCGGGCTCACTCTGATCCGCGATTCCGACATTCGGCATCAGTCGTTTACCGACCGTGCGCCCAAACTCGGCGGCTGGGTGGAGTTCTACCGCTCTCCAGACCGGGTCGCCTGGTCGCCGACCGGCATCAACGTGCCCGACTACCCGAAGCTCGCCCAGATCTGGTGGCAGCAGATCGGCGACGTGAACTCCGGGGCGTTCACGCCGCAGCAGGCGATGGACCGCCTCGCTGAGGAAATGGACATCACGATGGCCCGCATGCAGGCCGCCGACGAGTCCGCTAAGGTCTATGGCGGCTGTGGTCCGCGACTCAACGAGCCGAAAGATCCGACCGAATGGTTGGGCAAGCCGAACGGTCCTAAGGCCAAACTCGAGAACGAGAAGCCGAAAGGCGAGACCATCGTCTATGAGGAACTGATCAAGCGCTGGACCACCCAGTAGGCTTGCCGAACCGCCAAAGCGGAAAGAGACCACAGGGAGGCGGCGCGAGCCGTCTCCCTTCGTTGTAACTGAGGGGTAGACAGCATGACCGGATACATCTTGTCGATCGACCAGGGCACCACGTCCAGCCGCGCCATCGTGTTCGATGGATCCATGAAACTCGTGGGCAGCGGACAAAAGGAGTTTGCCCAGCACTATCCGGCCTCCGGCTGGGTCGAGCACGATCCAGAGGAAATCTGGGACACGGTCATTTCGACCTGCAAGGCAGCCTTGGCTGCTGCCGGGCGAAAGGCCGCCGATATCGCAGCCATCGGCATCACCAACCAGCGCGAGACCGTCGTCATCTGGGACAGGGCGACCGGCAGGCCGATCCACAACGCGATCGTCTGGCAGGACCGCCGTACCGCGCCGCTGTGCCAGAAATTGAAGAAGCAGGGGCTGGAGAAGAAGTTCACCAGGAAGACCGGCCTGCTGCTTGATCCCTATTTCTCCGGCACCAAGATCGCCTGGATGCTGGACAAGGTGAAGGGCGCCAGAAAACGTGCCGAGAACGGCGAATTGCTGGCCGGCACCATCGACAGCTTTCTGATCTGGCGGCTGACCGGCGGCAAGGTTCACGCTACCGACGCCACCAACGCCTCGCGCACGCTGGTCTACAACATCGAAAAGAATGCCTGGGACGACGAGCTCCTGGCCATTCTCGGTATACCGGCAAGAATGCTGCCGCAGGTGAAGGATTGCGCCGACGACTATGGAATCACAGAGAAAAGCCTGTTCGGCGCAGAGATAAAGATCCTCGGTGTGGCCGGCGACCAGCACGCGGCGACCATCGGCCAGGCCTGTTTCGAGCCGGGCATGATGAAATCCACCTATGGCACCGGCTGCTTCGCGCTGCTCAACACCGGCAGTGATCTGGTGCGCTCCAAGAACCGTCTGTTGACGACCATTGCCTACAGGCTGAACGGCAAGACCACCTATGCGCTGGAAGGGTCGATCTTCATCGCCGGTGCTGCCGTGCAATGGCTGCGCGACGGCATCAAGGTGATCGGCAAGGCCGAGCAGAGCGGCGTGCTGGCGGCGAGCGCCGACCCGACCCAGGAAGTCTATCTGGTGCCGGCTTTCGTCGGGCTTGGCGCGCCGCACTGGGACGCCGAGGCGCGCGGCGCCATCTTCGGGCTGACCCGCAATTCGGGCCCGGCGGAATTTGCCCGTGCCGCACTCGAATCCGTCGCCTTCCAGACGCGCGACCTGCTCGATGCGATGCGCAAGGACTGGAAGGGCGCGTCAGCGAAGACCGTTCTCAGGGTCGATGGCGGTATGGTGGCGTCGGACTGGACGATGCAGCGGCTGGCCGACATCCTCGATGCGCCGGTCGACCGTCCGACCATCCTGGAGACGACGGCGCTCGGCGCGGCATGGCTGGCCGGCTCGAAGGCGGGCGTCTGGCCGAAGACAAGGGAATTCGCCAGGAGCTGGGCGCTGGAGCGACGTTTTCGACCGGACATGGATGCATCGGTCCGTTCCGCAAAGCTGGCGGGTTGGCGCCATGCTGTGCGCCGGACACTGAGCCCGCTGTTGATTCGCGCACCGAAAAGATAAAGCCTGCGCCGTTGCCGGCGCAGGCTCTTCAACAAGCTTTATTCAACTCTGCCCTGGCTTATCAATAGGGCGAGATGCACTGCCGGCGGGGGCCGTAGTAAGGCTTAAACGTGTTGTCGTAGGCCCGGTAAGATCTGTAGCGGCTGTAGCACCACTCCACGTGGGCATCGCCGCGATAGATGCGGCGGCTCTGGTTGTTGATGATCGCGCCGGTGATCAGCGCGCCAGTGGCGAAGGCCGCCAGCGGGAACCAGAAGTCGTTGTAGCGACGATAGCCAGGACGATAGTAGCGATAGCCGCGATAGCCGCGATAATACCTGAAATCGTCGTTACGGGCGAAACGACGAAAATCGCGGCGGTCAAAATCGCGACGAGAAAAATCGCGGCGGAAATCGCGGCGAGAAAAATCGCGACGGAAATCGCGACGGAACTCACGGCGGAAATCGCGACGGGAGAAATCGCGGTCGAAACCACGCCTCCATCGTCTGTGTTCGACAGTCTGGACATCCGACGAGACATTCTGGCCTAGCGGCACATAGATGGGCTGGGCGTTGACGGGCACGATTTGTGCTACAGCGAATGACGCTGACAGCGCAGTCGCCAGCAAGCCCGACATGATCCTGTTCATGGTCTTCTCCTTGAACACGTCGTCC
This sequence comes from Mesorhizobium sp. WSM2561, assembly GCF_000513915.1. Taxonomy (NCBI): domain Bacteria; kingdom Pseudomonadati; phylum Pseudomonadota; class Alphaproteobacteria; order Hyphomicrobiales; family Phyllobacteriaceae; genus Mesorhizobium; species Mesorhizobium sp. WSM2561. The sequence goes on from NZ_AZUX01000003.1 coordinate 263,976, forward strand.
CTTGTAGCGATAAAAACGGGGATGTTGCGCAATTGTTCCGCGAAAAATAGCAAGCTGCTGATTTGTAATAGGTCTCGGCATTTGTGCGAGACAGCCACTCCGATCTTGTCGAGACGGTTTGCGAGGCGTCAGCAGACCGCGAAAAGTCCGGCTCGCGAGGCCTCTTTTTCCGGTTGACCGTTCGTGACACTCTCCCTATGTTCCGCGCAATTTCGAGGGCGGCATCCTGAGCCCGCGGGAGCGCGTAGCTCAGCCGGTAGAGCAACTGACTTTTAATCAGTAGGTCCAGGGTTCGAATCCCTGCGCGCTCACCATTTTTTACCTGAAAATCAACATCCGCCTGCTCCACGCCCGCCCAGAAATGCCGGTATTCCGGACAGATCATCGCCGATCCGGCCCAGGCGGCATCGACATGCAGATAGAGGCCGTGCCGTTTCGCCACCGCGGCGACGCCGGCGATATCATCGGTGCCGCCGGTGCTGGTGCCGCCGACGCAGGCGATGATGCCGGCCGGCAGCATGCCCGCCTGCCGGTCGGCGACGACAGCCGCTTCCAGAGCTGCGACATCCATGGCGCGGAAGCGGCCGGCAACCGGAATGCGCACGAGATTGTCCTCACCGACGCCCGACACCCAGATCGCCCGGTCGATGGAGGTGTGGACCTGATCGGAAGAATAGACGCGCAATATCGACTGGCCCTGCAGGCCCTTCTTGTTGCCCTGCCAGTCGAGCGCGCGCTCGCGCATGGTCAGCACGGCGGCGAGCGTCGCCGACGATGCCGAATCCTGCATGACGCCGGAAAACCATTCCGGCAGGCCGAGCGCCTGACGCATCCAGTGGACGACGCGCGTCTCGAGTTCGGTCGCTGCCGGCGAAGTTTGCCAGAGCATGCATTGCGCGGCCATAACCGAGACCAGATATTCGGCCACCACCGAGACCGGTGCGGCATTGGCCGGGAAATAGGCGAAGAAGCGCGGATGCTGCCAATGCGTCATGCCGGGCAGGATTTTGCGCTCGAAGTCGGCGAAGATTGCCTGCATCGTTTCGCCATGTTCCGGCGGCGAGACGTCGATGCTTCTGGAGATTTCGCCCGGCTCGACGAGCGGCCGCACCGGCCTTTCGCGAAGTGTGCTCCTGTAGTCGGCACCCCATTCGGCCGCGCGCAGCGACCATTCCCGGAATTCGTTGCTATTCATCTTGCTCTCCGTCAAATCGAGCCCAGCGATCAAAGAGCACGAAAAACGGAGGCTTTCACTCGGGAAAGTCAGGCAGGCTCGCAAAAGCAGCCTTCAGTGCATTGGACCAGCCGTCCGAGATCGTCCGATAATATTGGTCGTCCTGGGCGATCCGCTTCTTCAGGCTGACCTTGAAGGCGTCCTTTTCGTAGAACAGCAGGTCGAGCGGCAGACCGACCGACAGGTTCGATTTCAGCGTCGAGTCGAACGACACCAGCAGCAGTTTCACCGTCTCGGCGAAACTCATCGCCTTCTCATAGGCGCGGATGATGATCGGCTTGCCGTATTTGGTCTCGCCGATCTGGAAGAACGGCGTGTCTTCGGTCGATTCGATGAAATTGCCTTCCGGATAGATCATGAACAGCCGCGGCGCGCTGCCCTTGATCTGGCCGCCGAGGATGAAGGAGGCATTGAAGTAGGAATCGGCCTTTTCGCCCGCCGGCGACGAACTGGCGATGACTTCCTTGACGGTGTCGCCGACCAGCCGCACCGTCTGGTACATCGACGGCGTTTCAAGCAGCGTGGCGTGGCGATCGGCCACCGCCTTGGTGCGCTCGTCGAGCAGGCTGACGACAGCTTGCGTTGTCGCCAGATTGCCGGCCGACATCAGCACGATGACGCGCTCGCCCGGCTGCTCCCAGACATGCATCTTCTTGAAGGTAGAGATCGAATCCATGCCGGCATTGGTGCGCGTGTCCGACATGAACACGAGCCCGCGATCGATCTTCAAGCCGACGCAATAGGTCATCGAATCCCTTTGGCAGCAAATCTTGCCGGGGATTACTGCTCCACGGTGACGGTCACCGCAAGCTGTTCTTCCGCTTGTCCCAGTCGAATTCCTGATACGGGCGTGGCATCGCGGTAATCACGGCCGGTTGCCACCTTCACATAGCGTTCGTCGGGCGAAATGCCGTTGGCGACGTCGAACGCGACCCAGCCAAGGCCCGCAACATGCGCTTCGGCCCAGGCATGGCTCGCCGCCTGCTCGACCGCCGCATCCATCATCAAATAGCCGCTGACGTAGCGGGCCGGAAACCCCATGGCCCGCGCGGCGGCGGCAAAGATGTGGCTGTGGTCCTGGCAGACGCCGGTCTTGAGCGCCAGCGCGTCCTCGGCCGGGGTCGCCGCGTTGGTGGTGCCCATCGTATAGGCGACGCGCTCGCCGATCACCGCCATCAGCCGGTGCAACCTTTCGATATCGGCCCCCTCGCCGACCGAGGCCGCGAGTTCGCGAATACCGCCGCCGATCGTGGTCAATGGCGTTTCCTGGCCAAACAACCACAGCGGCGCGAAACCCTGATGTGGCCCGCTGACGCCTGATGTGTCGCGTGTCACCACCTCGCCCGATGCCTCGACGGTGATGAAATCGCGCTCGCCTTCGACGCTCAAAAGCCGCGTGTCGTTGCCGAAATGGTCGGTGAAGCGCACCTCTTCGCGCGCCCCTTCGATCTTCAGCGCCCAGGACAACACGGTCTGTGTCGGTCCGCTGACTGGAAGCAGCCGCAGCCGCTGCAACAGATAGTGCACCGGCGCATCGTAGCGGTATTCGGTCCGGTGAGTGATCTTCAGCCGCATTGCTCTCGTCCCCTGAGCATCATCTTTTCCGGAAACCGGCTTCCACCTTCCGGGATCACGCTCGTCCCCCGAGCATGATCTTTTCCGGAAACCGGCTTCCACTTTCCGGGATCATGCTCAATAAAACCTGTAGTCCTGCGCGATCTCGTCGCCGAGCCTGATGTTGTCGCGGATGAAATTGGCCAGGAATTCATGCAGGCCGGCGTCGAATATGTCCTTGATCGAGCCGGCGGCCAGCATGGCCTGGGTCTTGCCGGCTGTCACATGACAGGCATGGCGCTCACCATAATCGTCGCCCAGGAATCTGAGATGCTCCGTCAGGAAACGGTAGCAGAAGGTCAGCGAGCGCGGCATGCGAACGTTGAGAATCAGATAGTCGGCGATGTTGCTCGGCTTGTAGTCGGTCTCGTAGACCCAGCGATAGGAGCGATGCGCCGACACCGAACGCAGGATCGATTCCCACTGGTAGTTGTCGAGCGTGGAGCCGACCCACGAGATCGACGGCAACAGCACGTAGTATTTCACGTCCAGGATGCGAGCCGTATTGTCGGCGCGTTCGACATAGGTGCCGAGCTGCGAGAAATCGAAGATCTCGTTGCGCAGCATGGTGCCGTAGAACGAGCCGCGGATCAGTGCCGTTTCGCGCTTGATCGCGTCGAGCACGCTGGGCAGGTCGCGTTCGTCGATCGGCTTGGCCAGCATGCGCTTCAGCGACATCCAGGCTTCGTTGATGCTTTCCCAGGTTTCGCGCGTCAATGCAGTGCGCACCATGCGGGCATTGTTACGGGCCGTTTCGATCGACGTCATCGTGCTCGACGGGTTGGATGTGTCGCGCAGCAGGAAATCGGCAACGTTGGCGGCGGTATAGTCGGAATATTTCTGCGTGAAGGCAGCGTCCGAACCGGCACTGAGCAGCACCGAATTCCACTCTTCGGAGGCGTTCTGGGTGCGGGTCAGCGCCATCCGCAGCCCGGCATCCACCAGCCGCGCCATGTTTTCCGCCCGCTCGATGTAGCGGTTCATCCAGTAGAGCCCGTTGGCGGTGCGGCCGAGAAGCATATCAATCTGCCTCGATGTCGAGCGAATAGCGAATAGCGAATAGCGAATAGGGGAAATAACACTTCATGACTTTTGTTGCAGACTCCTGATCCTCGAACGCAACATTTTTCCGATCTCTTCGGTTTGGTTAAGCAACCGACCACCCTCTTTCTCAACCACCAAGCCCACTCTCCCGGACAATATCAGGTGCGTTTCCAATTCTTTAAGAGAACCTTGAGCAATGCGCAGAAATTGAATGAAGGCTCCCGTATTTTCTCGTCCGTGACCCTCCGCGATATTTGCTGCGATTGACGCCGCCGAGCGCCTTATCTGAGAGGTCATTCCGTATGCTTCCTTGCTCGGGAACCCTGTCGTCACAGAATAGCAATCTACCGCCAATTCGATGGCTGCCTTCCAAACAATCAGGTCCCTGTAAGAATTGATCGCCGTCGCACACCCCCTATTCGCTATTCGCTATTCCCTACTCGCTACTTCCCACTCTAATCATCCAGCACCCACGTATCCTTCGTCCCGCCGCCCTGGGACGAATTGACCACCAGCGAGCCTTCCTTCAGCGCCACACGCGTCAGCCCGCCCGGCACGATCTGGATGCGATCGGATACCAGCACGTAGGGCCTGAGATCGACATGGCGCGGCGCCAGTCCCTTGTCGGTCAGGATCGGACAGGTCGACAGCGCCAGCGTCGGCTGGGCGATGTAGTTCGACGGTCTTGCCGCGAGTTTCTTGGAAAAATCCTCGCATTCCTTCTTGGTCGCCGCCGGCCCGACCAGCATGCCGTAGCCGCCGGAGCCATGCACCTCCTTCACCACCAGCTCGTCTATATGTTCGAGCACGTATTTCAGGCTGCCCGGCTCCGAGCAGCGCCAGGTCGGGATGTTGCCGAGGATTGCTTTGCGGCCGGTGTAGAATTCGACGATCTCGGGCATGTAGGAATAGATCGCCTTGTCGTCGGCGATGCCGGTTCCCGGCGCATTGGCGATGGTGATGTTGCCGGCACGGTAGACATCCATGATGCCCGGCACACCCAGTGCCGAGTCCGGGCGGAAGGTCAGCGGATCGAGAAAAGAATCGTCCACCCTTCGATAAAGCACGTCGATCTGCTTGTAGCCTTCGGTCGTGCGCATCGCGACGTGGCCATCGACGACGCGCAGATCCTGCCCCTCGACAAGCTGTACGCCCATCTGGTCGGCAAGGAAGGCATGTTCGAAATAGGCGGAGTTGAAGCTGCCCGGCGTCAGCACGGCAATGGTCGGCGCGCCATTGGTGCCTTGCGGCCGCACTGCCGCCAGCGACTGGCGCAAGAGCTGCGGATAGTTTTCCACCGGCCGCACCTTGATCTGCTGGAACAGCTCGGGAAAGAGCTGCATCATCGTCTCGCGGTTCTCCAGCATGTAGGAGACGCCGGACGGCGTGCGCGCATTGTCCTCCAGCACGTAGAATTCGTTCTCGCTGATGCGAACGATATCGACGCCGATGATATGCGTGTAGACGCCGGCCGGCGGCCGCACTCCGATCATCTCCGGCAGGAATGCCTCGTTCTTGGCGATCAATTCCTTGGGGACGCGCCCGGCGCGCAAAATCTCCTGGCGGTGGTAGATATCGTCGAGAAAGGCGTTCAGCGCCTGGACACGCTGCTCGATGCCTTGCGTCAGCCGTCGCCATTCATTGCCGGAAATGATGCGCGGAACGATGTCGAAGGGGATAAGGCGCTCGGAGGCTTCCTGCTCGCCATAGACGGCAAAGGTGATGCCGGTCTTGCGAAAGACGCGTTCGGCGTCCTGCTTCTTTTCGGTAAGCCTGGCCGGATCCTGCTCCTTCAGCCAGCGATCGTAAGCCGAATACGGTTTTCTCAATCCGGAGATTTCCGGAAGCATTTCGTCGAACGCTGCCAATCGCTTACTCCCTATGAGGCCATTTCACTGGCGTCACCGGAGAAAATCAAGCGCAATCGATGATTTGGAGGATGTTGGCGATCAGTATGTCGCGACCTGCCTAAAATTAGGGCAGCGCCGATATGGCTGGGTCAGGCTTTGCCTTGTGCCCGGGCAGGCGGCAGGCGCCGCTCAGAACGCGCGGAAGGTGACGACCGTAAACGTGTCCTTGATGCCGGGAAGAATCTGCACCTTCTCGTTGACGAAGTGGCCGATGTCTTCATCGTCGTCGACATAGAATTTGGCGAGCAGATCGTAGTCGCCGGCTGTCGAGTAGATTTCCGAGGCGATCTCGGCATCGGCCAACGCGCCGGCAACGTCATAGGACTTGCCCAGATCGCACTTTATCTGCACGAAAAATGCCTTCATTGCCCGATCCTGCTCAGCTTGCACGCTTAGGCCGCCCTTGTGGCAGACTGCCGCCCGGCTTTCAAGCATCAGGACAGCGCTCAGGCAGAAGCCGACCTGGGGGAAGCTTTAGTGCAGCCAAACGGCGGATGTACGCGGGCGCAAACCGTGCATCTCTGCTGAGCACCTGAGGGCTCGATCACATCGCCGGGATATCGCCCCTGGCCCAGCCCTCGGAAATCTCCGCCGCCCGCGCCTCAAAGATACCGGCTTCGATGGCGGCACGAATGTCCTGCATCAGCTTCTGGTAGTAGGAAAGATTGTTCCAGGTCAGAAGCATCGCCCCGAGCGCCTCTTGCGAGCGGACCAGATGGTGCAGGTAGGCGCGTGAATAGTCTCTGGCGGCCGGGCAGTCGCTCTCCTCGTCCAGCGGCCGCGGATCGTCGGCATGGCGGGCGTTGCGCAGATTGACCTTGCCGCGCCTTGTATAGGCGAGGCCATGACGGCCGGCGCGTGTCGGCATCACGCAATCGAACATGTCGATGCCGCGCGCCACCGATTTCAATATGTCGTCAGGCGTGCCGACACCCATCAGATAGCGCGGCCTGTCCGCCGGCAGCTCCGGGCAGGTGATGTCGAGCATTTCGAGCATCACCGCTTGCGGCTCGCCGACCGCCAGCCCGCCGATCGCGTAGCCCTTGAGGTCCATCGCTTTCAGCGCCTGCGCCGAGCGCAGCCGCAGGGCCGGTACGTCGCCGCCCTGGACGATGCCGAACATCGCCTTGCCCGGCTGGTCGCCGAACGCCGTCCTGCAACGCTCGGCCCAGCGCAGCGACAGCTCCATCGCCCGCTCGATCTCCTTCTCCATGGCCGGCAGCGCGGTGCATTCGTCGAGCTGCATCTGGATGTCGGCGCCGAGCAGTCCCTGGATTTCGATCGAGCGCTCGGGCGACATCTCATAGGCGGCGCCGTCGATATGGGAGCGGAAGGTGACGCCCTTTTCGGTCAGTTTCCTCAGCTTCGACAGCGACATCACCTGGAAGCCGCCGCTGTCGGTCAGGATCGGGTGCGGCCAGCGGGCGAATTCATGCAGACCGCCAAGCCGCGCCACACGCTCGGCGCCCGGCCGCAGCATCAGATGATAGGTGTTGCCAAGGATGATGTCCGAGCCGACGCCGCGCACCTGATCCATATACATGGTCTTGACCGTGCCGCCGGTGCCGACCGGCATGAAGGCCGGCGTGCGGATTTCTCCGCGCGGCATGGTGATGGAGCCGCGCCGCGCTTTGCCGTCAGTCGCCAGCACCTTGAAGGTGAACGCTTTAGTCATTGAATTCCTTGTTCTATACCGGGCGCGCGTCCATCGTTCTCCTGCTTGAACAGCAGACTTGCATCTCCGTAGGAGTAGAACCTGTAGCGGTTCTCGATGGCATGCGCATAGGCCGCACGCATCGTTTCCAGACCGCAAAACGCCGAAACCAGCATGAACAGCGTCGAGCGCGGCAGATGGAAATTGGTCATCAGCATGTCGGCGGCCTTGAAGCGATAGCCGGGCGTGATGAAGATGTCGGTCGGACCCGACCATCCGGCCAGCGTGCCGTCCTCCCGCGCGGCACTCTCCAGCAGGCGCAGCGATGTCGTGCCGACGGCGATGATGCGCCCGCCACGCGCCTTTGCCGCGTTCAGCGCCTTGGCAGTTTCCGGGCTGACCGAACCGATCTCGGCATGCATCTTGTGATCGGCGGTGTCATCGACTTTCACCGGCAGGAACGTGCCGGCGCCGACATGCAGGGTGACGAAGCGCCGTTCGACGCCCTTGGCATCGAGGGCGGCGAAAAGCTCGGGCGTGAAATGCAGGCCGGCAGTGGGTGCCGCCACAGCCCCCTCCTCCCTGGCATAGATGGTCTGGTAGTCGCTGCGGTCGCGTTCGTCGTCGTCGCGCTTCGAAGCGATATAAGGCGGCAGCGGAATATGGCCGACGGCGTGCAGAGCCTCGTCGAGAAATGGGCCTGAGAGGTCAAAACCAAGCAAAGCCTCGCCGGCCTCGCCCTTCTCGATCACCGTGGCATCGAGCTGGCCGAGAAAGCAGGAATTGGCGTCATGGCCGAAATGGATGCGGTCACCGGCGGCGATGCGCTTGCCCGGCCGCATGAAAGCCAGCCAGCGGTCCGGCGCCACCCGCATGTGCAGCGTGGCTTCGATTTGCGCCGCCGCTTCGCCGCGCCGCCTGATGCCCTTCAACTGTGCCGGAATGACCTTGGTGTCGTTGAAGACCAGCACGTCACCGGTCTCGAGCAGCGACGGCAGCTCGCGCACCGTCCGGTCTTCGAGACCTTCACCCGGCCTGACAACCAGCATTTTGGCGCTGTCGCGCGGTTCTGCCGGTCGAAGCGCGATGCGCTCCTCCGGCAGATCGAAGTCGAAAAGTTCGACGCGCAAGAAAATCCCGCCTCAAAATTCCGGGCAGGCCACCGCCCAGGCGCCAGCGATCGACCCCGTCGCCAGCGCCGGAGCGGCCGCCGCGGCAAGCATCCGAGTGATAGCCGCGACAGCCGAGGAGGTCATTTCACGTCGGCCGCGACCTTCAGCGACACGACCTTGTCGGGATCCGGCACCGGCTCGCCGCGCTTGATCTTGTCGACATTGTCCATGCCTTCGATGACCTGGCCCCAGACCGTGTATTGGCGGTTGAGGAAAGCGGCATCGTCGAAGCAGATGAAGAATTGCGAGTTGGCCGAGTTCGGGTTCTGCGAGCGCGCCATCGAGCAGGTGCCGCGGCCATGATTGGCGTTGGAGAACTCCGCCTTCAGATCGGGCTTGTCGGAGCCGCCGGTGCCGGCGCGCGCCGGTGCGAAAGAGGGCTTGCTGGAATTGCCGAATTTCACGTCGCCGGTCTGCGCCATGAAGCCGTCGATGACGCGGTGGAACACCACGCCGTCATAAGCGCCTTCGCGCGCCAGTTCCTTGATGCGGCCGACATGGCCAGGCGCCAGATCGGGAAACAGTTCGATGACGACCTTGCCCTTGGTCGTTTCCATGATGAGTGCGTTCTCGCGGTCCTTGATCTCGGCCATTTCAGAATATCCTTTGAAATAAATGGGTTTACTTGCCGTCGGCGGCGATGCGCACCTTGATCATGCGATCGGGATCGGTGACGACCCCGTTCTGCGCCGCGTCGCCTTTCTTGATCTTGTCCACCAACTCCATGCCGTTCTCGACATTGCCGACGATGGTGTACTGGCCATCGAGCGGCGGCGCCGGCGCGAACATGATGAAGAACTGCGAATTGGCGGAATCCGGGTCCTGCGAGCGGGCCATCCCGACCACGCCGCGCTGATAGCGCTCGGTCTTCGAGAATTCGGCCGGCAGGTCGGGAAGATCGGAACCGCCGGTGCCGACAGCGTCGGCGCTGAACCCGTTCTTCATGTTGCCGAACTTCACGTCGCCGGTCTGCGCCATGAAGCCGTCGATGACACGGTGGAAAGCGACGTTGTCATAAGCGCCCTGGCGCACCAGCTTCTTGATCTGCTCGACATGCTTCGGCGCGAGATCGGGCCTGAGCGCGACGGTCACGTCGCCGTCCTTAAGCGTGATGATCATGGTGTTTTCCGGATCGGCGGCGAACGCCGAAACGGAGGCGGTCACAAGACCGAAAAGAACGACAAAACAGGTGGCGAGCCTTTTGAGCTGCATGGATCTTTCTCCGAAAACCTTTGTTTCACGCATGTCGTTGCCCCAAAACCGGGTTCCACGTTTGGGCGACATGCATTATTTCGCAAATTTGGCGGTGAGTGCGCCAGCCACGGCCGCCGGCACGAAGGGGCGAATGTCGCCGCCCATCGAGGCTATCTGACGGACAAGTGTGGCGGTAATGGTTCGCACCGAAGGGCTGGCGGGCAGAAAAACCGTCTGCAGTTCCGGCGCCATGGTCTCGTTCATACCGGCCATCTGCATCTCGTAGTCGAGATCGGTGCCGTCGCGCAGGCCGCGGATCATGATCGAGGCGCCCTGCTTCCTGGCAGCGTCGATGACCAGCCCGTCGAAAGCGACGACCTTGATGCGCGCGCCGTCGCGGCCGAATTCGGCCTTCGTCGCAGCTTCGATGAGGCCGACCCGCTCCTCGAACGAGAACAGCGGTTTCTTGCCGGGGTGAATGCCGATCGCTGCATAGACGGTGTCCGCCACAGCCAGCGACGCCTTCAGCACGTCGAGATGGCCGTTGGTCGGCGGGTCGAAGGAGCCGGCATAAAGGGCGATGCGTTCGGTCATGGCAGGTGCTTCTAGCGAGCCTCTCTCGCAAAGGCAAATCCGATCGGCGAGCCGCCAATGCAAGTCGCCGCAAACGCCTGCCTTTGGGGCCTGACCCGAGGGTGCGCAGCGGTTTGGAACAACGGCATCCACCCAAACGGGGCTTCAAAGCGCATCGCCTGAGCCACGGTAATCGCGATGCGCTTTGAGTGAACCTTTTGGCCGAGATGAACGACCAATGAATGGGCCGATCACGAAGGCTTCACGCAGCGTTCATTAGATTGCAGCTTCAGAAGATGAAACCAAAACCCCATTTGATCGTTGCTAGGTGCAGGAGAACACGCACATGCTGATCTACATGCTCGCCACCGCAATGACCATCGCCATGCTGATCGCCACCGTATTCGGGCTGCATCAGGAAGCAGAGCGCGTCCGCGCCAAGTCCAATGCCAAGCGATTCGGAGGCTTCGGTATCCGCAAGCCTTCACGCCACTTCTAGACCGGCCACTATCGGTTGACGGCGCCGGTCCATCCGGCCGGCATTGCCCATCAAGACCTACTACTCGGCGTTATTGTCCGGGCCAGCGCCTTCAGTGCCGGTATCCAGAGTTGCGTCGCCCTCGACACTCACTTCGGCTTCCTCGTCCGACTGCGGTTCCGTTATCCGCTCCACCGAAACGACCTTCTCGCCGTCGGCCGTGTTGAAGATGGTTACGCCCTTGGTGGCGCGGCTGGCGAAGCGAATGCCGTTGACCGGCACGCGGATGACGGTGCCGCCATCCGAGACAAGCATGATCTGGTCGTCATTGCCGACCGGGAAAGTTGCCACCAGACGTCCGATCTCAGCCACTTTCGACACATCGGTGGCGCGGATGCCCTTGCCGCCGCGCCCTATCTGGCGGAAATCATAGGAAGACGAGCGCTTGCCGTAGCCATATTCCGTCACCGTCAGCACGAACTGCTCGTGTGCCTTGAGGAACTCGTAGCGCTCGTCGGAAAGCTCCGTCTCCTCGCCGACCTCCTCATTGGTGAGCTGGAAGTCTTCGTCCTCGCCCGCCGCAATGCCGGCGGCGAGCCGCCGTTCGGCCGCCACCCGCTTGAGATAAGCGGCGCGCTCGGCCGGCGACGCATCGACATGTTCGATCACCGCCATCGAGATCACCCGGTCGCCGGCAGCCATGGCGATGCCGCGCACGCCGACCGAGTTGCGGCTCTGGAAAACGCGCACGTCGCTGACCGAGAAGCGTATGCACTGGCCGGAGCTTGCGGTCAGCAGCACGTCATCATTGTCGGTGCAGGTCTCGACGCCGAGTATCTCGTCGCCTTCCTCTTCCAGCTTCATGGCGATCTTGCCGTTGCGGTTGACCTGGACGAAGTCCGACAGCTTGTTGCGGCGCACCGTGCCGCGCGTCGTGGCGAACATCACGTCGAGCTCGCCCCAGCTGGTCTCGTCCTCGGGCAGCGGCATGATCGTGGTGATGCGTTCGCCCTGCTCCAGCGGCAGCATGTTGATCAGCGCCTTGCCGCGCGACTGCGGGTTGCCGATCGGCAGGCGCCACACCTTTTCCTTGTAGACGATGCCGCGCGAGGAGAAGAACAGCACCGGCGTGTGCGTGTTGGCGACGAACAGCCGGGTGACGAAATCCTCTTCCTTGGTCGACATGCCGGAGCGGCCTTTGCCGCCGCGGCGCTGCGCCCGGTAGAGCGACAACGGCACACGCTTGATGTAGCCGGAATGGCTGACCGTCACGACCATGTCCTCGCGCTGGATCAGGTCCTCGTCTTCCATATCCGCCCCGCCATGGGACAGCTCGGTGCGGCGCGGCGTGCCGAACTCGTCGCGCACGGCGGCAAGCTCGTCCTTGACGATCTGCTGAATGCGGGCGCGCGACGACAGGATGTCCAGGTAATCCTTGATCTCGTCGCCGATCGTGTTCAACTCGTCGGCGATCTCGTCGCGGCCGAGCGCTGTCAGCCGCTGCAGGCGCAGTTCGAGGATGGCGCGCGCCTGTTCCTCGGACAGATTGTAGGTGCCGTCCTCGTTGATGCGGTGGCGCGGATCGTCGATCAGCAGGATCAGCGATTCGACGTCGCCCGAGGGCCAGCGCCGCTCCATCAACTGCTCGCGCGCCGTCTGCGGATCCGGCGCGCTGCGGATCAGCTTTATCACCTCGTCGATGTTGGCGACGGCAATGGCAAGGCCGACCAGCACATGGGCACGGTCGCGCGCCTTGCGCAGCAGGAATTTCGTGCGCCGGCTGATCACGTCCTCGCGGAAGGCGACGAACGCCTTCAGCATGTCGGTCAGCGTCAGCAATTCCGGCTTGCCGCCGTTCAACGCCACCATGTTGGCGCCGAACGACGTCTGCAGCGGCGTGAAACGGTAGAGTTGGTTGAGGATGACGTCGGCGACCGCGTCGCGCTTCAGTTCGATGACGACACGGTAGCCCTGGCGATCGCTCTCGTCGCGGATGTCGGAAATGCCTTCGATGCGCTTGTCGCGCACCAGCTCGGCCATCTTCTCGATCATCGACGACTTGTTCACCTGGTAGGGAACCTCGGTGATGACGATCGATTCACGGTCGTTGCCGCGCGCCTCGACGTTGACGCGGCCGCGCATGACGATCGAGCCGCGGCCGGTCGAATAGGCGCTGTAGATGCCGGAGCGGCCGAGCACGATGCCGCCGGTCGGGAAATCCGGCCCTGGAATGATCTCCATCAGCGCCGGCAGATCGATCGCCGGATTGTCGATAAGGGCAATGGCGCCGTTGCAGACCTCGCCCAGATTGTGCGGCGGGATGTTGGTGGCCATGCCGACGGCGATGCCGCCGGAGCCGTTGACCAACAGGTTCGGAAAGCGCGCCGGCAGGACTTTCGGTTCGCTGCCGGACGCATCATAAGTGTCCTGGAAATCGACGGTGTCCTTGTCGATGTCTTCCAGCAACTCATGCGCGACCTTGGTCAGCCGCGATTCGGTGTAACGCATCGCCGCCGGCGGATCACCGTCGATCGAGCCGAAATTGCCCTGCCCGTCGATCAGCGGCACGCGCAGCGACCAGTCCTGCGCCATCCGCACCAAGGCGTCGTAGATCGAGGCGTCGCCATGCGGATGGTATTTACCCATCACGTCGGCCACCGGGCGCGCCGACTTCACATATTTGCGGTTCCAGTGGTAGCCGCTCTCATGGGCAGCGTAGAGGATGCGGCGATGCACCGGCTTCAACCCGTCGCGCACGTCGGGCAGCGCACGGCTGACGATCACGCTCATCGCGTAATCGAGATAGGAGCGCTGCATCTCCTCGATGATGGATATCGGCTCGATGCCGGTCGGGCCGCCATCGGCGCCGCGCGGTGTCTTCTGGTCGGTCAAATCAGGTCACAATCAAATCGGGAATCACTCGGTGCTTATATAGGAAGCCGGGCCGAAACTCCAACGTCCGCGGCAGTTTTCCAGTGTCGGTTTTTGTGGTGATTTCAAAAGGATATCACTGATTGCGACGATATGGCCGAGGCGCTTTCGTGGCCGCCGGGGCAAAGCTCATTGGCAGGCCAATTTTTTGCTTCACAAAGCCGGAACCACGGATGCGTTCGGCAATTTATCGCCTCGCCGCCGGAGCCGGTAGGCACCGGGCGCCTCCCCCATCACGCGGCGGAAACGGCGGTTGAAGGTCGACAAATCGTTGAACCCGGCTTCGAAGGCGACCGTCGAGATCGCCTCGTCCGACATGCGCAGCCGCACCGCCGCCCTGTGCAGCCGGGTTTTCAGCACGAACTGGTAGGGCGTCATGCCCGCGACATGCCGGAAGCTGCGCAGGAAATGGTAAGGACTGGTCGCCGTTTCGCTTGCAAGCTCGGCGAGCGAGACCGGCCTTTCGGCATCCTTTTCGATGCGCCGCACCGCCTCCGCAACGCGTTTCTGATCGCGGCGGCTCGGTGACCGGGCAGCGGGCGTGATACCGGAGGCGACGGCTGCGCCGGCAATCCGCAGTCCGAGTTCCTCGAACGCCTCGATGTCGGCCATCTCGCGCGCGGCTTCCGCCTCGGCCAGCAGCCGTGCCAGCGCCGGCAAGGGCGGCAGAAGCGGCGTCTCGAAGGCCAGCTTCTTCGCGCCCGGCGTGTAGGCGACGATCTGTTCCATATAGGCCGGGCTGAAGTGATAGGAGATGCAGCGGTCGCCGGCGCCATGCTCGTGCCCACACTCGTAGCAAGTGCGGGGGTTGCCGAGCAGAATCGCGCCCGGCGTCAGCATCGCCGTGCCTTGGCGTGCGCGGTAGCGGAAGGTGCCGTTGGTCACCACTGCGACGCAGAAGTTGCGATGCTCTTCCTCGAACGGGCGATCAGCGACGCCGGCAGTGCAGACCACGTCCGACGCCTGCCAGCCTTTTCCGGACGCCAGTGCATGCACGCTCGTGGTCATGCCTTGAAAGATAGCAACTTTTCCCAAGCGCAAGAAGACTGCCAGGGCCTATTCTTCCTGGTCTCCTGACAATGTGGGCAGAAACCATGTTCAATTCATCCTCCTTTGCCGAAGCCCTGCACAGCAACGGGCAGGCCGCAGACCTTGCCGAGAAACTGAACCTTTACGGCCGCTTTGTCGGCGCCTGGACGTTCGATGCCACGCGCCATCTCGAAGACGGCCAGGTGCTGACCGGACGCGGCGAGGTGCATTTCGGCTGGGTGCTCGAGGGCCGCGCGATCCAGGACGTATGGATCTTGCCCGCGCGGAACACTGGCGCACAGAGCTCGCTCGGCCAATGGACCTTCTATGGCACGACACTGCGCGTCTATGACCCCGGCGTCGACGCCTGGCATATTTTCTGGAGCGATCCGCGCACCCAGTATTACAGCCGCCAGCTCGGCCGCGCCGAGGGCGACACCATCGTCCAGCAAGGCGCCGACGGCACCGGCGCCGCGGTGCGCTGGAGTTTTTCCCGGATCACCGAAGATTCGTTCCGCTGGCTGGGCGAACGCTCGCAGGACAATGGTGCGACCTGGCGGCTCGAAGTCGAGTTCCTGGCGCGACGCGTCGCCAGCAGCTGACCTGCACGGTTTCCCCTGACGCCGCTTTGCTCTACCAATGCTGGGGTCTCGGGCACGGCCCGGCGGGGAGGGTCAGAGATGCCGAGCTTCGACAGCCTGTTCAACGCCTTCGTCACAATACTGGTGACCATCGACCCGCCCGGCCTCGCGCCGCTCTTCCTCGCCGTGACACGCGGCATGAACCGCGAGGAGCGCAACCAGGTTTCCGTCCGCGCCTCGATCATTGCTTTCCTGGTGATGGCGCTGTTTGCAATCGCCGGCGCATCGATCCTGTCGGTGTTCGGCATCACGCTGCCGGCGTTCCGCGTCGCCGGCGGGTTCCTGCTGTTCTTCATCGCCTTCGAAATGGTGTTCGAGCGCCGGCAGGACCGCAAGGAAAAGATCGGCGACGTCGCCATCACCAAGGACATGATCCACAACATCGCCGCCTTTCCGCTGGCGATCCCGCTGATCGCCGGTCCGGGCGCAATTTCAGCGACCGTCCTGCTGTCCGGCTCTTTTCCAGGTTTTGGCGCGCAGGCAGCCCTTGTCGGCATCATCGCGATCTGCCTTGTCATCACTTACCTGGTGTTCGTGCTGGCCGAGCGCATCGACCGGATCCTCGGTCAGACCGGCCGCTCGATCCTGACCCGGCTGCTCGGCGTCATCCTGGCGGCGCTCGCCGTGCAGTTCGTCGCCGATGGCGTCAAGGCGCTGATGGCAGCATGAAAATGAAAGCGGCCTCGCGCTTGATTGCCGTCATTTTCGGCACCCAGCTCACGCCACGAACCGCCGCCACTATCCTACTTCGCCGTCGTATCAATAACTTCGAAGTCGTGGGTGATCTCGGCGGTCTTGGCCATCATTGCCGAGGCCGAGCAGTATTTTTCGATCGACAGGTCGATTGCCCGCCTGACCTTGTCATGCGAAAGCGCTCGGCCCTTGACGATGAAATGCATATGGATGCGCGTGAACACCCGCGGCTCCTTCTCCGCCCGGTCGGCATCGAGCTCGACCACGCAGTCTTCGACCGCCTCGCGGCCCTTTTCGAGAATGTGGACGACATCATAGGCTGAGCAGCCGCCAGTGCCGAGCAGCACCAGTTCCATCGGGCTCGGCCCCGGCGTCTTGCCATCCGGTCCGAACGCGGTTCCCAGCACCACCTTGTGACCGCTACCGGACTCGCCGACGAAAGTGCGCTCCTCGACCCATTTGACCCGTGCTTTCACCTGATACGTCCTTTCACCGCACACCGCACACCGCACACCGCTCAAACGCACAACGTCCCGAAAATCCGAGACAGATTTTCGGGACGCCAATGCGTGGCCTCAAGTGGCTGGCTGTCAGCTCGCGCAGAGCCGCTCGCTCCAAGCGATCAGAACGGAATTTCGTCGTCGAGTTCGCGCGACGAACCGCCGCCACCCTTGCCGCCACCGCCGCCGCGATTGAGACTCTCGCCCGGGCCGGACTGGCCGAAATCCGAACCGCGGCTGCTGCCGCCACCGGCATAGCTGCCGACCTGACCGCCCTCGCCCTGCCCGCGTGCGTCGAGCATCTGCAGCTCGCCACGGAACTTCTGCAGCACGATTTCGGTCGTGTAGCGGTCATTGCCGGTCTGGTCCTGCCATTTGCGCGTCTGCAACTGGCCCTCGACATAAACCTTCGCACCCTTCTTCAGATACTGCTCGGCGACCTTGGCGAGTTGCTCGTTGAAGATCACGACATTGTGCCACTCGGTCTTTTCCTTGCGCTCGCCGGAAGTCTTGTCGCGCCAGCTTTCCGACGTGGCGACGCGGATGTTGACGACCGGCTCACCCGAATTCAAACGGCGGATTTCCGGGTCCGCCCCGAGATTGCCCACCAGAATGACCTTGTTGACGCTACCCGCCATGATACTTCTCCGCGCTCATCCTAAACAAATTTTCTCGCTCTCACCTTATAGACTGCGGACAATCCCCGCCTGCCGTGGCTGGCTTTTCCCACAAGGTTTTTGTTCTCTTTTCGTTCTAGTCTCATCAATCCCTATTGTCAAGGAATGTCAGCAATCGATGGGTTCCGCCGTGCCGGTCCATATGGGTGCGAAAACACTGCTTGCCAAATCAATAAGTGTAGACTTATGCTTCTCCCATGATCGAAGCCGAGATCTTTCGAGCGCTTGCCGACCCGACGCGCCGCGCCGTCTACGAACGGCTCGCCGCCGGCGAGATGACCGTATCGGAACTGCGCAGCGGCCTGAGCGTGTCGCAACCGGCCGTGTCGCAGCATCTCGCAGTGCTGCGCGGCGCCGGCCTGGTGGCCGAGCGGCGAGCCGGCCGCAACGCCTATTATCGCGCCGATCCGCAAGGGCTTGACCCACTGCTCGGCTGGATCGAGCGCTACCGTGCGTTCTGGCCCGAGCGTATCGAACGGCTCAAGGCGGTTTTGAAGGATATGGACCAATGACGGCAAAACAGCATTCAGACATGACGGCAGATTCAATCGAGTTCGAGTGCGAGCTTCCAGAGCCGCCGGAAAAAGTGTGGCGGGCGCTCACTGTGCCGGACCTGCTCGCGGCCTGGATGATGCCGAACGACATCAAGCCGGAGATCGGCGGCCGCTTTGCCTTTGCCAGGCCGGACGCGCCGATCGAGTGCGAAATCCTCGACGCCGAGCCCGAACGCCTGCTGCGTTACTCCTGGCGGGAGCGGCCGGCGCCTGGCAATACAGCGCATCCACTGGACAGCCCAATGGATAGCCTAATGGACAGCATCGTCACCTTCACGCTTGACCGCACTGTGTCGGGCGGCACGCATCTGCGCATCGTCCACGACGGATTTGCGCGAGTAGCCACGCCTGCGGTTGCCGGCGCCGGTTGCCGGCTTTCGCTCAACGCGCACAGCCCCAGACAGACCATAGCCGCAAACACGCCTCGCCTCGTCCTGCGCGCGGCCTGAGCGGCACAACGGAGAAAAGCGATGAGCGGTTTTGCCAATCTGGTGCCGATGGTGATCGAGCAGTCGAGCCGCGGCGAACGCGCCTTCGACATTTTTTCGCGGCTGCTGCGCGAGCGCATCGTCTTCATCAACGGTCCGATCGACGACAATGTGTCGGCGCTGGTCTGTGCCCAGCTCCTGTCGCTGGAATCCGACAATCCCGATAAGGAGATTTCCCTCTACATCAATTCGCCGGGCGGCGTGGTGACCAGCGGTTTCGCCATCTACGACACGATGCAGTATATAAGCAGTCCGGTATCCACCGTCTGCATGGGCTTTGCCGCCTCGATGGCCTCGTTCCTGCTGATGGCCGGCACACCGGGGCGACGCATCGCGCTGCCCAACGCCAGCATCCTGCTGCACCAGCCGTCAGGCGGTTTCCAGGGCCAGGCCTCCGACATCCAGCGCCACGCCGAAGGCATCCTCAGGACCAAGCGGCGCATGACCGAGCTTTACGCGCACCACTGTGGTCGCACGTTCGAAGAAGTCGAACGCACGCTCGACCGCGATCATTTCATGACCGCCGCGGAGGCAAAGACATGGGGCCTTGTCGACCATGTTTTTGACACGCGTAAGAGAGCGGCGTGAAAGGATAGCCGGCTCATAAGCAACGTCGGTCAAGCCGTTCGGCCAGTTTGATCGCCACCGGTCTGGCTTCGGCCAGAGTGCGGCGATACAGTCCGCCGATGTCTGAGATCTCACGCATTTGCTTGAACCGGCTGATTATCGGTATCGCCGTCGCGGCGATGACCTCCGGCGCGGCGTTCGCCGAAGACAGTTCACCGCCTTCGCAGAACGGCACGCTGCCCGGTGTGACCAACGACTATCGCATCGCCAAGCCGGCTGCCGAACCCGACGAGGCCGTGCCCAGCAACGGCCAGTTCAAGATCGGCGATACCGATGTCAGGATTTCCGGCAGCATAACCTTCGATGTCGGCGCCGGCTCGATGAAGGCCCCCCGGTGATAGGACACCTCCATCGGCCTTCATCGCTGCACAATCTCAAGGCACTCGTGCGCCTGCGGCTCTGAAACGAACAGCCCCGCCGCTGCTTCCGCAAACGGTCGGGGCTTTTTTTGGATCTGAAATCCAAACTCGCCGGGAGTACACTGCCGGCTTTTGATTTCGGATGCTTCGCGGCATTCAGCCGACGATCCGACTAGTAGTCTCTGATTTTAATGGGATCGGCAGGTCACGGTTTGTCGGGCGGCGCAAAACGCCTCGCCCTGGCACTTATGCCTGCCGCGGCTCCAGCGACACGTGGAGCCTCAAGGGACTGTCCGGTGGAGTCATTCCTCTGCTCTCCTTTTCTGTCCATTGCGACTGGTGTCGTCCGAAGCGCATATCGCAAAGCCTGCGGCGTCTCGCAGGCCGCCTTGGGGCGGCGAGGCCATCGAAAGACGGTCGGCTTCGGTGACGTTTGGAGTCTGCCCCCCTGAGCCCGAGACGTCAACAGTTGGATAGCCGGTTTACCAAAACGTGATCGCTTGTGTGGCGAATCCGAAATTTGCATCCGTTTTGAGCAGCGCGACGTCGGCTGTGGATTACATGAACGCATTTGTCAGGAGCGTGTTCGGCCTTTGTTCTTTCCGCTTGCTCGCCCGCGCGAAAGACGGTTAAAGGCTTGGTCGAGAGTTCTCTCGAAACGGTGGCGAAATTACCTACATAGGGGATGGTCGGGACAACCCGCCATCCCACGAGATTCCAGATCTGAGGCGGCGACCGGCGATGGCCGACCATAAATATCTTTCCATTCGCGGGGCGCGCGAACACAATCTGAAGAATGTCGATCTCGACCTGCCGCGTGACAGCCTGATCGTCATGACCGGGCTGTCGGGATCAGGCAAGTCGTCGCTTGCCTTCGACACCATCTATGCCGAGGGCCAGCGCCGCTACGTCGAGAGCCTGTCGGCCTATGCGCGGCAGTTCCTCGAAATGATGCAGAAGCCTGATGTCGACCAGATCGACGGCTTGTCGCCGGCCATCTCCATCGAGCAGAAGACCACGTCGAAGAACCCGCGCTCGACGGCTGGCACCGTCACCGAGATCTACGACTACATGCGGCTGCTGTTCGCGCGCGTCGGCATCCCCTATTCGCCGGCCACCGGCCTGCCGATCGAGAGCCAGACGGTGTCGCAGATGGTCGACCGCGTGCTGGCGGTCGAGGAAGGCACGCGTCTGTTCATCCTGGCGCCGATGGTGCGAGGCCGCAAAGGCGAATACCGCAAGGAACTGCTGGAGCTGCAGAAAAAGGGTTTTCAGCGCGTCAAGGTCGACGGTGTCTTTTACGAAATCGCCGACGTGCCGGCGCTGGACAAGAAGTACAAGCATGACCTCGACGTCGTCGTCGACCGCATCGTCGTGCGCGGCGATCTGGCGACGCGGCTTGCCGATTCCATCGAGACCGCGCTGAAGCTCGCCGACGGGCTGGCGGTGGCCGAATTCGCCGACCGGCCGCTCGACGCCAGCCAGACCGGCGAGGATTCGGTCAACAAATCGAAGAACGAGACGCATGAGCGCATCCTGTTCTCCGAAAAATTCGCCTGCCCGGTGTCCGGCTTCACCATTCCCGAGATCGAGCCCAGGCTGTTCTCCTTCAACAACCCGTTCGGCGCCTGCCCGACCTGCGACGGCCTCGGCAGCCAGCGTGCCATCGACGCCAGCCTGATCGTGCCCGACGACAATCTGTCGCTGCGCGCCGGCGCCGTCAGCCCATGGGCGAAATCGACCTCGCCCTATTACGTGCAGACGCTCGAGGCGCTGGGCAAGGCTTATGGCTTCAAGCTCGGCGACAAGTTCCGCGAGCTGACCGGAGAGGCAAAGCAAGCCATCCTGCACGGCACCGGCGAGCGCGAGGTCACTTTCCAGTATGATGACGGCCTGCGCTCCTACCAGACGACAAAGACATTCGAAGGCGTGATCCCCAATCTCGAGCGGCGCTGGAAGGAAACCGAATCCGCCTGGATGCGCGAGGAGATCGAGCGCTTCATGTCGGCCACGCCTTGCCCGGCCTGCCGCGGCTACCGGCTGAAGCCGGAAGCGCTGGCGGTGAAGATTGCCGGCAAGCACATCGGCGAGGTCACCGAGCTGTCGATCCGCAAGGCCGACCAATGGTTCACCGCCCTGCCCGCCGCACTCAGCGACAAGCAGAACGAGATCGCGGTGCGCGTGCTCAAGGAAATCCGCGAGCGGCTGCGCTTCCTCAACGATGTCGGGCTCGACTACCTGACGCTGTCGCGCAATTCCGGCACGCTGTCGGGCGGCGAGAGCCAGCGCATACGGCTGGCCTCGCAGATCGGCTCCGGCCTCACCGGCGTGCTCTATGTGCTGGACGAGCCGTCGATCGGCCTGCACCAGCGCGACAATGCGCGCCTGCTCGACACGCTGAAGCATCTGCGCGACATCGGCAACACGGTGATCGTCGTCGAGCATGACGAAGACGCCATTCTGCATGCCGATTATGTCGTCGATATCGGCCCGGCCGCCGGCATCCACGGCGGCCATATCATCGCGCAGGGAACGCCGCAGCAGATCATGGCCAGCCCCGCCTCGATCACCGGCAAATATCTGTCCGGCGAGCTCGAAGTGGCGACGCCGGCGGTGCGGCGTGAGGCCAAGAAGAACCGGCGCTTGAAGATCGTCGGTGCGCGCGGCAACAATCTGAAGAACGTCACCGCTGAAATCCCGCTCGGCACCTTCACCGCCGTCACCGGCGTCTCCGGCGGCGGCAAGTCGACCTTCCTGATCGAGACCTTGTTCAAGGCGGCGTCGCGCCGCATCATGGGTTCGCGCGAGCACCCGGCTGAGCACGACCGCATCGAGGGCCTCGAATTCCTCGACAAGGTCATCGATATCGACCAATCGCCGATCGGAAGGACGCCGCGCTCCAATCCCGCCACCTATACCGGCGCCTTCACGCCGATCCGCGACTGGTTCGCGGGCCTGCCGGAGTCCAAGGCGCGCGGCTATCAGCCAGGTCGCTTCTCGTTCAACGTCAAGGGCGGTCGCTGCGAGGCCTGCCAGGGCGACGGCGTCATCAAGATCGAGATGCACTTCTTGCCCGACGTCTATGTCACCTGCGACGTCTGCCACGGCAAGCGCTATAACAGAGAGACGCTCGACGTCCTTTTCAAGGGCAAGTCGATTGCCGACGTGCTCGACATGACGGTCGAGGAAGGCGTTGATTTCTTCGCCGCGGTGCCGGGCGTGCGCGACAAGCTGGAGACGCTGAAGCAGGTCGGCCTCGGCTACATCCATGTCGGCCAGCAGGCGACGACTTTGTCGGGCGGCGAGGCGCAGCGCATCAAGCTGGCCAAGGAACTGTCGCGCAAGGCGACCGGCAAGACGCTCTACATCCTCGACGAGCCGACCACTGGCCTGCATTTCCACGACGTCGCCAAGCTTTTGGAAGTGCTGCACGAGCTGGTCGACCAGGGCAACACGGTGGTCGTCATCGAGCACAATCTCGAGGTGATAAAAACCGCTGACTGGGTGCTCGATCTTGGCCCCGAGGGCGGCGACGGCGGCGGCGAGTTGGTGGCCTCAGGCACGCCGGAGGATATCGTCCACGAAAAACGCAGCTACACCGGCCAGTTCCTCAGGGAACTTTTGGAGCGGCGCCCCGGAGGCAAGCGCGAAGCGGCGGAGTGAGTGAAGACTGGCTGGCGTTTGGAAAAACGCTCAAATGAGGATCAGAAGAGCGCTTGCCGGTGATCTTGATGCTGTCGTCCGGCTGACGCAAGCCGCCTATGCACCCTACGCCCAATCCGCATTTCGACATGGCTAAAGCTGTCGAGACGCTCGCTACGGCCTGATCCATTTCAACCCGGGAGGACGACAGTGACTCAACCTGGAAAAATCCGCGCCGGCATGGGCGGCTGGACCTTCGAGCCATGGGACAAGTCCTTCTACCCGGAAAAGTTGTCCAAGGCGAAGCAACTGCACTACGCAACCCGGCAGGTGCCAAGCATCGAGGTCAACGGCACCTATTATTCGAGTTTCAAGGAGCCGACCTTCGTCAGATGGGCAAACGAGGCGCCGGACGGGTTTGTCTATTCGCTGAAAGGCAACCGTTTCGTCACCAACCGCCGCGTGCTCGGTGAGGCCGGCGAGTCGATGACGCGTTTCCTGGGGTCGGGCGTCGCCGCGCTCGGCGACAAGCTCGGGCCGATCCTGTGGCAGTTCGCGCCAACCAAAAAATTCGACCCGGACGATTTCGAGGCTTTCCTCAAGCTGTTGCCTGAAAAGCAGGACGGCGTTGCGCTGCGCCATGCGGTCGAGGTGCGCAACGACAGTTTCGTCGTGCCGGAATTCGCCGCCCTGGCGCGCCAATACAAGGTGGCGATCGTCTATGCCGACCACGCCAAATATCCAGCAATCGCCGACGTCACCGGCGATTTCATCTATGCCCGGCTGCAGACCGGCAGCGACGACAATCCCGACTGCTACACGCCAAAGGCGCTCGACGAATGGGCGGCGCGGGCGAAGACCTGGGCGCAGGGCAAGGCGACGGCCGACCTGCCGCGCGCCGATCCCTCAACCGAGGCACCGGTCAAACCGCGTGATGTGTTCGTCTACTTCATTACCGAAGGCAAGGCCCGCGCGCCGTTCGGCGCCATGGCGCTGATGAAGCGCGTCACAGGCTGACGGCGGCGGCACAGCGCATCCACCCCTTCGGTCACGCCGCCACCACGACTTCGTTGTATGCATCGAGATCGACGAAGAACACCTTGGTGAGCTCCGCGATCAGTTGGTCGTGGTCGTATCCTTGCGATTTCAGAATATCGATGGCGGTCATGATGTCGACGCGCTCGGTAAGCCGTCGTTTCTGGTGGTCCTCGAGGTAACGTTCCATCGGCTGCCCTGGCCCAAGTGCCCCAAATGCGTTTGAACAACGATCAGATCGCAGGAGGAGGCTGCTTGCACGAAACGTGCCGGCTGAGCCTGCGCCTGATCTGTCGATGAGACTGATACGGAAAGCGGCCGACTCAACAAGGCCAAGTAAAGCCTAGCATGCAATCTTCAGCGCGCCAGAGGCGTTCAGGAAAGACTGAGCAGCCCCTCGCGACTTCGTCATCCTTGGGCGCAGCGATCGCGCAGCGGCGCGAAGACCCAAGGATCCATGCCGTAACTTCTGGGCGTCGCCACGGGGCAGAATCCAGGAAAGTGTACGCTGGAAGACGGCTTCTGTTCTTGACCGCCGCATTCTTTGACTGACGGCACGGCATGGATCCTGGGGTCTGCGCCGCGTCGCTTTGCTCCTTGCTTCGCCCCAGGATGACGACGGGAGAGAGATGGTTCGGCTAATCTCGAGGGTCTGCGATCAAACGGTCAGAAACTTCCTCACATCCGCCCGGTCGAGATCCTCGGCCGGGCCGGTGTGGACGATCAGGCCGCGGTCCATGATGTTGACCTCGTCGGCCAGTTCCCGGCAGAAATCGAGATACTGTTCGACCAGCAGCACGGCGATATCGGCCTGGTCGCGCAGATAGCGGATGGCGCGGCCGATGTCCTTGATGATCGACGGCTGGATGCCCTCGGTCGGCTCGTCGAGCACCAGCAGTTTCGGCCGCATCACCAGTGCCCTGCCAATGGCAAGCTGCTGCTGCTGGCCGCCGGAAAGGTCGCCGCCCCTGCGGCCGAGCATCTGCTTCAGCACCGGGAACAATTCGAAGACGTGGCCGGGAATGTTGCGGTCGGCGCGCTTCAATGGCGAAAAGCCCGATTCGAGGTTTTCCCGCACGGTGAGCAGCGGGAAGATCTCCCTGCCCTGCGGCACGAATGCGATGCCCGACCGGGCGCGATCATACGCCGCGCTCCGGTCGAGCGCCTTCCCCTCGAAGGCAACGCTTCCGCTCGTCAGCCGGTGGTGGCCGACGATCGATCTCATCAAACTGGTTTTGCCGACGCCGTTGCGGCCGAGCACGCAGGTGATCTTGCCGGCGCCGGCCTTCAGCGAGACGCCACGCAGCGCCTGGGCGGCGCCGTAGTGGAGTGTGGCGTTGGAGACTTCGAGCATGGTCAGCGCCTTCTCCAGCGCATGAAGAACGAAAGATCGAAATGATGGAACGGAACGCGCCAGACCATGATCATCTCCCCAGATAGACTTCGACGACACGCTCGTCGGCCGAAACGAAATCGAGCGAGCCTTCGGAAAGCACCGAGCCTTCGTGCAGGCAGGTGACCTTGACGCCGAGCTCGCGCACGAAATGCATGTCATGCTCGACGACGATGACCGAATGGTCGCGGGCAATATCCCTGAGCAGCCGCGCGGTCTCCTCGGTCTCGGCGTCGGTCATGCCGGCGACCGGCTCGTCGACCAAAAGCAGTTTCGGATCCTGCGCCAAAAGCATGCCGATCTCGAGCCATTGCTTCTGGCCGTGGCTGAGATTGGCGGCGAGCTCGTCGCGCTTGTCACCGAGCCGGATGATGCCGAGGATGTCGTCGATCCGCCGCGCCTCCGCCGCCGAGCGGCGATGGAACAGTGCCGGGAAGATCGAGCGTGGGCCCTTCAGCGCCAGCATCAGGTTGTCCTCGATCGTGTGGCTTTCGAAGACCGTCGGCTTCTGGAATTTCCTGCCGATGCCCATCATGGCGATCTCGGCCTCGTCATGTTTCGTCAGGTCGACCTGCCCGTCGAAATAAACCTCGCCCGCATCGGGGCGCGTCTTGCCGGTGACGATGTCCATCATCGTGGTTTTGCCGGCGCCGTTCGGACCAATGATCGCCCGCATCTCGCCCTTGTCGAGCACCAGCGACAAATTGTTGATGGCGCGAAAGCCGTCGAAGGAAACCGAGACGCCGTCGAGATAGAGGATGGTGTTGCTCTTCGACATCGCTCACTCCGCCGGCTGCGGTTCGGGGCCGGATGCAGACCAGTCGCCAGGCGTTCTCGCAGCCGAGCGAACGATCTTCGGCGGTGGCGGGACGTCAGGATCGGTGCCGGCCTCCTCGGCGATCGAGGCTTCGCGCAGCGCCCTGGCATTGCCGCGCCAGGAATCCCACATGCCGACAATGCCCTTGGGCAGGAACAGCGTGACGGCGACGAACAGTCCGCCCAGCGCAAACAGCCAGAACGCCGGCAGCACGCCGGTGAACCAGGATTTTCCGGCATTGACCATGAGCGCGCCGATGATCGGCCCGACGATGGTGCCGCGTCCGCCGACGGCCGCCCATACCACGACCTCGATCGAATTGGACGGCTCGAACTCGCCCGGATTGATGATGCCGACCTGCGGCACGTAGAGCGCGCCGGCAATGCCGGCCATGACTGCCGACACGGTGAAGGCGAACAGTTTGATGTTCTCGGCGCGCCAGCCGAGAAAGCGCGTGCGGCTCTCGGCGTCGCGCACCGCCATCAGCAGCTTGCCGTATTTGGAACCGACGATCGCCCAGGTGACGAAGACGGCGAGCGCCAGCGTGATGGCGCTGGCCGCGAACAATGCCGAGCGTGTCGCATCGGCCTGCACGTTGTAGCCGAGAATATCCTTGAAATCGGTCAAGCCGTTGTTGCCGCCGAAACCCATGTCGTTGCGGAAAAACGCAAGCAGCAGCGCATAGGTCATCGCCTGGGTGATGATCGACAGATAGACGCCGGTGACGCGGCTGCGGAAGGCAAACCAGCCGAAGACGAAGGCGAGCAGGCCAGGCACCGCAAGCACCATGATCGCGGCAAACCAGAATTGGTCGAAACCGTACCAGAACCACGGCAATTCCCCATAATTCAGGAACACCATGAAGTCCGGCAGCAGCGGATTGCCGTAGACGCCGCGCGAGCCGATCTGGCGCATCAGATACATGCCCATCGCATAGCCGCCGAGCGCGAAGAAAGCGCCGTGGCCGAGCGAAAGGATGCCGCAATAGCCCCAGACGAGATCGAGCGCCAGGGCGAGCAGCGCATAGCAGAGATACTTGCCGGTGAGCGCGACGACATAGGACGGCACGTAGAAGGCACTCGTCGGCGAGACCGCAAGATTGAGCAGCGGCACGATGATGGCGACCGCCAAAAGGATGAAGATTGTGATGGCGATGCGGCGGTCGGCACCGGCGGCGAAGAAGCGTCCCGTGATCATGCTTCCACCGACCTGCCCTTCAGCGCGAACAGGCCGCGCGGGCGTTTCTGGATGAACAGGATGATGAGGACCAGCACGACGATCTTGCCGAGGACCGCCCCGGCATAGGGTTCGAGGAACTTGTTGACGATGCCGAGCGAGAAGGCACCGACCAGTGTGCCCCAGAGATTGCCGACGCCGCCGAAGACGACGACCATGAAGCTGTCGATGATATAGCCGCGGCCGAGATTGGGCGAGACATTGTCGATCTGGCTGAGCGCGACACCGGCGATGCCGGCAATGCCGGATCCCAAGGCAAAGGTCAGCGCGTCGACCCACGGCGTCCTGATGCCCATCGAAGCGGCCATGCGGCGATTGGCGGTGACGGCGCGCATCTGCAGGCCCCAGGAGGTGCGCTTCATCACATAAAGCAGCACCGCGAACACGCCGAGCGCGAATGCCAGTATCCAGAGCCGGTTCCAGGTCACCGCAAGCTGGCCGATATAGAACGAACCCGACATCCACGACGGATTGCCGACCTCCTGGTTCGTCGGCCCGAAGATGGTGCGCACGGCCTGCTGCAGGATCAGCGAGACACCCCATGTCGCCAGCAGCGTCTCCAGCGGCCGGCCGTAGAGAAAACGGATCACGCCCCGCTCGATGACAAGGCCGACGAGCGCCGCGACCGAGAAGGCGAGCGGCAGCGCGATAACCAGCGACCAGTCGAACAGGCCGGGAAAGGAGGTTCGGATCACCTCCTGCACGACAAAGGTCGTGTAGGCACCGAGCATCACCATTTCGCCATGCGCCATGTTGATGACGCCCATGACGCCAAAAGTGATGGCGAGGCCGATCGCCGCCAGCAGCAGCACCGATCCGAGCGAAATGCCGTACCAGATGTTCTGGCCCGCATCCCACAGCGCCAGCGTCGAATTGATGTCGGCGATCGCCGCCGTCGCCGCGTCCTTGACCGCGCCTTCGGAATTGGCCTCGACGGCGGTGAGCAGAGACAGCGCGTTGCGATCGCCGCGCCCGCCGATCAGGGCGACCGCCGCCAGTTTGTCGGCCTCCGGCCTGTCGGACACCAGAACCGATGCGGCGCGGGCCTGTTCGAGCAGCGCTTTGACGCTTGCCACGCTCTCGCTGGCGATTGCGGCATCGAGCGGCTCGATGTTTGTGGCGTCGGGCGTCTTGAACATGGTGTCGGCGGCGGCAATGCGCGCGGCCGGATCTTTTGCACCGAGCGTCAGCGTGCCCAGCGCATCGCGGATGGCGCGGCGCAGCGTGTTGTTGACCTTGATCTTGGTGATCTCGCTTTTGGCCGCGTCGCCGGATTTTTCACCGCTCAGCGGGTCGAGCAGCTCAACGTTGCCGCCAGCTGCCTTGCCGATGAAAACCAGCGAATCGGCCTTGCGGACGTAAAGATCGCCCTCGGCAAGCGCGCCAAGCGGGCGTTCGACGGCGGCATCACCGGTAGCGGCCAGCTCGCGCACGACAGCTTCGGTGGCCGAGAAATTCGAGGCAGTAGCAAATTTGGCGATGATGGCGCGCAGATCCGCTTCGGCAGCGTTCGACGGCGACAGCATCCCCAGGAGGAGCAGCAGCGTCAGGCCGATCGCGCGGGTGAGGATCATCGATTTCTTCGATTCTTGAGTGAAACTTCGCGTCCGGGCGGACTGGAGGAGAGGTCGAGCTCGCCCGGACGCGTCGCGGTCCAGGTCGTGGAGAAATCCACGACCGTCAGACCCGGGAGGATCAGTTGGTTCCCTTGCCGCCGCACTTGCCGGTCGCGACATTGAAGTTGCCGCAGGACAGAGGCGCGCGCCAATCGGAGATCAGGTCCTTCGAATCGGCGAGATAGTCGGACCACTCGTCGCCCATCACCAGGTCAGGCGTCTGCGAGACGGTCTCGAACTGGCCGTCGGCCTGGATTTCGCCGATCAGCACCGGCTTGGTGATGTGATGGTTCGGCATCATCGTCGAATAGCCACCGGTCAGGTTCGGCACCGAGACGCCGATCACGGCGTCGATGACCTTGTCAGGATCGGTGGTGCCGGCCTTCTCGACCGCCTTCACCCACATGTTGAAGCCGACATAATGGGCTTCCATCGGGTCGTTGGTGGTGCGCTTGTCGTTCTTGATGAATTTGTGCCAGTCGGCAATGAACTTGGCGTTCTCGGGCGTATCGATGCTCTGAAAATAGTTCCAGGCGGCGAGATGGCCGACGAGCGGCGCGGTGTCGAGACCGGCAAGCTCTTCCTCGCCGACCGAGAAGGCCATGACCGGGATGTCCTCGGCCTTGATGCCCTGGTTGCCAAGCTCCTTGTAGAACGGCACGTTGGCGTCGCCGTTGACCGTCGAGACGACGGCGGTCTTCTTGCCGGCGGAGCCGAACTTCTTGATCGCCGCCACCTCGGTCTGCCAATCGGAGAAGCCGAACGGCGTGTAGTTGACCATGATGTCTTCGGCAGCGACGCCCTTGGCTTTCAGATAGGCTTCGAGGATCTTGTTGGTGGTGCGCGGATAGACGTAGTCGGTGCCTTCAAGCACCCAGCGCTTCACCGAACCGCCGTCCTCGCTCATCAGATAGTCGACAGCCGGAATAGCCTGCTGGTTCGGCGCCGCACCGGTGTAGAACACGTTGCGCTCGCTCTCCTCGCCCTCATACTGGACGGGGTAGAACAGGATGTTGTCGAGTTCGCTGAACACCGGCAGCACCGACTTGCGCGACACCGAGGTCCAGCACCCGAACACCGCCGCGACCTTGTCCTTGGAGATCAGCTCGCGCGCCTTTTCGGCGAACAGCGGCCAGTTCGAAGCCGGATCGACGACGACCGCTTCGAGTTTCTTGCCGAGCAGGCCGCCTTTTGCATTCTGCTCTTCGATGAGCATCAGCATGGCGTCCTTCAGCGTCGTCTCCGAAATCGCCATGGTCCCCGACAGCGAGTGGAGAATACCCACCTTGATCGTGTCGTCAGCCGCCCTGGCCGGGACGCTCATCAGCAGGCCGGCCGTGACCGCGCCTGCCGAAAACATTTTTGTTATTGTCGAGAAACTGCCCCGCATATTTCAAAACTCCCTGACTGGTTGATCGCATCGCGAACAGACCATGCAACGGCTGTGCCAACCGCAGGAGCAAAATCAAGCGGGCCTGGATTTCCCAGCCCTATCAGCCGGTTAATATATTAGCCGCCAAAGATAAGCGCCGCTGCCAGTGCTCTGCCTGAGAAAAAGCCCCCCGCCCTCGCCTATTTTTTGGTCACTCGCGCGTTAATGCATGAATTTTGAGCAAAGCCACGTCAAAGAGGGCGAACTGTTGCAGCGCTGCAGGAAAATGGGGCAGGATCGATCTTCAAAAGAGCGACCGCATGACCTCCAGGATTTCTCGCATTTTCAGCACCATGCTTCTGGTTGCGGCAACCGGCAGCGCCCGCGCCGACTTCACCGATGGCAAATTGCCGGACGGCACATATCACTGCGAAGTCTATCTGCTTGGCATTTTCCTCAGCCTTGGCGACATCACCGTCAAGGGCAATGTCTATAGCGGCCCGGTGAGCTTCGGAACCGCCCGGCAGGGCTACAACTATCAGATGAATGCAAATGGCGAGATCACCTGGTTGGGCCCGTTGGGCGGCTACACGACCGGCGGCAACTCGATCTCGCTCACGCAAGCCACCCTGGACGGTCAAACCAGCCCGTCCTTCGACATCATCATGAAGCAGCCTGACGGCGCCTTCACCGCCTCGACCTGCACGAAGCGGTGAACAGCCGACAAGAAGAGGCGCGAAACCTTGTGAGGTTCCGCGCCAGCAGCAGTCGGGAGGGTATGGCTAAATGCTTTTGGCCGACATTTGTCCGGCAATGTACTCGGCCTGACGGATCGCCAGCGACACGATCGTCAATGTCGGATTTTCAGCCCCGCCCGTGGTGAACTGGCTGCCATCCGACACGAACAGGTTCTTGATGTCGTGCGCCTGGCCATGCTTGTTGACGACGCCGTCGGCCGCCTTCTCGCTCATCCGATTGGTGCCGAGATTGTGGGTCGACGGATAGGGTGGCGTCGGGAAGGTCCGCGTCGCCCCGACCGCCTCGTAGAGCGCCGAGCCCTGTTTGTAGGCGTGGTTGCGCATCGCCGTGTCGTTGGCATGGTCGTCGAAATGGACGTCCGCCACCGGCATGCCGTGCGCGTCCTTCATATCGGCATGCAGCGTGATGCGGTTTTCCTCGCGCGGCATGTCCTCGCCGACGATCCACATGCCGGCCATGTGGTCGTAGTGGTCGAGCGCCGTGGTGAAGGAACGCCCCCAGCCGCCGGGATTGAGGAAGGCGGCCATGAACGGCAGGCCGAGCGACAGCGTCTCGAGTTCGTAGCCGCCGACGAAGCCGCGCGAGGGATCGTTGCGGGCTTCGTCGCGGATGATACCGGCCATGGTGGTGCCGCGATACATATGCACCGGCTTGTCGAAGATGCCGTAGACCGAGCCCGTGGTGTGGCGCATGTAGTTCTTGCCGACCTGCCCCGACGAATTGGCAAGGCCGTCGGGAAACTGGCTCGATGCCGAATTGAGCAGGAGTCGCGGGCTCTCGATCGAATTTCCGGCGACGGCGACGATGCGGGCCTTCTGTTCCCTCAGTCTGCCGTCCTTGTCGGCATATTCGACGCCGGTTACCTTGCCTGATGCATCGTGGTTGATCTTGATGGCCATGGCATTCGGCCTGACCTCGAGATGGCCGGTCGCCTCGCCCTTGGGAATTTCGCTGTAGAGCGTCGACCATTTGGCGCCCCATTTGCAGCCCTGGAAGCAGAAGCCGGTCTGCTGGCAGGCATTGCGGTCGTCGCGCGGCTCGGAATTGATTGCCATCCGGCCGGTGTGGCACTCCTTGTAGCCGAGCTTGTCGGCGCCGGCCTTCATCACCTTGAAGTTGTTGTTGCCGGGAAGGCCCGTGATATTGTTGGTGAGCGTCACGCCGAGCTTGTCTTCGGCCTTTGCGTAGTAGGGCTCGAGCTCGGCAAGCGTGATCGGCCAGTCGAGCAGGTTCGCGCCTTCCAGTTTTCCGTAGGTCGAAAGCGTTTTGAATTCGTGCTCCTGAAAGCGCAGCGAGGCACCCGCCCAGTGGGTGGTCGAGCCGCCGACTGCCTTGACGATCCATGCCGGCAGGTTGGGAAAATCCTTCGCCACCCGCCAGTCGCCCGAGGTCGTGCGCTTGTCGGTCCAGGCGAGTTGGGCGAATGAGTCCCACTCGTCATTGATGAAATCCTCGTATTCGTGACGGGCGCCCGCCTCCAGCATGACGACATCGACGCCCTTCTGCGCAAGCTCATTGCCGAGCGTGCCGCCGCCGGCGCCCGAGCCGATGATGACGACCACGCCGTCGTTGTTGAGATCAAATGGTGCTGCCAAGGTTTCCTCCCATGATGTCTGTTGTAGTGCGGCTGCGACGATGGGGCTCAGAGCCACTCGATGTCGTCGAACCCGCGCGCCGTGTAGCCGCCCTTGGAGTAGGATTCGCCCTCGTAGCCGAAAATCGGCCAGACCTCCTTCTGGTTGTAGAGGCTGACGACAAGCCCGCTGCGGACGGCCTGGAAGAACGGCGTGTCCTCGATATCCCTGAGCACCGCAACGCGCTGCTCCTCCCAGCCGAGACCGGTGTAGCCGTCCTTGCCCGATTTCAAGTCGAGATCGGCGATACCCTTTTCGATAAGGTCCTTGTGGGCAGGGTCCTTGCCCGCCTGCTCATCGTGCGCCTTGACGGCGATTGCGTAATATTTGTCAGGCACTTGGTCGTGCGGGTAGATGTCGCGCGCCATCTGGATCAGGGTCGCCATGGTTTCGGGCTTGAGCGCGGATGTTTCGAGACCCCAGGCATGTTCCGGGCTGATAACGGCACTGCCTGAAATGACCAGCAGCGCGCCGACACCGCCGCGCTTTAGTAGCTCGCGGCGCGATAGAACCGGCTTCGTTTCATGGACCGGCTTGCTCTCATAAATTGTGACCAATTGTTCCTCCCTTGCTTGCTGTCTGCACCCGAAGGTGCCCTGGCTGGCGCCGCGCTGGCCGGCGCGGCCGTCGTATCTCCTATTTGAACCGGCCCTGACGCTGCAGGACCTCGATCTTGTAGCCATCGGGATCCTCGATGAAGAAGAAGCGTGCGAGCACCGCTCCGTCGCGGTTGAACTCGACGATCTTCTTCGGGATCAGGCCAAGCGCGCCGAGCCGGTCATGCTCGCTGTCCAGATCGGCGACCGAAACCGCGAGATGGCCGTAGCCGTCGCCGAGCGCGTAAGGCTCCTGGCGGCCCTTGTTGACGGTGAGTTCGACCTCGAGCTCCGCCTCGGCATTGCTCAGATAGACGAGCGTAAAGGTTTCGAAATCGAGCCGTTCGGCGACGTCCAGTCCAAACGCTTTCCGGTAGAAGTCGACGGACCGGGCCTCGTCGAGAACCCGGATCATGGTGTGGATCGCCTTCGCCAAATGACACTCCGTGCGGTAAGCGCGATGTGCGCGTCGGCGTGATTATGCGCGGGTTGCGGCAAACGTGGTGGCAGCCGATTACCACGCGCTAATCTAACGACGGGGAAAACCGCCTAAGGACGAAAGTCCGATTGCTGTTTTCCGCTTTCCAGCTGAAGATAATTGGCCACAACAGGCACTGCCAAAGGCGCGAATCACTGCCGATTGCGCCCAAAATCAATAAGAACGGCCAGATCAATAGGAACGGGAGGTAACGATGTGCAGGGTTTTTGCCGGGCAGGATCCGGACGGCTACCGGCAGATCAACCGGTCGATTCGTATCGACGGGCATTCGACCAGCATCCAGCTCGAGGCGACGTTCTGGGCATTGCTCGACGAGATCGCCGACAGCCAGGGCCTGACGACGCCGAAATTCATCTCGAAGCTTTATGACGAGGCCATCGAGATCAATGGCCAGATTCCGAACTTCGCCTCGATGCTGCGCACGACCTGTGCTCTCTATCTGCGCGGCCATCGGCCCGGCATCGAAGAACACACGGCGCCGAAGCGGCAGGCAGCTTAACTTTCGATCGCGACATCGAGCGCCAGGCGGGTCATATCGGTGAAGAGCGCCTGGCGTTCGGAATAATCGGTTTGCTCGCCGGTCACCACATTGTCGACGACAGTCAGCATCGACAAGGCCCTGGCGCCGAAATGCGCGGCGATGCGATAGAGCGCGCTGGTCTCCATATCCACGGCCAGCGCGCCCTGTGCCTGCGCTTCGGCGAAGCGGTCGCGCCCCTTGGGATGATAGAATATGTCGCTGCAGATGGTCAGCCCGACCTGATGTTCGATGCCGATTTCGGCAGCCCGGGCCAGGGCTTGGGAAACCAGCTCCGGATCGGGGCCGGCATCAGCACCATAGAGCCCAAAGACCTGGCCGCTCTCGGCACTTTCACCCCGCACCGCTTGCGAGATCACCAGACTGCGCAGTTTGACCGCGGCAGTCAGGGCACCACAGGTGCCGGTGCGGATCAGTGTCGTCACGCCATGGAAGTCCAGCAATTCATGCGCGTAGATCAGGAATGACGAGACGCCGATGCCGGTGGACTGGATGCTGACGGGCTTGCCGCGAAACAGGCCGGTAAAACCGAGGGCCTGCCTTCGACGGTTGACGCAGCGCGGCGCCTCGAGAAAGGTTTCCGCCATCCATTCGGCACGCTGCGGATCGCCCGGCAACAGCACTGTTGCCGCATAATCACCCTTGCCTGCCTCGTTGTGCGGCGTCACGGCATGCTCCCCCAAAACCCGCCGTCTGTTTGGCCCCATAATCATGGCAGTCTCACGCCATTTCGCAAGCGCGAATTAGCGAGCCCTAAAGCGCGTCGCGTTTGACCGGCCTCATGCGGCGCGCTTTAGGTTGTTTTATGCATGTCGTTATCGCAAAACCGCTGCACACTTTTGCGCGACATGCATTAAGATTCCAGCACGTCCTTGACGATTGTGGCCAGTTGCTTGAGCGAAAACGGCTTCGGCAGGAAACCGAAATGCGCGTCTGCCGGCAGGTTCTTGGCGAACGCGTCCTCCGCGTAGCCGGAAACGAAGACGAATTTGATGTCCGGCTGCCGCTTGCGCAATTCGCCAAGCAGCGTCGGCCCATCCATTTCCGGCATCACCACATCGGAAACGACAATGTCGACCTTGCCGCCGAGCGCCTCGAAGATTTCCAGCGCCTCGACGCCCGAGGACGCTTCGTGGACGGTGTAACCGCGCGACGTCAGCGCCCGCATGCCGCCCATGCGCACGGCATCCTCGTCCTCGACGAGCAGCACCGTGGCCGAACCTGACAGGTCCTTGGCTGCGTCGGCGACCTTTGCCGGTGCAGCCGGCGCCTCGCCGGGCTCGCCTGCCGTTCTCGCCTCAGCAATGTAGCGCGGCAGGAAGATGCGGAACACCGATCCTTTGCCGACCTCGGAATCGCAGAAGATGAAGCCGCCTGTCTGCTTGATGATGCCATAGACCATCGACAGGCCGAGGCCGGTGCCCTTGCCGACCTCCTTGGTGGTGAAGAAGGGTTCGAAAATCTTCTTGAGCACTTCGGGGGCGATGCCGCTGCCGGTGTCTTCAACTTCGACCACCACATAATCGGCAGGCGCAAGTTCGCGGTAGGGAAGGCTCTTGCTCTCCTGTGTGGTCACGTTGCGGGTGCGCACGGTGAGCTCGCCGCCGTTCGGCATCGCATCGCGCGCATTGACCGCCAGATTGACCACCACCTGCTCGAACTGCCCGATGTCGACCTTCACCGGCCACAGATCGCGGCCATGATCGACCTTCAGCTTGATGTCGTTGCCGACCAGACGGGCCAGCAGCATCCGCAGATCGGCAAGCACGTCAGTCAGGTTGAGCACCTCCGGCCGCAGCGTCTGCTTGCGCGAGAAGGCCAGAAGCTGCCGCACCAGCGAGGCCGCCCGGTTGGCGTTCTGCTTGATGTTCATGATGTCGGGGAAGGACGGGTCGGACGGGCGGTGGTTGGTCAACAACAGGTCCGACGCCATGATGATGGCGGTCAGCACATTGTTGAAGTCGTGTGCGATGCCGCCGGCAAGCTGGCCGACCGCCTGCATCTTCTGGCTTTGCGCCATCTGGCCCTCGAGCGCCTTCTGCTCGGTGGTCTCGACGGCGTAGACGATGGCCGATTCTTCGGCGCCCTCGCCGGTGCCGTCGGCAACCGCGTTGACGTAGAAGCGCATGTGCCGTTCTTCATTGCCGGGCAGCAGCGTATCGATCGGTTCGATATCGGCCTGCCGTTGTCGCGCTTTTTCGAACGCCGCGGCAAAGGCGGGGCGGTCGCGCTCATGGATCACCGTGTCCAGCCGCACGCGCCGATCGACCGCGTCCCCGTCGACGACGGAGGAAAACAGCGACAGGAAAGGCGCGTTGGTGCGCAGGATGCGCCCGCGGTTGTCGACAGCCGCTATTGCCATCGGCGTCGAATTGAAGAAGCGGGTGAAGCGGATCTCCGAGGCGCGCAGATCGGTGGAAGCGTCCTCGCCTTGCGTCCGGTTGAGCACGATGGTGCGCGTCGGACCGTTGGCGCCCTCGCGGCTGGCCGAAACCCGATGCATGAAACGCACGGGCAGCGCCTCGCCCTTCACTGTCGTCAGATCGAGATCGATGACCGCATTGCGGGTGGTGCCGGGATCGGCCTTGACCGAGCGGACCAGCGCCATGCCGTCGCCGGCGACGATCTCCGGAAGCGTGACGGCACCAGGCGTGAAGCTCGTCAGGTCGATGCCCAGCCACTCCGCAAGCGTGGCGTTGATGTAGGTGACGCGGCCTTCCTGGTCGGCCGAAAAGAAGCCGGCAGGCGCATGGTCGAGATGGTCGATGGCCTCCTGCAGATCAAGGAAGAAGCGCTCCTGCTCGGCCCGTTCCTTCGAGATGTCGGCGAGTTGCCAGGCGAGCAAGGGCAGCCGCTGGCCCGGAACGCTGAAGGCGCGGGCGCGGACACGGTACCAGCGCGCGCCCGGCTCAGCGCCGGGTCGAATGGATTGGGCAAGCCTAAACTCACCGTCGCCGGGCTGGCCGTCGCGCAGGCCCGAGGCGAGCCGGTATATGGTCACCGAGGCCTCGGGAACATCGGACAGCAACCCTTCGACGGTCTTTAGATCCGCCGCAGAAGCCGCGCCCGTCATCTCGGCATAGGCCCGATTGGCATAGACGACACGACCCTTGGTGTCGGTGACCAGAAGGCCTTGCGACATTGAATCGACGAAGGCCTTCGACAGCTCGTCACTCGTCGAGCGCGGTGTGATCTGCACGAAGCCGATGGCGGTGGCGAACAGGAAGCCGACACCGATCATCGCCAGCACGCCAAGCATTCCAAGCAGGAATGGATCGCCAAGACGTTCTCGGAAAAGGCCGAAAACGATCGCCGCCCCTGTCAGCACAACGATGAAGACGATGAGCCGGGTGACCGCGCCCGGTCGCGTGTTCTGGTCGACGATCGGTACCGGATAGAAATCGCCGCGCGCTTCCTTGGCCATGTGCCCCCTGCTCGTGAATTCCGGTACTTGCCCCTGCCCGGTTGAATCACATTCTCAGGGTCCGGAAAAGGCCTTGGCGGCAACTGTCCGCTAAAAATGACACCCGTTCGGCGCCTGGTGCGGCGAATCCGAAATTCGCATCATTCCTGGTCCGACGCGAGCGAATTTCGGATTCATCACGCCAGCAACTTGCTGAAAATCCAGCGTCGTGGATTGAAGTGGGAACGCTGACGCCCTCAATTCGCAGGAGCTTGAAATCCACAAAATGGGTGTTTCAAGCTGTTCACGAAGCGCGAAACGTAACTTGCAGTCGCGTGCCGCAACAGTCTAGTGTCGCGTCTTCTTCGAAAGCTGATTTTGGGTGCACCAATGCTGCAGTGGCTGGATAGCGTGGCGGGTCCCGGTTATGCCGCGGCGATCCTGTGGACCTTTGTCGCGCTTGTCCTTGTGGTCATCGTTCTCCTCATCATCAGGCTGGTCCGCAATCTGACTTTTGGAACATTCGTTGCCGGCGGCAGGAACCGCAAGACGCGGCTGGCGGTGATGGACGCCACCGCAGTCGACAGTCACCGCCGGTTGGTGCTGGTGCGCCGCGACGATATCGAGCACCTGCTGCTGATCGGCGGCCCGACCGACGTCGTCGTCGAACGCGACATCAGGCTGTCGGCGCTGCGCCGTCCTGCACTGACCGGAGATGGCGGCGGCCATCAGCCGGCACCGCCGCCGCGCGCGCCGCAACCGCAACCGGCTCCCGCGCCAGTGAGGCAAGCACCGTCTCCGCAGCCGGCAAGCACGGCCCCAACGCCTGGCCGGCCGCATCAGCCCGCACCGGCGCCGAGGCCAGCAGCGCAAAGCCCTCAATCGGCGACCATCACGCCGCTACCCGCCTACACCAGTGCCGTTCGGTACGCGCCATCGCCGGCAAGACAGGATTCCCCGGCAAAGCCGAATTCCCCGGCAAAAGAGGATTCCATCGACGATACGCTGATGAGGGAGCTCGAGGTCCCGTTTGATGACCCGCACCCCGTCAAGCCGGAGAGCAAGCCGGCGGCGAAAGCACCGTCGTCTCTCGATGACGAGATGACAAAGCTTCTCGGCGAGTTGTCCAGCCAGAAGAGATAAACGGCCAACAGCCAACAAAAAAATGGCCGGAGACCGGCCATGACAAATTCGCTGGCTGCTTTTAGACGCTTCGCCCGTTTGGACGTTTCGCCCGTGCTTCAGTCGTCGCGGTAGACCTTCTCGCGGCGTTCGTGGCGCTCCTGCGCCTCGATCGACAGGGTCGCGATCGGACGCGCATCGAGCCGCTTCAGCGCGATCGGCTCGCCGGTTTCCTCACAATAGCCGTAAGTGCCTTCATCGATGCGCTGAAGCGCAGAATCGATCTTTGAAATGAGTTTCCGCTGGCGATCTCTGGCGCGAAGTTCGATGGCGCGGTCGGTTTCCGAAGAGGCGCGATCGGCGAGATCGGGGTGGTTGGCGTTTTCCTGCTGCAGGATTTCGAGAGTTTCGCGCGCTTCGCGCAGTATGTCGTTCTTCCAGGTGACGAGCTTCAGGCGAAAGTAGGATTTCTGCCGCTCATTCATGAACGGCTCGTCTTCGGAGGGTACGTAATCGGCGGTAACGATGTCGTTCATTCGACTCACCCAGACAGCCCCAAATTGGCGCCTATATATTCACGGACCGAATGCTGCACAAGCGCAATCGACGACTGATTCACGCAATTGTTAATCTCGGCCAAAATGCCATGGGCCGCATCATTCGCATGAAGGGCGCGACCGAATTCGCGTATGATTCGTTGGGTTTGTGGGTGCCGGCCATTGTGCGCCAGGCCTTTCTCATGACTAATCCCGCAGCGCCTTTTGACGAGTTTCGGTGTTTGGCACAAGCGAGGGACCGGTGAGCAAGCTTTATCTGCTGAGGCATGCGAAGGCCGGATGGGCCCTGCCGGGCATGCGCGATTTCGATCGTCCACTCGACGCATCCGGCGTCGCCGACGCCGAAACGATGGGTGCGGTCATGCGGGCCTGCAACTACATTCCGGACCTGACCCTTTGCTCGAATGCAAAGCGAGCGCGCCAAACGCTTGAGGGCCTGGCCGGTCACACCGATACCGGCCGGGTCCTGTTCCTGGAGACGCTCTACAGCGAGGATGCCGCCGGCTATCTCAACCTCATCCGCGGCAATGGCGAGCCAGGCTCGCTGCTCGTCGTCGGCCACAATCCGATGACGGAAGATCTCACTATCGCGCTTTCGGGCGATGGCGAGGAGGCTGCCAGGGGAATGCTGAACCACGGCTTCCCGACCTCCGGCCTCGCGGTCGTCCGTTTTCCAGGCAGTCTTGCCAACGCCGCGCAAGGCACCGGCTATCTCGAAGCCTTCCTGTCGCCGGCCGATATCTGACGCCATTTCAAACGTAGCGTGGTGGATTTGACGTTCCTGCCACTTCAATGGCATCAGCGTTCAGGAACTTCAAATCCAAAACCACGCTAGAAACGATGGTTTGCTAGTGTGACTTAGAATCCGAAATTCGCTCACTGCGATGCTCCAAGGTACTGCGAATTTCGGATTCGCCACACTAGCCGGCAGCGCCTATATCGGGGCGGACCGAAGCCCCGAGAGACCGCATTTTGGCATCATCGCTGACCACTTTCACCGACGAGGCGAAGATTGCCCTGGATACGCTGTCGGGGCGCGCTACCGGGCTTTTCTCGCCATCGCTGCGGCTGGGTGTTACCGGCCTCTCGCGCGCCGGCAAGACGGTGTTCATCTCAGCCTTTGTCCACAATCTGATCCATGGCGGGCGGTTGCCGCTGTTCGAGGCGCAGAAATCGGGGCGTATCGCCCGTGCCTTCCTTGAAGAGCAACCCGATGACGCCGTGCCGCGATTCCAGTACGAGGACCACATCGCGGCCCTGGTCAACGACCGCCTGTGGCCGGATTCGACACGTGCCATTTCCGAGCTGAGGCTTACCATCGAATATGAATCGGCCTCCGGCTGGAGCCGCATGTTCTCATCAGGCAGATTGTCGGTCGATATCGTC
Organism: Mesorhizobium sp. WSM2561; assembly: GCF_000513915.1. Taxonomy (NCBI): domain Bacteria; kingdom Pseudomonadati; phylum Pseudomonadota; class Alphaproteobacteria; order Hyphomicrobiales; family Phyllobacteriaceae; genus Mesorhizobium; species Mesorhizobium sp. WSM2561. The sequence continues at coordinate 304,953 of NZ_AZUX01000003.1, forward strand.
GACTATCCTGGGGAATGGCTGCTTGACCTGCCGCTGCTTGGCAAATCCTACGTCGATTTCTCACGCGAAGCCTTTGACATGGCCGTGCTGCCGGTGCGCGCCGACCTTTCGCAGGAATGGCGCGCGCTCTCCGCCGCAATCGACGCGAATGCCGACGCCGACGAGATGACGGCGCGATGCCTCGCCGAGAGCTTCGCCGCATATCTCAAGGCATGCAAGCTCGACGAGCGGGCGCTTTCGACCCTGCCACCCGGCCGTTTCCTGATGCCCGGCGACCTTGAGGGCTCACCGGCGCTGACCTTCGCGCCGTTGCCGGGCCTGAGCGAGCGGCGGGCGCGGTCCGGGTCGCTTCAGGCGATGATGGAGCGGCGCTACGAGGCCTACAGGACGCATGTCGTAAAGCCGTTCTTCCGGGAGCACATCACGCGCCTCGACCGTCAGATCGTTGTGATAGACGCCTTGCAGGCCTTGAATGCCGGGCCCGGCGCGATGGCCGATCTCGAACGTGCGGTGACCGAAATCCTCGCCTGCTTCCGCCCCGGTCGCGGCAATTTCCTGACCGACTTTTTTTCAAGGCGCATCGACCGCATATTGGTGGCGGCGACAAAGGCGGACCATCTGCATCACGAAAGTCATGACCGGCTGCAGGCGATCGTGCGGCGGCTTGCCGACCGTGCCGTGGCGCGCGCAAATTTCACCGGCGCCGATGTCGACGTGGTCGCCCTGGCGGCGGTGCGGGCGACCCGGGAAGGCACGGTCAAGCAAGGCCGTGAAACGCTGCCGGTCATCATCGGTACACCGTTGAAAGGTGAAAAGATCAACGGCGAAACATTCGATGGCAGAACAGAAACAGCCATATTTCCCGGTGACTTACCGGAGAAAATTGATGCAGTGTTCGATGTCTCTGGACCAGACCGTCGGCAGAACCCAAGCCATCGGCAGAGCCCAGGTCATCGGCAGGGCAATGAGGACCCGGCGATCCGCTTCGTGCGCTTTCGCCCGCCAAAACTCGAACGCACTGCCGAAGGCGTCACGCTGTCGCTGCCGCATATCAGGCTCGACCGCGCCCTGCAGTTCCTGATCGGAGATCATCTGGCATGACCGCGCCCCGCAAGCCGGCGGCATTTCGCATCGAGCCGGAAGCCCCGCCAAAGCAACAGGCGGCCCCGCGCCAGCCCGACGCCGCTGCGGCGAGAAAACCACGCACCGTGAACGCTGACCTTGCCGTCGTCACGCCGGCGGAAATCGACGTTTTCGACGAGCCGGATATCATCGCCGCCGAACCGCCGCCGGCGACCGCGCCGCGGAAGCGTTCGATATCAGGCAGCCTGTTCTTCGGCGCATTGGGCGTTCTGGTTTCGCTGGCCCTCGGCCTTTGGACCGACCAACTGATTCGCGATCTGTTCGCGCGTGCCGAATGGCTGGGCTGGGTGGCCGCCGGCATGGCCGTGATCGCGCTGCTCGCGCTCCTGGTCATCCTTGCCCGCGAGTTCCTGGCGATCGCCCGCCTCGCCGAGGTCGAAAAGCTGCAGAAGCTGGCGCTCGACGCCATCGCCCGCGACGATCCGAAAGCCGCTCGCGCCGTGGTCGACGAACTGTCGGCCTTTGTCGCGGCCAAACCCGAAACCGCGGCCGGCAGACGCGCCCTGGCAGACTTGCGCGACGAGATCATCGACGGCGGCAATCTGGTGCGCCTGGCCGAGACCGAAATCCTCGGCCCCCTCGATGCACGCGCCAAGGTGATGATCCTCGAAGCGGCAAAGCGTGTGTCGCTGGTGACGGCGGTCAGCCCTCGCGCTCTGGTCGACGTCGCCTATGTCGTGTTCGAAGCCGGGCGGCTGATTCGCCGCCTGTCGGAGCTTTATGGCGGCCGGCCGGGCACGCTGGGGTTCTTCCGGCTGGCACGCAGCGTTCTCGCCCATCTGGCGGTGACCGGCTCGATTGCCGTCGGCGACAGTTTCGTGCAGCAGATCGTCGGCCATGGCCTTGCCGCCCGGCTCTCGGCAAAACTTGGCGAAGGCGTCGTCAACGGCATGATGACGGCGCGCATCGGCATTGCTGCGATGGAGACCGCAAGGCCCCTGCCCTTCAGTGCCGCCAGGCGGCCCGGCATGGGCGATTTCCTGTCAGCGCTGACATCATTTGCAACCAAAAAGCAGAAGGAAACATCCGCTTCCGACACCTGACGACCGTCTCCGACGCGGCACGTCCTGGTGGCGCGAAAAGGGATGCTGCAGCACGTTTGATTTGCCCATGAGCCCAGCGCAAATCGCGTCCGATTTTCGGGGTCATGCGCAAGCGGTGACGAAGCATTAACCAATCTTGTTCATGGTCGGACGGGTTCCAAACCAGTCTCTTTGTTGCCGGGTGTCGTCGATGAAAAGCGTGATCTTGTCTAGCGTCCTGCCCATGGCAGTCGTGGTTTCAACAACCGCCGGCATGGCCGAAAAGACCTTTGCGGCAGAACGGGACAAGAAGTTCTTTCAATCGGTGAAAGGCGAATGGGTCGGCCCGGGGGAAATCGTCGCCGGCAAATACAAAGGGACGAAATTCACCTGCAATTTCACCGGTTCGACGCCGGACGGCAAGATCGGCATGTCACTCGACGGCGGTTGCCGGGTCGGCATGTTCACCCAGCAGATGTCGGCGACGATCCAGCACAAGGGCCGCGAGGGCTACAAGGGCAGCTTCATGGGCGGTGCCGCCGGTTCCGGGCTCGACATCATCGGCGGCAACGTGGTCAGCGCCAACAAGGTCGTTTTCACCATCAACCGTAACCAGTTGCGCGGCGTCATGCAGGCTCTTGTCCCCAACGATAATTCGATGACAGTGACGGTTGCGGTGCGCGTCGACCAGCAGTTGGTGCCGGTCATCGGCATGAAGCTGAAGCGCGTCGATACGCTCGAAGTCGGCTCCATCGCGCCGAACTGACCGATCGTCTGCGCATCCAGTGAAAATGCAACACGCTGTGCAATTTAGTGAATGGTGAATGGTGAATGGAATTAGATATTCACTACTGACTACAGACTACTGACTACTGACTACTGACTACTGACTACTGACTATTCACTATTCACCAAAAAAGCGGCAGCCACGGCCACCGCTTCTTTTAGCAAAACTCAAATCGGTTCTCAGGCCTTGATGGCGGCTGTCAGCTCGTCATAGGCCTTGCAGGCCTCCTCCGCCGTCGTCGCGCCCTGATACTTGGTTGTGACCGCCTGGACCTTGGCGGTGAGATCGGCTGCCTTGGTCGGATCCTTGGTAATCGCCTCCTGAAGGGCTGCGGTCATGTCCTGGGCCTTCTTGGTCAGCATTTCGGTGGTGCAGTCCGGCGCCTTCGAGCAGGCCGATCCGGCAAGCGCCGCGATGCCAACGGCAACAAGCAAAAATGTCTTCATGTCAGTCGTCTCCCTCAAAAAAAGGCGGCCGACTTGATCGTCATCCGCCCCTCACGGCCAAGGCCGCGGCGTCCTTAGCGCCCGATTTCTGCAACACACAACGCAGCCGGTGCATAAAGTTGTGGAGCGCGCCTGCAACACTGCTGCACCAGTTTCCGGATTCGGACTGTTCGATCTCAACCGAAGCCCCTATCTTTGCCGCTCGATGCCGCAGCACGTGCAGCGGTCCCTAGAGAGAACGGAACGGCAGGCATGGCGGCAGAAGCAGCGGGCAGCGATCTGATCCACGTCGTGGCGCTGCTCGCCGCAGGTGTTGTCGCCGTGCCGATCTTCAAGCGCATCGGGCTTGGCTCCATCCTCGGCTATCTGGCGGCCGGCGTGGTCATCGGCCCGTTCGGCATCGGCATCTTTTCCGAATCGGAAGCCATTCTTCACGTCGCCGAGCTCGGCGTCGTCATGTTCCTGTTCATCATCGGGCTGGAGATGCAGCCGTCACGGCTGTGGGGCCTCAGGCGAGAGATCTTTGGCCTTGGCGCATTGCAGGTCGGCGTCTGCGCGCTGTTGCTGACCGGGGTCGGACTGGCGGGAGGTTTTCCGGTCTCGCAATCCTTCGTCGCCGGCGCCGGTTTCGTGCTGACCTCGACGGCGATCGTCATGCAGCTTCTGGAGGAACGCGGTGAGATCGCCGCGCCAAAAGGCCAGCGCATTGTCTCCATCCTGCTGCTCGAAGACCTGGCGATCGTGCCGCTGCTGGCGCTGATCGCTTTCCTGGCACCGGGCGGCGCCGATATGAGCGTGACGCAGCGGCTGACGGACGTGGGCATCGGTCTGGCCGCCATCGTCGGGCTGGTGCTGGCCGGGCGTTACCTGCTCAATCCGTTCTTCCGCATCCTGGCGGATGCCCGCGCCCGCGAAGTGATGACCGCCGCCGCCCTTCTGGTCGTTCTGGGGTCGGCGCTTGCCATGCAGCTCAGCGGCCTGTCGATGGCGATGGGCGCTTTCTTGGCCGGCGTGCTGTTGTCGGAATCCACCTTCCGCCATCAGCTCGAGGCCGACATCGAACCATTCCGCGGTGTGCTGCTCGGGCTGTTCTTCCTCGCCGTCGGCATGTCGCTCGACCTGCACGTGGTTGCCCAGAACTGGCGGCTAGTCGCCATCTACGTCGTCGCCTACATGGTGATAAAGGCGATCGGCATCTACCTCGTCGCCCGCATCCTCAAGACCGGCCACCGGGAGGCGCTCGAGCGCGCCGTCTTCATGGCGCAAGGCGGCGAATTCGCCTTCGTTCTCTATTCCGCCGCCGCGGCGGTCGGCATCATCGACAGCCAGGCTAACGCGACGCTGACGGCGATCGTCATCATCTCCATGGTGCTGACGCCGCTGGCCATTCTGGCATTGCGGTATCTGACGCCGCGCGACGAGCAGTCGCTCGAAGGCGTCGACATCGCCGATGGCCTGACCGGCAGCGTGCTGATCATCGGCTTCGGCCGCTTCGGCCAGATCGCCAGCCAGCCGCTGCTGTTGCGCGGGATCGACGTCTCGATCATCGACAATGAGGTCGAGATGATCCAGGCGGCGGCCGATTTCGGTTTCAAGGTCTATTATGGCGACGGCACGCGGCTGGACATTCTGCGTGCCGCAGGCGCCGGCCGCGCGCGCGCCGTGTTGATCTGCGTCGAAAAGCCCGATGTCGCCGTCCGCATCGCAAAGCTGATCAAGGCGGAGTTTCCCCTGCTCACCGTGCTGGCACGCGCTTTCGACCGCGGAACCGCACTGCAGTTGATACGTGCCGACGTCGATTTCCAGATTCGCGAAACCTTCGAATCAGCGCTTGTCTTCGGCGGCTCCACGCTGGAAGCACTGGGCGTCGACCCGGAGGAAGTCGCCGAGGTGATCGAGGACGTCCGCCACCGCGATGCCGCCCGTTTCGAGTTGCAGCTCGCCGAAGGGGTTCGCGCCGGAGCGCGCTTCCTCAAGGGCAATATCGGCACACCCATTCCGACACCGCTCAGCCAGCCGCGCCGCTCCGGTCAGGCGCTCAATGAAGAAACCGCCGACGTTCTGCACAAATCCGAGCCTGCCGACTAAACATGTGGAGAGCAAACAGATGACCGTACTGGACGAGCGCGCCCTCTCCGTCACCAAATTCTGGCGTGACGCCGAGAAAGATGCATGGTTCGAGAAGAATGACGCCTTCGACGCGGAGTTCCGCAACCGGTTTCTCGACCTGCACTACGCTGCCGCGCGGCGTGAATGCGACGGATGGTCGGAGCATGCCGAAGGCTCACTGGCGCTGATGATCCTGCTCGACCAGTTCCCGCGAAACTGCTTTCGCGGCACCGGCCATATGTATGCCACCGACCCGCTGGCAAGGCATTTTGCCGAAAAGGCGATCGCCGCCGGCCAGGATCTGGCGCTCGACGAAGAGCTTCGCGTCTTCCTCTATTTGCCTTATGAGCATTCGGAGCATCTCGCCGACCAGCTCAAATCGGTGGACCTCACCACCGCCAAAGCCCAATCCTATCTGAAGTATGCCGTCGAGCACCTGGAGATCATTCAGCGCTTCGGCCGCTTTCCGCATCGAAACAGGATGCTTGGCCGAGAGACGACGCCGGAGGAACAGGTGTTCCTCGACGGCGGCGGGTTTTCCGGCTGAGCTCAGTGCATCGGAGCCAAAAGTGGGTAAAGGTTTTGGTTCGATGCTTTAGGTCAACCACCAATCCTGGCCGGACGGCAGTCGCTCGATGCCGGCGCTGTCGAGAGCGGCAAGCCGCTCCGCCACGCTTCTGCCGTCGACGGTGAGGTCAGGCGCGATCTCGGCCAGCGGCGCCAGAACGAAGGCGCGCTCCAGCATGCGCGGATGCGGCACTTCCAGCCCGGTTTCGTGGATGATCCGATCGCCGAACACCAGAATGTCGATGTCGATCAGCCGTGGACCCCAGCGCTCCTCGCGCACCCGCTTCAGCCTGCGCTCGACGTCGTGACAGAGATCGAGCAATGCATGTGGCGCGAACACGGTCGAAATTTCGGCGGCCGCATTGAGAAAATCCGGCTGGTCGAGCTTGCCCCAGGGCGGCGTGCGGTAAAGCGAGGAGACGACAACGACGCGCGTGTTCCCGTCGGCGTCCAGCATGCGCAGCGCCGCGCCCATCGACCTTGCCGGGTCGCCGAGATTGCCGCCAAGGCTGAGGTAGACCGTGTTATTGGGGCCAGGCAACGGTCACCTCGACATGATCGAGCACGCCGGGCACCGGCGCGTTCGGCTTGCGCACAGTGATCTCGGCCTTTTTTATCTGGGGAAAGCGGGCTGTCAGCGCCCGGGCCACCTCCAGCGCCAGCGCTTCTATCAGAAAACGCCTCTCCCCGGTGATGATCTTTTCGATCACCCCGAAGGCAACGCCATAGTGGACGGTATCCTCGATGGAATCATCGACCAGCGCGCGGCCGGGTTCGACGGTGAGCGCAGCGTCGACATAGAAACGCTGGCCGAGCGTCTCCTCCTCATCCAGCACGCCGTGCCGAGCGAAGAAGGCGCAATTTTTCATGCGGATGATATACATCGCTCAGCGTCCTGCTCGATTGGAGCGATGCGCGTCCGCTTGGGCGCACAGACTACGCTCTAAGGCTTTTAATCTACGCATCCTGCTGGAATCGATTTCGATTTGCGAGCTATGCGGCGGTTTCACGCGCCAGCATAGCATCCGCAACCGCCAGCGCATCCACATTGATTGCGACATCGTGGACGCGAAAAAGCCGCGCGCCCTTGAGCCTCAGTATGACGCTCGTCGCCGCTGTTCCGGCGTCTCTGGCCGAGGCGTCGCGGCCGGTGACGGCGCCGATGAAGCGCTTTCGCGATGTACCGGCCATCAGCGGAAAGCCCAAGACATCGAGCTCGGAAAACCGTGCCATCAGGTCGAGATTTTCCTCCGCAGTTTCCTTGGCGAAGCCAAAGCCCGGATCGAGCACGATCTGGTCGTCGGCAACCCCGCTTCGCCGGGCGATTTCCAGGGACTTCTCGAGGAAGAAAAACTGATCCTCGATCACGTCGGGCAGTTTTTGCCTGTCACGCCCGGTGTGCATGATGACAAGGCCGGCGCCGGTTTCGGCCGCGACCCGCGCGATGCCTGGTTCGCGTTGCAGGCCCCAGACGTCGTTGAGGATGTGGGCGCCGGCGGCGACGGCAAGCCGGGCGGTGTCCTCGCGATAGGTGTCGACCGAAATCAGCGCCTCGCCGAGCCCGGCGAGCGCCTTGATGACAGGCAGCACGCGGGCCTGCTCTTCCTCGATGGCTACCGGAAATGCGCCGGGGCGTGTCGATTCCCCACCGACGTCAATGACGGAGGCCCCTTCTTCCACCATCCGGCGCGCCTGGGCGATCGCCTGTTCGGGCGCGACGAACAGTCCGCCGTCAGAAAAACTGTCCGGCGTGACATTGAGTATACCGACGATCACCGCCTTGCCGGCAAGGTCGAGATGGCGCCCTTGCGCCAACTGCCATCGCCCTGTCGTCATTGTCGATAAACCATGTGTGATCCACCAAAGATCAATTCCGTTGCGTCGGCAACGGCCGTAGCGCAAGGTAGGCAAAGAGGCAACATGATGAAACGATCCCTGCTTTGCGCCCTGATGCTTGCTTGTTCCGCCTTGCCGGCGGGCACGGCGAATTTGGTGAAGACATATAGCTATTTCAGCATCGGCGGCAGAACGCTCGATGATATCGGATCCCAGCTTACGAAACTTGGACCTCGGGTGAAAAGCACCGGGATGCGGCATCCAGGCGCCACGCAGATGGCGTTCACCACCCGCGTCAGCTATGCGGAAAGATCGAACTCCTGCGCGATTGCCGACGCCGATGTCACCGTCAAGGTCAAGGTGATCCTTCCCGAGTGGCGCCGCCCGCGCAAGGCTGATGCCGGCGTAAGGCTGTTTTGGGATACATTGTCCGCCGACATCAAGCGTCATGAGGACCGCCATGTCGAGATCGCCAAGAACCATGCCGGCGAACTCGAGGATGCGCTGAAGGCGATCCACCCGCGCAAGACGTGCCAGGAGGCCAAGGCCAAGGCAGCGGAGATCTCCGCCGCTATTCTTGCCAAGCACGACCGCGCTCAGATGCAGTTCGATCGCGTCGAAACCATCAATTTCGAAAGCCGCATCCTGCGGCTGCTGCGTTATCGCATGAAGCGCATCGAAAACGGCCAGCTGCCGGGTTAGCTTCGGCCAGACGGTAAGGGCGATTCTCGTCGAGTAAGAGACTCAGCCGGCGACGCCGAGCTTCTTCTGCAGGCTGGTCGACGACGTTGTATACTGGAATACGATGCGCTCGCCGGGGCTGACGATGCGCTTGGCCGCCTGCGCCATCAGCGCGACCTCATGGAAGCCCGACAGGATCAGCTTCAGCTTGCCGGGATACCAGTTGATGTCGCCGACGGCGAAGATGCCCGGTACCGACGTCTGGAATTTCTCGGTGTCGACCGGGATCAGGTTCTCATGAAGATTGAGCCCCCACTCGGCGATCGGTCCGAGCTTCATGGTCAGGCCGAAGAACGGCAGCAACCGAGTGCACGGCACCTCGGTGTCACCGTCGGGTCCCTTGATGGTCGCCGCCGAGAGATGGCCGTCCGTGCCGGTCAGCCCGGTCACCTGCCCGACATGGAAATCCAGTTCCTTCATCTCCTGCATGGCGTACATCTTGTTGACGCTGTCGGGCGCCGCGCGGAACTCCGGCCGCCGGTGGACCAGCGTCACGCTCTTGGCCACCGGCTGCAGGTTCAGCGTCCAGTCGAGCGCCGAATCGCCGCCGCCGACGATAACCAGGTCGTGGCCGCGGAATTCCTCCATCCGGCGCACCGAGTAGAAGACGCTCTTGCCCTCATAAAGCTCGATGCCCGGAATTGGCGGCCGCTTCGGCTGGAAAGAGCCGCCGCCGGCGGCGATAACCACAATCTTGGCTTCAAACACCTCGTTCTCGTCGGTGATGACGCGAAAGCCGCCGTCCTCGAGCTTTTCGAGGCTCGAGACCATGCGGTTGAAGGTGAAGTCGGGCTTGAACGGCGCGATCTGCTCAAGCAGTCTGTCGACCAGGCCCTGGGCCGAGATCGATGGCCAGCCGGGAATGTCGTAGATCGGCTTTTCCGGATAGAGTTCGGCGCATTGCCCGCCGGGCCGATCGAGTATGTCGATCAGATGGCATGTCATGTCGAAGAGGCCGAGCTCGAACACGGCGAACAGGCCGACAGGCCCTGCCCCGACAATCAATACGTCCGTCCTGATGATATCGGTCATGAATGCGCCTTCGATGCGCATGACCCCGAAAATCGGAATCGATTCTCGCCGGGGATCCTGCGCCAAATCACCGTGCTACAGCGTGCTTTGCGTGTTCCAGGGAACGTGCGGCGCTGTAGAGAACGGCGCGACACTGCATGACCGTTGGCCCGCTGCCAAGCCGGCGCCGGAAAAATCGGCTATCCCCCGCTTAAGCCTCCACGCTTCAGCCCTGGCGGGCGGGCACGCGCACAACCAGGCCGTCGAGAGCGTCGCGCACCTTGATCTGACAGGAGAGCCGTGAGTTCGGCTGGACGTCGTAGGCGAAGTCCAGCATGTCCTCTTCCATCGCTTCCGGCTCGCCGACCTCCGCCGTCCATGCCTCATCGACATAGACATGGCAGGTCGCGCAGGCGCAAGCGCCGCCGCATTCGGCCTCGATCCCCGGCACGGCGTTGCGGATCGCGTTCTCCATGACGGTCGAGCCGTTTTCGGCATCCACGTCAAAATGTGTGCCGTCATGGGCGATGAAGGTCAGCTTGGTCATTTGTCACCTGAAGGGAGTCCCAGCCGAGATAATCACTCCCGCTGACAAGTCAACTGCGGCGCGAAAGCGGCGCTCTATGCCGTTTTTTTCGGAAATGGGTTTAACGGCTGATGGCGGCGACGAAATCGCGGACTTCTTCGATCAGGGAGCCAAGCCGCTTGAGGGTATTGGTATCTTCAGGTTGAAGTTCGATCGCGCCCGCGCAATCGGCAACAGCGAAGGCGCCGACGCCGCGCGCCGAGCCTTTCAGCCCGTGCGCCAGGAGCAGTCTTTGCTTCACATCGGCGTCGACGATCCTGTCGCGAACCGACAATGCCTGCTGCACGAACAGCGCCAGCACCTCCTGTTCGAGGCTGCGGTCGCCCATCGTCTGGCGCGCCAGATGCGCCAGGTCCACGGGCCGCGACCCGGCCGTTCCCGACACATCGCCGCCGGGCATCGAGAAGGCAATGCCGTTTTCGCCACGCATGACTCTGCAACTCCGTTCTTTCAGCCGCCAAAAATAGGCAGCCGCCAAAAAAATAGGCCCATCCTGTGGACGACGGGTTAATGATTGGCCCGGAAAAATGTTGCGATAGCGGCGCCGGAATCACAGTTCTGTTAACCTTATATTTAAAGTTTTACGTATCGCACCGAATGCGTGTTTTCTTTACCCCGGTGTGTCATTACGATACGAAAGGTCCATTTTCAGCCTCTTGCGTGGGACACGAAAAGCAAAATCACAAGTCCCGCGGCAGCTTGTACAGGGTAGCGAAGGCATGGCGAAGAAAACAACGACGACAAGAACGCTCGACAACGACGTAGCCAGGGAACTCGAAAAAGCACTTGAAATCGATCTGAACAGCGATGCCGACGGCGACCTCGACATCGCCGCGTCGATGGAGGATCTGGAAGCGCAGATATCGCAGGCGGCCGACGAGTTGGCACGCGAGGGCCGTGACCAGGATGCCGAGGCTGTCGCCAACCAGAACCAGGATGCCGAGCCTGTCGCCAACCAGAATCAGGATGCCGAGCCTGTCGTCAACCAGAGCCAGAATGCCGAGCTTGCCGCCAATCAGGACCAGAAAGCCCAGGACCAGAGAGAAGCGGCAAACGCCAGGCCGGCTGAACCGCGCCCTGCTGAACTGCGCCCCGTTGAAACGCGCCCTGTTGAAACGCGCAATGGCACGCAGTCGGCCGGCTTCACTCCGGCCAACGATCCTCGTCAAAAAGATTACAAGACGCTGCTGCACACCCTCAATCGGCGTGCCTCGAACACGATCTACTGGGTCGTGGCGCTCGTTTCGCTCGCCTGGGTCGCGGGTGCCGGTGCATTGGCAAACCTGCTGTTTGGCCCAGACATTTGGCAAATCCGCACCCCCGGCCAGTTTTTCGCCCGTCCCGAACTGATTGGCCTGGCAATCGCTGTGATCCTGCCCGTCCTCCTGTTCTGGGCGTTTGCAGCCATGATTCGCCGCGCGCAGGAGATGCGCATCGCCGCTCAGTCGATGACGGAAGTGGCTTTCCGCCTGACCGAGCCGGAGCAAATCGCCCAGGATCGCGTCATGATGATCGGGCAAGCCGTGCGCCGCGAGGTTGCGGCCATGGGTGAAGGCATCGAGCGCACGCTTGCACGTGCCGTCGAGCTCGAAACCCTGGTCCACAGCGAGGTCAATCAGATCGAGCGCTCCTATTCGGAGAATGAATCCCGCATCCGCTCGCTTGTCGACGGGCTGGGCAGCGAGCGCGAAGCGGTGGTCACCCACGCCGAACGCGTGCGCGCCTCGATCACCGGCGCGCATGAGACGCTGAAGGACGAAATCGGGGCTGCCAGCGACATCATTCGCGACAGCATCCTCAACGCCTCGACCAACCTGTCGATGACCATCACCAATTCCGGCGACACGTTGATCGACAGGATCAACCATAGCTCGCTGTCGATCTTCGATTCGGTGGAAGGCCGGCTCGAATCCATCACTGACCGGCTGTCGACCTCCGGCGAAGCCTTCGCCAGCCTTCTCGACACACGCATTGCCAAGCTGACGGAGACGACCGACGGCCTCACCCGGTCGCTGACCGATCTGCTCGACGATCGGACCTCCGGCATGGTGTCGCTGCTCGGCGGCGCCGCACGCACGCTCAACTCCGAATTTGAAGCCAGCCTTGACGGCATCGAGCGGACGCTGGCCGAACGCGGCCAGGTGCTGATCAGTGAGTTCCAGACCCGCGCCGAAGCGCTGGACACCGGCACCCAAAAGCTCAACGCCGCGCTCGAGGCCCGCGCACGCCAGATCAACGAGACCCTGGTCGAGCGCGCGCGCGAAATCGCCCATACCTTCCAGGAGAGCAAGGAAACGCTTTCGGCGATGATCGATCAGGGCAAGACCCAGATCGGCGCCGACATGGCCGACATCGTTTCGTCGACCTCGTCGATGCTCGAAGCACGCGCCGGCGATTTCGCCGGCCGCATGGAAGCGGCCCGTCATGTGGTGTCGCGCGCCTTCGACACCGACATCCAGCGGCTTGCCGATGCCCGCGTCGGTATCGAGGAGGCTGTCGAGAACCACAGCCGCAAGCTTTCCGAAAGCCGCGAACACATGACGGCGGCCATGCAGGCCGATCTGGAGAAATTCGCAGAAAGCCGCGCCGGCATCGACGCGGCTGTCACCGACCAGGTGCAAAGGCTTGCCGAAGGCCGCAACCTGATCTCGCGCGCCCTCGAGGAGGATCTGCGCAAGGTCAACGAGTCGCGCGCCGCCATCGATGCGTCGCTCGGCAGCCATCTCGAACGGCTCGAAGAGGGCCGCAACAGGCTTTCGCAGGCCTTGAACGAAGACGCCGGAAAACTTGTACAAGCCCGCACGATCATTGACGAAATGGTTGCCGGCCATGTTGGCAAGCTCGCCGAAGGCCGCAGCATTCTTTCACGCGCTCTCGATGCCGATCTGGGCAAGCTGGCCGACAGTCGCGCCAGCATCGACGGCCTGGTCGCTGGCCAGGTCGAGAAGATCGCCGAAGGTCGCGCCTTGCTCGCCAAGGCGTTGGAAACCGACATTGTCGGCATCAAGGGTCTCATCGAGACCCATTCCGCCAAACTGGCGGAAGACCGCAGCGAGCTTTCGCGTTCGCTCCAAGACGACCTGTCGGGCATCCGAGGCCTGATCGAGGACCATTCGGGCAGGCTCGCCGACGATCGCAGCCTGCTTTCGCAAACGCTCGAGGCAGACCTTGCCAAATTGGCGGAAAGCCGGTCGAGCATCGACGGGCTGGTCGCCGGTCAGGTCGAGAAGCTGGCCGAAGGCCGCAACATCCTCAAGCGCGCGCTCGAATCCGATCTCAACACGATCAAGGAGGTCATATCAGGCCAGTCCGAAAAGCTGGCGGAAGACCGTG